>JALWZH010000136.1 GCA_027002815.1 Thermoproteales archaeon | reverse complement strand
AAGGTGGAGAGGACGCCCGAGGGGAAGTACCGGGCCAAGTAGGCGTGGGCGCAGGATGGCGTAAATACTTATATTTTCGCTTTGGTTCCCCACTGTGTTAGGTCTTCCCAATACTGTGGACGAGGCCATGGCCATGGTGAGGGCCGAGCTGGACCTGGTCGGTAGGGACATAGAGCTCCCCGAGCTGAGGCACGCGGTGAGGCATTACATAGAGAACCACGGCAAGCTTGTGAGGCCTATGGCCGCGCTGCTCACTGCGTACGTCATCAGCGAGGACCTCCCCCTCAAAAGGGAGCTTGTCTACGGGGCCACCTCGATAGAGCTCATGCACATAGTGTCACTGTTGCAGGACGACATTGTGGACGGGCACACGTACAGGCGCGGGCGGCTCACGCCGCGCATGAGCCACGGCGACAAGTTGGCCATGCTGGCCAGCGACTTCCTCATCGCAGAGGCCGTGAGGTACTCCGCGCTGACGCGTAGACTCGACGTGGTTTTCTTCCTCAGCGACGTTGCGAGGAGACTGGCGTTGGGGGAGGCCATGGACGTGGCGCGCATGGAGGGCGAGGAATGGTACATGAAGGCCATAGAGCTGAAGACCGCGTCGCTGATAGAGGCTTCTGTGGTGCTCCCCACCTTCTTCGTTGAGGTGGACATCGACGTGGTCGACCGGCTTAGGAAGCTGGGCCGGTCGCTGGGCAAGCTGTACCAGTTGAGGGACGACTACAGCGACGCTCTGGGCACGCCTGACGGGCACGACCTAACGGAGGGGGAGCTCAGGTCCAGCAAGTGGGCGCTCATGGCCGAACGGACAGCGGTGCTCGCAGTCGCCACAGACATAGAGGAGGCCTTGGGCGCCCTCTCCAGGGCGTTCGGCGAGAGGGCGGGACACCTGCGCGACCTCTATAATGTACTACTTAGGGATATACCGAATTTGTCTGTTTAACCTATTTATCCCTACACCCCACGACCCATGGAGGGCAATTTCCCAGAAGAGCTCTACAAGAACCTCTTCAGGGCACCCGACAAGGAAGGGTCAATAGTGTCGGTGCGTGTCCATAGGTCTGTGAAGGACATCCTTGTGGAGATGGCCCGTAGGGAGGGGCTGGAAGGTGTGTCTGAGCTGGTCCGCTACCTCATAGCCGGCTACATACTCGGCCACTACAAGATAGCCAAGCCGGAGCCCAAGATGCTTGTGAGTCCCATCTACCTCACAATCAGCGTGGAGAGGAACAGGAGGAGCGTTGTAAGCGAGGAGAAGGCGGAGGAGGTGGGCATGGTGCTTAGGGAGGCAACGCGCTTCCTGGCAAACGTGAGGAGAGGCGAGGTTATAGTGAGGGGCAACGACTACGCGAGACGCCTCTACAAGAGGGTTGGCAAGGCCATTAGGATGGCCAGGGAACTGGGCCTCGAGGACCAGTACATGGAACTACTGAAGATCAAAGCGCAGCTTTCAGGCCTGGTCGAGCTGTAGCGGGCCGCCCCTGAAACACACCACGCCGCATAAACCCCCGTCGAGTAGCCTCGCCGAGTACCCAAAGTGGCGCAGAACCACGTAGACTATGGCCGCCTTGTGTCCCTGGCCGCAGAACAGGTAGTATGTCCTGTCGCTGGGAAGCCTCGGGTCGACTGGCACTATGCCGTCCCTGGCCAGGAACGCGGTGTAGGGTAGGTGGATGTCCCTCCTCACTATGCCGTCAAGGGGGCCGTCCCTGGTGTCCACGAGCACCGCATCACGCCCCTCCACGTCATCCACGTACACGCCACCCGTAGGGTTACACGCGAGGCCGCCTCCCCTGGCCACGCGTAGGCCCCTGAACACACGCGGCGACACGAAGTGGCGCAACACGTAGACCTCGCTGTGGCCGCAGTGCTCCAACGTCGCCGCTACCCTGGCGGCTGCAGACCCATCGTACATATCGTACACCACGACAGGCCTGTCCGGTCCGACCCCCGACAGGTTTCTGGCCAGCGTCCCCACGTCGAGCGTCCTGCCTGTGATGGGGTCCGCCACCATGGACAGCGTCACGTTGACAGCGCCCTCAGGGTGGTCCCCAGCATAGAGCTCCGTCGGCCTCGCATCGACCAGATAAACGGCGCCCAGCCCCGATAGCTCGTCCCTGCCTATGAGCCTCACCTGTGGTCCAAGGGCACCGGGTTAAAAGCAATACAAATAATGAAGTTTTTTCCGATATGACAATAAATATAACGATACATCTGTAAAACCCAACATGAAGGTGTACGTCAGGTATCTGGGCATCCACGCAGAAATCGCCGGAATATCGGACGAGGAAGTGGAGCTCCAAGGGGGGAACAAGTTGGGGGACCTCGTGAGGCACATACTGGAGAAGTATCCCAATATGGCCGGGCTACTCGACGGCACCCAGACAGCCATACTGAAAAACGGGATGGCTGTGGATGACATGGGGGAGGCCCTGGAAGAGGGAGACGAAGTCGTGTTCATGCCGGCGGCCGGCGGAGGCTAATACCCGCTCCACCGAACAGCAAAATTTTAATTGTGGGGTGGCACCTCAATTGGGCCCGTAGCTCAGCCTGGTCAGAGCGGCGGGCTTTTAGGGGCCAGGGGCGGCACAAAGCGAAGAACTTCATTGTTCCAACCGAGGAGTCCCCACAAAACTTTTAATTTGTCCTAGCAATGAGGGCTTGCCCCTGGCCCAAAGAAGAAACCCGTAGGACGTGGGTTCGAATCCCACCGGGCCCGCCAGTCCCCGCAATGTTAGTGGGGGTGCCTTAGAAAGCTAGTCTTTCGAAATCCTGAGCTTGAACATGGTCTCCATGTGACGTTCAAAGGTCCCGGCCTCCAACGAGCAGTGGATGCCGCATTCCTTTGGCGTCCCCCTCTCCCACCACCACCTGCCCTTTCTAAGCTCTTCGGCCGTTATGTTGCCCGTGGCGACGAAGGTGGGGCGTGTGCATGGGGCGCACCCGATGCTGGTGTAGCCCTGGTTGTAGAGCCTGCAGTATGGGAGTCCTCTTTCCCTCACGTAGTTGGCCACGTCCTCGAACGTCCAGTCGCATATTGGGGCCAGCTTCAGTATGCCGAAGTTGTCGTGGTCTATCTGCACCTTCCTTGTGACGGCCCTTGTCGGGAACTGGTCCCGGCGCAGGCCTGTTATCCACGCGTCCAGGCCGCTGAGCACCCTCTTAAGCACGTCCACCTTACGCACCTTGCAGCACAGCAGGCGGTACTGGGGACCCCCATAGAACAGGTTGGGGCCATAGAGCCTCACCATCTCCTCCACCTTGGCGTTGTCGGGGTAGTAGACCTCTATGTCCACCCTGTAGCGCCGCCTAACCTCCTCCACCAGCTCGTATATCTCCTCGGGCAGGCGCCCAGTGTCTATCATGAAGGCCCTCACCCTGCCCGGGGCCACCCTGTGCATGATGTCCAGCAGCACCACGTCCTCCATCTGGCCGCTGAATGCCAGCGCGATGTTCGGGTAGAACGTTTCCACGGCCCACCTCAACAGCTCCTCAGCGGGCTCCACCTCGAATTTCAGGGAGAGCTCCTCCACCTCTATGTCCGTCCATTCCCTCCTAGGCATGTAGAGTCGGCCCAGTGCATGTTTAAGTCAAGCCAAACAGGAAATCTTTTCCGTGAATTTTTTGCATGGGCAGTAGCACGTTAAACCGGGCTCCTTCATGGGGTCCATGGGAATGGCGGAGCTGACGCCGGGAGGAAAGCTGCTCCTGGGCTACATGTTGATACAGCACATAGTGGATGGGAAGGAGTGGGTGACCGTGTCGGAGCTGGTGAGCAGCCTCGGCCTCTCGGAGCGGCGCGTGCGGGACCTTCTGAGGGAGCTCATGGCAAGGGGCCTGGTGGAGGGCTATAGAAACGTCGAGCGCGGGAAGAGGTACCTTTACCGGCTGAGGTTCTCTAGGCTCAACATAGAGAGGCCCAACGTGGAGCCCGCCATCTACCTGCTGGACATGAGGAGGGACATATCGATCCCGTGGGACCTCACGCTGCGTGTGTATGGCATACTGAGAAGCACCACGCTCCTGGTATATACTACCACCATGGAGGCGGTGCATAGGCTCTTCGAGCTGACCAGATGCACGTGCCTCATGTTGAAGCTGACGGATGCCAACGCCCACGAGGTGGCCGCCATGGTCCTATCCATGGTCCGGAAGGGGGGCATAGCCACCGCCGTCTACGACTCAGATGTGGACGCCACGTTGATCAACGCGTGGCTGAGCCTCTTGGGGGGCGCAGGCCGGACAGTGAGGATATCCAACAGGTTCAGGTGATTGGAATAGCCGCGTACCCGACGCTTGGACAAACGCCGCGTCGCCCGGACACTTTGCACTGCGGAGGAGGCGGCGCAAAGTGAGGCGCAGGCCAAACCGTTATTAGTCTCCGCCAATTCTCATCCATGGCAGCCACAGGAAATCCCGGCGCGGCCACAACGCCGTCACCAAGGCGCGGACATGAACGGGGAATACGCGTCACGTGAGACGTATTATTATAGGTTTAAGGGCTTTTCTACAGGAGTACGAGGTGCTCGAGATAGTGGCCAAGCCGTACCATGGCAGGGTCAAGCTCCCCGAGTACGAGGACCCCACGTGGAGGGGAGACCTGGACAAGTACTACAGCGAGGTTACCTGCTAGCTTCTGGGCGCGGGCCTGTAACGCCTATGCGCGAACCCAGCCGCTCCGATGGCCGTGATGTTGGGCCTCAAAGCGCGTGGGCGGCGAGCAGGTATGTGCCCAGCCCCACCAGTAGTGCCCCCCATATGAGGTCGTAGTTGAGCCAGATTTTCCGTAGGGCCACGAAGCCCAGGAGCCTGTACACCACTATCGCCATGGTCAGCATCGTCATTGTCATCGCGTATATGTGTACGGCCAGCGCTGCGCCTACGTCCACGCCGCATATTATTGGGACCAGCGCCACACCTCCCCCGTGAAGCACGCCGTACGCAAAGGCCATGGCGGACACGTATAGGACGCCCATGTTGGGGCTTGGGGTGGCCAGGTGTATGCCCCTAGCGCTAAGCAGGCCTAGGAGCACCATGGCTATGCCGAAGAGCCACGAGTAGTCCCGGGCCAGCTGTACGAGGGGGAACACCACCGCCGCCATGGACGCAGCGTGTGCGGCCCCAATGGCCGCGAACACGAGTGCGGACCTGTAAATCGACTTGGTGTGGGCATAGGTGAAGGCCACGAAGAGCCAGCCCCTGGCCGGGTCCACCCCGTGGACCACGCCGAGGAGGGCGGAAAAAAGGTACGGGTTGGACGAGGCGTCTATCACGGGTAGCAGTAGGAGTCCGTGCTGGCGTCCCCTCCCCTGAGCCTCACCTGGTGGGCCCTCGCCTCGCCGAAGTCCACGAGGAAGTTCCTGTCGACCGTCATGGTCCCATCACCAACGTCGACCTTGACCAGCCACCCCCTGATCCCCTCGGGGTAGAACTGGTTGTCCCACGTGCTGTACAGGGAGTTGGTCACGTACACCCTCCTCCCGTCGCGGCTAACCGATATCATCTGTGGGGCGCCCGTCAGCTTGGCGCCGGACGGATGGGCGGCGCCGTGGTAGATCCCGCCCAGCTTGACCGTGCTGGCGAGCCTCGGCTTGAAGGGGTCGGATATGTCGTACTGCCTCAGCTCCCCGATGCCCCACAGGGACACGTAGAGGTACCTGTCGTCTATGGAGACGTCTATGTCCGTGACGAGGGGAGGCACCATCTTGAAGTCCCTGAGGGGCGGCGGGAGGGGGCCCTCTGAGGGCTGGGCCCCGATCTCTATGACCTTCTCAGCCCGCCACTTGCCGTCCTCCTGGAACCAAAGCCAGATCGAGCTGGACAGGTCCTTCACGTTGACCACCACGTTGACGAACCCCATGAGCTTGGTGGGGTCGTGTAGGGGCCTTACCTCGAGCACCATCCTATTCTCCTCGCCTAGGTCCACCGAGTACATGTGCCTCCGCTTGTTGAGGTCCCAGACGTGAAGCCTGTGCCCGTACTCGCCCCTGGACAGGCACTCCATGCTGAACCCGTTCTCATAGCAGCGGGGCACGGTCCACTCGCTCGATATTAGGACCCCCTGGGGGATGTTCCACCAGAAGTCGTAGGCGTAGTACTGGGGGCCGCGCACAAGCTCCCACTTGCCCAGGGGGGCAAAGGTGTCGTGGTCCAGCACCAGTATGCCGCCGGGCCCCTCAACGCCGTCTGGGCCGCCCAGCGCGCTTATGTATATGGCGTCCGGACCACAGTGCACAGTGTGGAACTTGGTGTAGCCCGACCTGGCCACCACCTCCTCCGGCTCGACCGTCTTAACTATCCTAGGATTGCGCGGGTCCTCCTTGGTGTCTATGATGTATATCCTAGACGAGCGCAACGTCGGCACGACGAGGTACCTGCGCTCGAGGAAGGGCTTCGCGTTTGGGCAAAAGGCCGAGGAACAGGCGTTCCACCCAAAGTGGTGCAGCTCGTCGCCCATGTGGGGCATCTCGACGGTCCCCACTATCTTGCTATACGTGTCCGACTTGGGGTCCACGTCCACCACGGCTATGAAATCCCTCTTCTCCACCCCTGTGCCCACGTACAGCGCGGCCACGTACGCAAGGTCTTCGGGAGGGGCCTTCATGGCGTCTCGAGGCGAAGGATACAATGTAGGGTCTGGCCTAGCCTTAACCATAGTATTTCAAGTGAAACATTTAATAAGAATTTCGTATAATAGTATACCATTGTAAAAAAATTAATTAATAGTAGCAATACTAATTTCTTAATTAGATGTACGACACCTTTAATAGATTTGCCTCGGAAACAGGGACGATCGAATTAATTGTGAGGGGCGCCGGGCTATATTATGTTTAGGGCCAGGAAATGCGTGTACTTGTACAGGTCGTCCGGCAGTATCAGCACGTAGGTGCCCTCCTCGCGCCTCCTCGTGTACTCGTAGTACGCCGCGCCGGAGCTTGGCCCGGCGAGCATGCCGGTGCGGCGCGCCAGCTCCCTGACGCCGATCAAGGCCTCGTCCAGGGAGACCGAGACGAGCTCGTGCTCCACCCAGTGGATCCACTTCATCCCGGTCTCCACGCGCCTTATCCCCGGTATCCAGTCGGCGGGCTGCACGGCTATCGTCCTGGCCCCGTACCTTGCCGACATGTAGAACCCAATGGCGGCTAGGTGCCCCGACGTGCCGATGGTCCCGACCACGTACGTGGGCCTCTCCCCAATGGACCTCAACTGCCAGTCTATCTCAGCGGCGGTCCTCAGGTGCACAAGGAAGTTGGCGTCGTTCTGGAACTGGTTTGGGTGGACGGCCCCCTGCTCCACCTCCTTGCGCATGAGGTCCAGGGCCTCCACGGTGTTCTCCGCGTCCGAAAGCACCACCTCGGCCCCGAGCAGCTCTAGGAGCTTGGCCACGTGCCGGGAGACGCGGGGAAGGAATATCCTGACCCTCTTCCCGAACACCGCCCCAATGGCGGCCATGGCGATGGCCGTGTTACCGCTGCTCACCTCGACGAGGCGGTCCCCAGCCATGGAGGAGAGCAAGCCGTAGACCGTCCTATCCTTTATGCTCTGGCTGAACGGGTTGTACCACTCGAGCTTGGCCCACGCCTCCCTCGGCGCATCTCCGACCCTCAAGAGGGGCGTGGGCCAGTTACCCCATAGCAGTTCCAGGGGGGTGCGGAAGACGCGGTGCTGTGAGGGCCTCGGAAACAGTTCGCCCAACTCCACGTCCTCGCCCGGGGACACGGCCCTCCCGAGGAGGGGGACAAGGCACGACGCATCGCCCCCATTAGACACGTGGAGCTTCTCCTCGGCGATAAGCCTAGAATAGAGGGGGAGACACTCCTTAACGTCCACATTCTGCATGTCGACGCCCTTGAAATCGCCGGGAGCATCAACGAGACCCATGACGGCCCTCCCCACGCCGCTATTAAATCATATCCATGGGCCCCACCACGCCCATAGGGCAACCCCACGGGACAAGTCAAGCCATAGGAAGCGTCACGGCTGGGCCAATATCAACACTGCACTGCGTCTCCTACCCGTAGCATTCACACTGCAGTTACACGACTTTAACGTACGGTATCCCTCCAGCTCACTACAGGTACAGATAAGAGCCTCCACCAGTTTCCTGTCTGCTGTCAGCAGCTCCACTCCTCTATTAATGGCTACGGCCAGCATAACCGCGTCCTGTGTCCGCACACCCCTATAAGTGCCATGGATCTCGTTGGCCAAAACTAGGTCTTCTCTGGTAAGAAGTTCAATGGAATACTGTCCAACCATCCAACAATACTATTAATGAACCTCCACACATCTTGAACATTATTTATTGGAACTATCCCTCTAATAATACTGTTCATTATAGCACGGGGAAGTTCTATGTATAGTGAATTCAGAAACCTTGACACGTCCCTCATTTTTCCTTATGTATATATTTAACTCGGAGCAGTAACGAGGCTTCTTGTGTCTTAAATTACATTCAAGATATAGGTCTATCAGGATATTTGTGTCGAGGATCACTCTCTGCCTAGGTCCTCATGTGTGAGTGTTATACCTATCTTTCTTAGTCCGTGTAGTATAGTTCCGAATCGGTATAACATTTCGCTTCCTCTGAGCGATTCTTCGTCGTAGACCTCTCTCAAAATGCCTTCGGCAACGTCCTTTAAGCTGTTTACATATGCATAAGACGCAAAGAATAGTAACACGACTTTTCTCATTCCCTCGGTCGCCTCGGTCTTCGACAAAGCGACCTCTAGGGCAAGGTAGAGGGCTTCTACAATATAGTACAATGCCCTGGACAAATTCTCATTGAACTCCGCCAACTCATATGACTTAACCTCAAGTACCCGGGCCGCCTCGTATACCACATCCTTAAGGAAATCCTCCACTTCCCTTGTCTTTACGCCTACACGTTTGTCCAGCTCTTTTCCAGTAAACCTAGTCAACAGGTACCATACATCGGCGGAGATGTGGTTGGCGGCCTCTTTAGCTATTTCAACACAACGCTTCCCCGTGCAAGAGCTGAACTCGTTCAAGTAATTGTCAAAGTCGTCTATCAGCTCCCTAAGGAGGACTTCGAGCGTTATCCTGGCCTTGATCGGGTTGTCCAGGTGTTCTTCCAGTAGCGCTGAGATCGACGACATTTCTACGAAGATGTATAATCTTGTAATTAAATTATGTCGCCTAGAGAAAGGTCCGCCGAGCAACGGTATCAATGATTGGCAGAGGACTTGTCCCTGCCGAGGGGGATTCGGCGGCGGGAACAGTGGAAGGATATCGGGCTGTATCCGCGATATGGGGGTGTCATTGAGGCTATGATTGGCCGTATAAGGGCGTTGTACGTACCGTTGCCGCGTGAGGCGTGTGTGGGGCGGCCTGTGGAGGTCCCTCGAGAGACTGCTCGAGCCCGTGATGGGGCTCTACACGACTTACAGGGAAGTCGAGTGGCACTGCTACCTAGACACCGAACACGTGAAAAGGCGAATCCCGGCATAGTCGGCATAGTCTCTTCTTGTACTGCAGAAGGGGAAACTGTGGTTTAGTTTTTGCAGTAGGTGTCCTTATGTTGCTTCCCATCCCGTTAACCTTCAATGCGTCCATAAGTAGCGTTGTTGGAATGGTCCGACGTGTATCGGGCCGGTGCCCTGATCGACAGAGGGTATTGCGCCGTGTGGCCAGGTACGGCTCCACCTACCACGAGGAGAGGACCCCACAGGTACTAGCTGTGACGCCCCGGAACACGAGGCCAGCATGTAGCGATACCGGCGACACGCGTCTGTGCTGGCTCGGGACGTCTCGTGTACGCACGCTTGTCCTCAACAGTCCTCATGTTCCGGTTAGCACAGGGAAACGTTCAATTGTTATGAAGAACTCGTTGCCGAATGCTCGGGTCCACAGCGTTAGTGGATAGGCCTATACGGCTCGGCGTCAAGCGGCCGTCCATGTGGGTGCGGCATTTCTCATGCATGTCAACGCTGGCCATTGCAGTAGGTACAGATGGGGGTTGCACTTGCATTGCGCCAGTAGCCTGGGGAGCTCATGTTGTTGGGGCTGCGGGAGCTGTGAAGGTGCGCGGCATATCGCCATATGTATTGTGTTTGTGAGAGGCGCTGCAACTCGCTATTCAACGCAGACATGCGGAGACCCGTAGAATGGGGCCTCCCAGTGATCCCTCAGCGTACTGAACCGGCTAGAGGCCTGCCTTAGGCGTCGGTTGGGTGCCAACAGGGCTAGGATAACGAAGGGGAACTCAGGAGGCTGGCTTAACTAATAACGATGGCCCATTTTAGCGTCTGTTGTCCCTCATTTACATGCGAGAGAAGCATGGCGAAATGTGTTACCCCGCGGTTTGGAATTGTCATTCGGGCCCCATGGGCCAGTCCAATTCCATCGGGTTTATATGCCGGGAAATATATAGTTCTCGCCGGTGCTAGGCATTGCCGAGGGCCTTGGAGAGCTGCGAGATGACCCATCTGGCCTCTTCCTCCGTGATCTCGCGGGTCCCGTGCCACCTGAACTGTCCCTCGGGCCACCTGGGTATCACGTGCACGTGCAGGTGGAACACGACTTGGCCTGCCGCCCTCCCCGCGTTGGTCACTATGTTGACGCCCGGGGCGCCGAGCTCGCCCCAGACCTTGCCGAACCTAGTGGCCACAGCGAACGCATGTGCAGCCAATTCGAGGGGTGCGTCCATTATGCTGGTGTAGTGCTCCTTGGTGATTACGAGGAGGTGCCCCCTCGACGCGGGGTACTTGTCCAGTATTACGAGGGTCCTCTCGTCCTCATAGACGCGCCATGCGGGGGCCTCCCCCTTGACTATCTTACAGAAGATGCAGTCCATGACCCCAGGGTGGCCACTCTATTTGAAGTTTACCGGCAAGCTTTATACGTCATGTTGTGGACCTCCCATGGAGGAGTGGCTGCGTGGCCTCAGGGATATGATCCTCGAGTCCCTGGAGAGGCACGGCCTCCCGTTCCCAGTGGGCCGCGATGTGTGTACAGGCTGGGCCCAGGGGCTGGGCCTCGCCAGGGGCGGCAGGAGGGTGCTGTACACGTCCTGCATGTACCAATTGTACCCATACGTCAAGTCCGTGACGGGGCTGCTCGAGTCGCTGGGCGCGCATAGGGGAGGGCTGAGGGCCCGCGTGGCGGCCAGGGGCGGCTCCCTGGCAAGGTTCCTGGCAAGGCCAAGCGGCAAGGACGTGGAGAGGTCCAGGACAATACTGAGGAACATAGTGTCCCTGCTGAGGCGCGGAGGCGTGGAGGTGGGCTACCTGTACGAGGAGGAGCCCTACTCGGGGGCACTCCTATACGAGCTGGGCTTCGAGGAAGACTTCGCTCGCCACGCTGGTAGGGTTGTTGATGTGTTGGCGGGGCGGGGGGTCGAGGAGGTGGTTACTGTAGATCCGCACACCCACCACGTGTTGACCCGCGTCTATCCCAACTACGTCGATGTACCCTTCAAGGTCCGTAGCTGGCTGGAACTGGCCAAGCCGACCCACGCCAACCGCATGGGGAAAGTGACGGTGCACGATTCCTGCCTCTACGCGCGTTTCCTCGGCATGTACCACGCGTACAGGGGCCTCCTCGACGCTGTGGGGATCGAGAGGGTGGAGGACCCGTACGTCACGGGGAAGGAAACGTCCATGTGCTGTGGGGGGCCCATAGAGGCCGTGGCGCCGGACCTCTCCAGGTCGGTGGCCGAGCTGAGGCTCAGGAGGCTGTCAGCCCTGTCGCGCACCATCGTGGTGGCGTGCCCCATATGCCTGGCCAACCTGTCCAGGGCTGCAGTGGACGTAGAGGTGCTGGACCTGGCCGAGGTGCTGGGATGAGCTGGGCAGAGGCGTTCCAGAGGGCCTCCGAGAACGCCATTCCCCGCACGGGCATGGTGCTCGAGTCCTACAGATACGTGGTGGCCTGGGCCAGGGAACTGAGGAAGGCGAAGGAGGACGTGGTGAGGAATCTGGACCGCTACGTAGAGGAGGCCATGT
>JALWZH010000135.1 GCA_027002815.1 Thermoproteales archaeon | reverse complement strand
TAAGGGAGAGGAACTTCGGTTTCACCGGTGTGGAGGGGCCCTCGGGGCTGGGGACGTACAGTGGGTGGCCAGCGACGGTGGGATATTTCATGAGGAGGCGCCGCGGCCAGCCAATAAGGGCAAGGCGGACCCGGGGATCGGGTTCCAACTGTGGGCGGCCTGCCGAGGAACAACAGGACGGATCCCTGCTAGGAATTTGAGGCGTGGGCCGTGCCCGGGCTGTGGGCCGATGGATGGCAGGGGTTGTGCTGATAGAGGGCAGCATCCACGGACCTGGGACAATTGAGGGGCCCGCTCCCGGCCCGTGGCTTACATGGATGTGGGGTCCAGGGAAGGAGGCGGCGCTTCAAGTGCGAGCTATGCCCGGCATGCCGGCGCGGGATCCACGCACATCCCCAACGGATAAATGTGCCATGTACATTCCTAGCGCATGCGCCGTGCGGTGGCCGTCGTCGTCATAGCCGTGTTGGCGGTCCTGCTGGTCATGTCGATGTTCAGGGAGGACCAAGTTGACCCGTTCGACGTCACTGCCACCCTGGTCGTGGAGGGACGGGAATACAAGGTGTATGTGGCTGAGGGTCCCGAGGAATGGAGGCTCGGCTACATGGGCCAGCGGGAATATGATCCTAGGGGAGTGGGGGCCGTGGGCATGGCGTTTCCCTTTGGGAGGGCCGGCCGCTGGTGCATGTGGATGAAGGACACTGTGGTGCCGCTCCGCGCCGTGTGGATCCTCAACGGAACGGTTACCGAGGTAGCCGATTTGATGCCCCTCGACGAGAGGCCGGTATGCGGTTTCGGGGACACTGTGGTGGAGCTTTCCCCTGCCATAGAGGTGCGGCCGGGCGACAGGGCCGCCCTTAAATGGGGCTGAACGGCCGTTCCAACGCCATTCCGCTCGTAACAGTAGGTGACGGGCAGCGGCTCGCGCCGCGCAATCGCCGACAGCTTGTGCCGGCCATGGGCACCGCGATGCGCATCACGATGGGCGGGCCGTCTTTCAACGATCATTCCCTTCCATGGCCCTCATGGATACCGGTTTAAAGCCGTATCTGGATGGTCCCATGCTCTGGTTCGTGTTGACCACTGGGGCCTGCAATATGTCCTGTCGGTACTGCGGCGGCTCGTTCAGCCCTAGGCTAGTGCCCTGGAAACCCACAGTGCGTCCCGAGGACGTAGCTCGGTTCATCGCGGCCAGGGATCCCAACCCCACCGTCTTCTTCTATGGCGGCGAACCGCTGCTCAACCCGGCCTACGTGATGGCGGTCATGGACGCGCTCGAGGGGGCCCGCTTCGGCGTGCAGACCAACGGCACGCTCGTCGACGCGTTGCCACCAGAGTACTGGAGGAGGATCGACGTGGTGCTCCTGTCCGTGGATGGGAGGAGGGAGGTCACCGATGCGTATAGGGGACCAGGCGCCTACGGGAGGGTGGTGAGGGCGCTGCGTCACTTGAAGGGGCTCGGCCACGGCAGGGTCGTGGCCAGGATGACGGTTACCAGGCTCACGGACATATACGTCGACGCGTTCCACCTATTGGGACTGGGCTTCGACGCTGTGCACTGGCAGCTCAACGTGCTCTGGACTGACGAGTGGGGCCCCCGCGAATTCATGGTTTGGGCCAGGGACAGGTACCTTCCCGGGATCCGCGCGTTGAGGGACAGATTCGTCGAAGAGGCCGGGCGCGGCCGTCTCCTCGAGTTGATACCCTTCCTGGGCATATACAGGGCGCTCCTCTGGAAAAGGTTCGACTGGATTCCCTGTGGGGCCGGTAAACACGCCCTTGCCGTTGGCACTGACGGGCGTGTCCTGGCGTGCCCCATAGCGGTGGACGAGCCCTGGTCTCTGCTGGGCAACGTGGGTGGAGGCCTCTCCCGCGACGGGCTAGCCGTCAGGGAGGAATGCGCACGCTGCCGGTATCTGGGGGTCTGTGGGGGCAGGTGCCTCTACATGCACTACGGCGATTACTGGGGAAAGGGGGGCTTCGAGGCCGTGTGCAGGGTGACCTACGAGACTATACGTATCTTGGAGGAGAGGGCCGGCGAAGTGGAGCGGGCAGCCTCGGGGGGCCTGATACCCAGGGAAAGGCTCATGTACGACCCGCTCCTCGAGTCCACCGAGGTAATACCCTGATCAGTCGGTACGTGAACTCCTCACCGCTTGGGTACGGGAGCTCTCATCAACGCGGTACCCACGCGCCCGGGTTTATAGGGTTAGTGCCTGTGCTCCTCCTCGTGGTCGTGCTCGGCCACGCACTTGCCGAGCTCGAACTGGACCGTGACGTGGCATATGCCGTGCCTCTCCAACTTCTCGGAGATGTACCTCCTCAGGTCCTCCAGCTTGCTCATGGGCGTGTTGGGGTCCTCCACCTCCACGTGTAGGGACGCCACCTTTATGTCTGGGCACAGGGCCCAGACATGTAGGTCGTGTACGCGTAGCCCCAACTCGCGCCTGAGCCCCTCCACGTCCACCGGCGACTTGTCGAGGGCTATGCCTATGGAAGTGCGCAGTATGGGTATGCCCATCTTGACCAAATAGGCTGAGATGGCAAGCGCAATTATGACGTCGAGGTACTTGACGCCGGTCAACATTATGGATATGGCGCCCCCCAGGGCTGCCAGGGTAACCCCAAGGTCGGACAGCGCGTGGAGGTATGCAGCCCTGATGTTGAGCGTTGTCCCCCCATGTAGTAGCAGCACCGCCACAACGTTCAGCGCCAGGACCACGGTGGAGGATATGGCCATGAGGAGGGGATCCACGTCCACGCCGGATACAAGCTTGTTTATGGCCTCAGCCACTATGTATGCTGAGCCCGCTATGAGCGTGACCGAGTTGAACATGGCGGCGAGCACCTCCGCCCGGTGGAGACCATATGTGTAGGTGTTGGTCACCCCGCGCGCCACCAACGAGTGGACCAGCGCCGCCATGGTTATGCCGCCGGCGTCCACCAGTCCATGCACTGCATCGCCCAGCACGGCCAAGCTCCTCGACAGGACGGCCCCCACTATGCCCACCAGCACGGCGGCCCACGCGAAGGCCGCCGCAGCGCCATACCTGTGCATTGCCACATATAAACATCCCCGTTATTTCTTTTATGGAGATTGGCATAGTAGTCTCCGCCGAGGTCGACGACGCGGAGGAAGTGGCAGACCTGGAGAGGGCTATCCGGGAGGCCGGCCACACGCCGCGCAGGGTGGCCGTGGAAAGGCTGGCCGTGGAGGTGCGGGATGGGGTACACATATACGAGGCCGGCCGCGGGGAGCTCCGGCACCTGGATGTCGGCGCCGCCTTCCTGAGGGGCATCGGACTGGTCAGGGACTTCGAACAGTATGCCTACAGGCTTTGGCTGCTTGAGGCCATGGCAAGCCGCTTCCCGATGGTCAACGAGCCGGCCCGGTGGGCCGTGGCCAGGAACAAGGCCGCCAGCCTAATGGCGCTCGCCCTCAGGGGGCTACCCGTTCCCTGGACTATCGTGACGGAGAACTTCTTCGCCGCATATGCCGCGGCCGCACGTATGGGGCGTACAATAGTAAAGCCGCTCCTCTCGTCCATGGGCTACGGCGTGAAGAGGCTGGACGACGCCGATGTGGCCGCCCACCTCTTCAGCTTCCTGCTGAACCTCAGCAAGCCCATGTACGTGCAGAGGTACCACGAGAAGGTGGGGGGCGGCGACTAC
>JALWZH010000134.1 GCA_027002815.1 Thermoproteales archaeon | reverse complement strand
GGCGGGCTCTGCGGGGTGCTCTCCCTTGACGCGTGGGAGTGGCTGAGGTTCACTAGGGACCAGAGCGGCGGCTATACCCTGCCCACCGGAACGGTGGAGGATGCGAGGGCCACGATAACCAACTCGGGTCCCCCGGCCAGCTACTCGTGGGAGCTCAGGTACGGGGCTACCGTGCTGGCCAGCGGCGGCTTCTGGCTGAACAACGGGCCCAACACGGTGCCCATAAACGTGGACATAGACACCGCTGTAGTGCCCGAAGGGGCCCCCCTCGACTTCGAGGTGAGCGGCAGCCTGGGCACCTGCACCTACACGGTGAGGATGCCGAGACTCGTAACCTTCGAGATAGCGTACGTCAAGCTCTTCTCCAACGGCACCCTCGTCGTCACCCTGGACAACGTGGGCCAGGGCAGCGGCGTCATGGTCAGGGCCACTACGCCGTTTGGAAGTGCGCGGGAGACCAACGTCGCGGTGGGGCCCAGCGACAGGATAGCCCTCCACTTCGACGGTGTGCCCGCGTGGGCCCTCGGCAACACCTATAGGCTGGACATACGTATAGACCACGACGAGCTGACCTCCGAAAGCACGTGGAGCGCGGGCCAACGCCTAAGGCTGGACGTCCCCGAAACGCCGTGGGAGGAAAACTACATGTGTAGGGTGCCCATAACCATACGCGAGCGCTCCGGGACAAGGCTGACCGACTACACGGTGAAGGTGACCATAACCAGCGGGACGATCCTCAGCAGGAGCTCCGGCACCGACCTGCTCTTCGTCAGGTACGACGGACTCACGCCCAACTACCTGCCCCACTGGGTCGAGCAGTGGACTGCGAGCAGCGCCGTTGTCTGGGTCAAGGTTGACGAGGTACCGAGGGGGAGCACCACCACCATATACATGTACCTATGCCCCACGTCCCCGGTACCCGACAGGTCCAGCCTGCCCACGGTCATATCGGTAGACGACGGGTGGCCCCAGTACGTCTACCAGATCTACGAAATGTCCACGGGGGGCCTCGTTGGGGGTGGGACAGGGAGGAACTGGAACAGGAACGACGATGAGTGGAGGCTTAACCTTCCCTGGAGGTTCCCCTACTACGACGACTCGTATAGCCGGGTGAGGGTCGGCTCGAACGGGTACATATGTCTCCAAGGGTCCTGCGGGGACGACAGGACCTCAACGGAAAGGGACCTGGCAAGGCGGCGCATGATCGCAGGTCTGTGGGCCGACCTATGGCCTGATAACATATACACGCGCACAGGCACGGACGTGTGGGGCCAATACTACGTGGTTAGGTGGGACGGCGCATTTACCGCAATCAGATGTATAATCCCTCCCATATGCTTTGTGCTGAAGACCGGCACGGTGAACTTCGAGGTGATGCTGTATAGGAACGGCATAATCAGGGTGAACTACGGGGATATACAGGGCTCGTCCACCATAGACGACACGGCGCTGGTGGGGGTTTCCGAGGGGGGACGCTCCACGTGCGCTCTGCCCCGCTGTACGCTTTACGCGCACCGCGACGCAGAGACGTTCGACGGCCATAACTCTGTGGTGTTCTGGCCGAGGAGGTACACGTCGCCGGAGCCCTCGGTAATGGTTGGGGCGTTGGAGGTGGACCCGTAATGAGGCTTCCCGCGGCGTTCCTGGCGTTGGCCGTACTGGCGTTCCTGGCCCAGGGATACGTCGTGGTTTCCGAGAGCGGCGACGTGGCGGTTCGCGTGGGGCCGGACAGCGTCACTGTGTACTCGGACGGCGGGGACGCCATGTGGTCCGCGGCCGCCGTGGCCGCGTCCGTCGACGTGTATGGGAGGTGTGTCGCGGTCATTGACGACGAGGAGCTCTCCGTGTTCGATGCTTGGGGCAGGACGCTGTGGTCGGTGCCTCACGACGTCGAGCAGGCCTACCTAGTGGCCTCGGACTGCAATGTGGCCGCTGTGTCAAACTCCAGACTCGTGAGGGTTTTCGTGGCCGGGCTCGTCAAGGACACGTACGTTTTCAACAGTACCATAACGGCTGTTGGGGTAGTTGAGGGCCGTGTGTATGTGGGCACCGCGGACGGCTCGGTTTACGTGGACGGCGGCCTACTGTACAGGGGCGAGGGATCGGTGGCGACATTCCTTGTGAGGGGCCCCTGTGTGGTCCCAGTACACGTGGTGAGGTCCACAGGCCCCCTGCTGGCCGTGTATGGCAGCTATGGGGGTGTCACTGTGAGGGCTCCCCACGGCCTGGCATCGATCCCCCTGGCCCTGGACGAGGATTGTAGGCCCATTTACCCCACTGGAAGGGTCCTCAAAGGCGTGGCCTTCCCCGCCTCGATAACGGCCCTGTACACGTCCGGCGGCCTGACGTTCGTGGGGCTAGTCAACGGGGAGCTCTACATACTGGAAGGTGAAAGGGCCGTGGGCCGCATGTACATAGGCGCACCAATAACCTCGGTCCACACGTCGCTGGACGGGAGGATAGTGGCTGTGGAGACCACGGAAGGCGTGAGGCTACTCCGCCTCGGCCGGGTCAAGGTGTCCGTGTCTTCGCCGTGCCCAGTCGAGGTGAGGATAGGCGGCGTCCAGTTGCCTCGCGGCGAGGGAAACGCCTATCTGGAGTGGGGGACGCACGACGTTGAGGCCCCGCCCATAGTGGACGTGGGCAACGGCACGCGCTGCGTACTTGTCGCACCGCCGACCAGCGTCAGGGTGCTCGGCGACGTGGACACGGAGGTGAGTGTGACCTATAGGCGTGAGTACCTCGTCACTGTTGGGCCGAGGGAATTGGTGGGAGGCGACAGGTGGGTGCCCGAGGGCGCAAGGGTGAGGCTGTACGCGCCCCCCCGGTACACGTTCGGCAACGTCACGGGCACGTTCTACGCCTGGGAGATCGGCGGCGTAACTGTCAGGGAGAACCCCCTTGAGCTGAGCGTGGAGGCGCCCATAACAGTGGCCGCAGTGTACAACGTGTCCGCGCTCCCAATAACGTTCGGCAACGGCACAATGCTAGTCCCGACAAGCGGATGGACACTCACACGCGTCTTTCCACCGCCCCTGGAGCCCCGGTACATGCGCTACTACCTTGTCAGGGTCTCAGAGCCAGGGTACATAGTTGGGGTCGGTAGGGAGGGGTGGTTCCCTGAGGGGGCCCGCATAAGGATATCGATAGACGCGGCGCTCGTGGACGGGACATACGCGATTTCCGCCACGGATCAGAGGCGCGTGGTGTTTGCCGGTTGGTCCACTGGACAGAAAGAACCCACGGCCGATATAACCGTAACGGGGCCCACAGTCGTACGTCCGACCCTGGTAAGACAGTACAGGGTGGTCCTAATCACCCCCTACGGCACAGTCGAAGAACCCGCATTATGGGTCAACGAGGGCACGGTCATATCTCCGGCCCCCGAACCAACGGCCGTATGGAGCCCCATACCCCCAATAAGGCTCGTCTTCGCTGGCTGGAGAACACAGGACGGCCTAGTGGTCCGGGACATAGCAGTGGGCGGACCCCTTACCCTTAGAGCCGTGTGGACGCTCGACCCCATACCCATCGCGGCCGTGCTGGCATCGGCAATACTTGTGGTGGCCATATACAAGTACAGGCACCGGATGCGCCTGAGGAGGCGGGCCGCTGAGGAGCTGGTCTGATAAACCTTTCGGGTTTATAGGCCAACAAATAACCGATGGGGTTATATTGCATACACCCAAACAGACACATGCGCAAGATGAAGGGCCTCGAACCAATAGTCGCCGCGATACTCCTCATAGTAGTTGCAGTCATAGGGGCGATACTGATCTACCTATGGTTCAGCGGCTTCGTCACGCGCGGGGCAAGCCAAGCCGAGCAGCTTGCCGCGGGAGCAGAAAAACTCAAAATAGAGGCGGCTAGTTTAGATAGCTCAGTTAATCCCCCTCAGGCTGTGTTGTATGTGCGTAATCTAGGAGGTGTAAATGCTACAATTTCCACGGGATACCTCTTACTTCCTGGTACGCTTTCTGTCCACTGCATAAATCAAACCATTACTACTCAGGACGGAGATGCTGAGGTAGGAGCAAATAGCTTGGAAAGTGTAACCATCCAGTTTGAGGCTGGATGTACTGTTACTGGGGGGCAGGACTATGTCGTGAAGATTGTGACTGAACGCGGTACTGAGTTTGCTGTGACGGTCACGGCGTCGTAGGCCTAAAAGGATTTTTGTCGATCGGTCTGGTTAAACCCCGTTTTTTCTTATTCCGAGAATTTTATATGTGGTTGTTCGGGGGTTGGGGCGATGTGTTCTGTTGGGGGTGTCCTCATCTTTGGCAACGATTGGGAGGATGCGAGGGAGGCCTTCCTGCGTATTGTTGAGAGGTCGGTTTCTCGTGGGCGTGACAGTTGGGGTATAGTGTTCCTAAGGGACGACGGGTCTTTTGCCTCTTGTAGGGGTCTTGGGCCTCCTAGCGGGGCTGGGGAGTGCGTGTTTTCGGTGGATGGTGTGAGGGCCGCCATATTTAACCTTAGGGCTGAGCCCACGACGGAGCACGTGTCCGCCAAGACTGAGGACGACGTTCAGCCCATGGTGGGCGAGTACATCGCGGTGTCCCACAATGGGACCATAGCCAACGATAGGGAGTTGGAGGCGAGGTTTGGCCTGAGGCGTAAGAGTAGGATCGACGCCGCCGTCCTGCCCCCCCTCCTTGAGAGGGTTTGGGATGGCTCGCTTGAGGGGCTGCGCCACGTCCTCGTGGACCTGGTGGTGGGGAGCTATGCTCTCGCTGTGCTGGACAGGCGCAGGCCGGGGAGGCTTTGGCTGGCCACGAACTTCAAGCCGCTGTACCTCATGTGGGACGGGGAGCTGGGGGCCCTCTTCTTCGCCAGCTACGACACGTTCCTTGAGGAGGGGGGTCCCATATGGCGGAGGAGGCCTACTATGAGGCTCGAGCCCTACACGGCCCTTGAGGTTGGGGTGGACGGGACGTGGAGGGAGCTGGGCCTGTGGAGGAGGGATGAGGTGAGGAGGGTCCTCGTGGTGGCGAGCGGGGGCCTCGACTCGACTACAGCCGCGGCCAAGCTAAAGAGGGACGGGTACGAGGTTGCGCTCCTCCACTTCAACTATAGGCATGTGGCGGAGGACAGGGAAAGGGAGGCGGTGAGGAGGATTGCGGACGCGCTCGGGGTCCCCCTCATAGAGGTGGACACGGACTTCTTCGCTAGGGTGGGCTCGTCGCCGCTGTTGGGCGAGGGGGAAATATCGGACAGGAACGGCGGTATGGGCGGGGCCGAGTACGCCCATGAGTGGGTGCCGGCCCGCAACTTCGTCTTTGTGGCGTTGGCAGTGGCCCTGGCAGAGGCGTGGGGATTCGACGCCGTGGCCCTGGGCGTGAACCTGGAGGAGGCGGGCGCCTACCCTGACAACGAGCCAGAGTTCTACAGGCTGCTCAACGGCGTGTTGCCCTACGCCACGGGCCCCCAGAGAAGGGTGCGCCTCCTCATGCCCGTGGGGGAGCTGGTCAAGCACGAGATAGTGAGGCTGGGCCTCGAGGTGGGGGCCCCCCTCCACCACACTTGGAGCTGTTACAGGGACGGTCCCACGCACTGTGGGAGGTGCGGGCCCTGCTACATGAGGAGGGTCGCGTTCAGGATAAACGGTGTTAGGGACCCTGTGCCCTACGACCTGCCCCCCGACGTGGAGGAGGAGTTCTGGCGAGGCACGGCCGACTACTGGTCCCTGGAGCCGCGCCGCTCGGCGCCGTAAAAAGTTTAAATTGGGCTGTTGTTGCCCCCACTGTGACGACTCGCCGCTTAATGCCCGCGGCGCCTCCTAGCCGGGACGTCCATGTACGTGCGGCGTCCGACGCGCCGTGACGCGCGAACTTGAGAGGGGCAACAGGGTGCTGTTTAGGACCTCGTCGCTTAGGGTTGCGCTCGCATCGACGGTAGCGCTGACGCCCATTGTGCTGGCGCTTGGCCCTGCCCCCTACCTGGCGTTGCTGGGCGCCATGTTCCTGTTCCTGGCGGCCCTGAGGGACCCGGTCCTGACCTGGGCGAGGGCGCTGGCGGTTTCCTCCGTGGGCGTGCTTCTGACGGCCGTCGCCGACCTAGCCGCGCTGGCTGTCTCGGGCAGCTACGTGCCTTTGGTCGGCCACGCCTCAGCGGCGACCGTGGCGTCTGCGTCCATGGTACACACGAGGCCCAGGGGAAAGCCCATAGCGGTCGCGCCCTTCCTTGTGACAACGCCCATAGCCCTCGCGTATGTGGGCGACGCGACGCGCGTCCTGCTGCCTCTGGGGCTTGTCGGCCCCCCAATACTGCTGTACAACGCGCTCCTGCTGCGTGGGGGGTCCGTGAATCCCCACTACGCGTTTTCGGCGTTCATGAGGCACGTGCTGGCGGGCGACGGGTCGGCCCTCGCCAGGCTGTTCGAGGGGAGCGCAGTGGAGCGCGAGGTGACCATCCACGTATTTAGGCTGCGCGGGTTGGACGGCGCGGAGCTGCCCCCAATAGTCGTCTCGGAGGCCCACCCGGGCCCCCTCAGAGGGGTGGGAGGGGCGCTGCTCGTGGAGAGGCTCTCCGACGGCCTCGGCGGCAGGGCCGTGTTCCTTCACGGCGCGGGGAGCCACGAGAACGACCCTGTAGGGGTCGGGGACGTGGACATCATAGTAAATGCCGTGCGTCGCGCCATGAACGGCGGCGTGTTTCGCCGCGACGGCGCCGTCCCGACGCTCCACGAGGACGGGGAATTCCGCCTGGTGCGTTTCGGGTTCCCCGCCATGCCAATAATAACCGTGTCCAGGAAGGGCAAGTCGTCTGATGACCTGCCAAGCGAGGTGCAGCGAGCCGTCATGGGAAGGGCCGTCGTTGTGGACGCCCAGAACAGGTATGGGGAGGACAGCTCGTGGTCTTCGGATGAGGTGGACCGCCTGATCCGGGCCCTGTCCTCTATGGGCGGGGCACCCTGCAGCGACGTGTCGGTGGGCGTGTCGCATGTGGGGCCCTCCGAACTGACCACGTTCTCAGGCGAAGTGCTCGGCAATGGGATATACGTAATATACGTGGAGTCCTGCGGGGTCCCCTCCCTCCTAGTTGTGGTCGACGGTAACAACATGGCTGAGGGCACGTACGCCAAGCTGCTCCAGACCGTGAACGGGCTCGGCGTGGACATCGCCGAGGTGGTGACCACGGACAACCATGCTGCGACCGGCATAGCGTATGGGAGGGGATATAGGATAGTGGGGGAGAGGGGGGACCCGGAGGAGCTGGCTGCGGCGGTGAGGAGGGCGGCATGTGAGGCGATGCTCGACGCACGTCCCGTGGAAGTCGCATACATTCCGGTCAAGGCCACCGTGAGGGTGCTTGGCGAGGAGGGGTTCGCCGTGTTGAGGAGGCTGGCGTCCAGGGGGCTTCAGCTTGGGGTTGCCGGCGCCCTGACCTACTTGGCGGGGCCCGTGATCGCCGCCGTGATCACGGCGATGATCTAAAGCTTTATTAATACTGGTCTGGTGCCTAATCATGGAGCCTAAGAGGGACCTGATACACGACTATATAACGTCAATGACGCAGAGACTTGAACAGTGGGTTAAAGAACAGAGGCGCCTTGCCTCCGAGCTGGAGACGCTTGGGAAGAAGATGGAGGGCACAGACGACAGGTTGACACTGCTGCTCTCGGCGCAGGCCATGCTGGCGTACATAGAGAGGACGCTCAAGGACTTCGAGTCGTGGCTCAACAACCCGATGATAACAGCCGTCATGCCGCTGGAGATGCTCAAGAAGCTCGAGGCCATGCTGAGGTCCGTCGCCGTTCAGTTCATAAACACCGACATTGAGCACACGAGCGAGTATAGGGACCTCCTGAACAGGATGGCCCAGGGAGACGTGCCGGACATACTGAAGCTGTATTTCCAGCAGAGGGTCCCACAGCAGCAGCAGGCGCAGCAGAGGGAGGAGGAGCGTAGGGACAGGGGGCTCCCCCGGATATACTAGGAGAGCACTGCGCGGAGGCCGGACACTATAGTGTCTATCCTTTCCCTGACCTTGAACTCGACGACCCCGTCCTTCTCCCTGAAGTTCTCCAGCGTCATGACGCGGGAAACGCCCAGTTTAGTGACGCCTAGTGTCCTAGGGACGTAGACCGTGAAGTGGGCTCCCGAGGGAACCACCAGTATTGTTGGGGCGGCCTGGTTCAAGTATTCCACCAGTATATGTATGGCGTACTGGTCGACCTGCATGTTTAGGTAGAGTATCTTCGGATTTTCAGAGAGCACCTCGGCGCCCTCCCTCACAGAGCTCAGGAAGGAGCGGCCCTGGTCCAGCAACGCCTCCCTGTCAGCCATGTAGAGGTTCACCGCCCTCTGGAATCCCCTTTCGGGGCCAAGCCTCACCATGTTGCTCACGGCGCCGAACGCAGCCTCCCAGTCGACCTCGGCCCCTCCCTCTATGCCGTGGGTGGGTACCTGTCTCCCCCATATCGTTACCTGTCCTCTTGCCCTGTCCTTTGGGAGTAGCAGTTTGCCCCTGCGCGCCGCGAGTTCCTCGGCGACATGCGCCACGTGCCTAGGATCCATCTGGGAGAGATACACTGCATCTATCTCCCCATTGGACACGCCCCTGGAGTAGTTCAGGAGGAGGACCATGGTGCCCTCGACGTCGGCGTACGCTGTGAACACACCGCGCACGTTTCCAAGGGCTATAGAGTTGCCGTACACTAGCTCCATCACTGGACCGAACAGCTCCGCCCTCTGGGAGATCTTCTCCTCTATGATCCCGCACCACTTCTCATTGCGTCTACCCAACAACTCGGTGCAAAGCCTGACGAAGTCCATGGGGTGGGGTCACGGAGTCTATTTAATTTTCACGTCTATACGCACTTTATAGGTGCGAGGGGCGTACTCCCTCACCAGCTGCCGCCCCACGACGCTACAGGCCCTTCCCCGCGCCCTGCACGACTCCTCGAGCCTCCTCTCTGCGTCGCCAAAGGGATCGGGCTCACCGCCAACATGGTAAAAGTGTAGGTATCCCCCCTCGCGCCTAACATTGGACACGCCTATGTCGAGGAACTCCACGGCGCCCAGTGGAAGCGTCATTAGGACCCTATCGGCTATGGGGCCAAGCCTTGGACATATGCGTCGCACGTCCCCGCATAGGGGCAGGACCTTGCCGAGCGCCCTGTTTATGCGCACATTCTTATGGAGATAATTGCACGCGTCTGGGTTCGCCTCCACCGCAATGACCACGCCCACTTCTGGCCGGCGCCTAACTATGGCGAAGGCATACGGGCCAACCCCCGCGAACATGTACAGCACGACCTCCCCCTCGCTAACCATGGAGGCCACCCTCTCCCTATCCGTCTGGTCCCTCGGCGAGAAGTACGCCTTTGTGGGGTCGACCAGAACCGCGTAGCCGTGCTCCCTGTGTAGTACCTCGGTCTGCCCGCCCAACAACACCTCGTACTCGTACAGCCTATATTCTCCCTTCCTCGGTCCCATACGTCTTAGGACAGCCCTCACATGCCTATTCATCCTAGTTATCGCCTCAGCGATCTTGGCCTTATACGGATCCAGCTCCTCGGGCAACTCTATGATCGCGACGGCGCCGCTCCGCGAGCCCACGATGTCGAAGCTGCTGGGGACGAGACCTATAAGCTCCTCGGGCACGATCCCCCTGACCAGTTCCCTCAGCCTCATGGGCGACCCCAATCCCACAGCGCGGCTCTTTCCGGCGGCGCTTGTGGCGCGCGGACCGCCCCAAATGGAGACGCGGCCGGCGATCTCCCGCCAAAGCCGTCGGCCAGGTCCGCGCAAGGCCCATCCATGGGGCGGTTTTGGCCGGGATATATTAATGCATGTGCCTAAGCGCGCTATGTGCCCGTGAAAACAGTTAAAATCCGGGGACGTGGGGATCCCGGTGATGACGCTTGAAAGGTCTGTATTGTGAGGAGGCGTGGGCGCTGCTGAGAAACAATAATTAATCTCTGTGGCGAGGCTTTCCATGGTTGATCTAAGGAAATACTATGAAAATGAGTACGAGGTTGATGTTGAAGGGAAAAAGTACAGGCTTAAGCCCCAGAAGGTCTGGGTGTTGAAGCCTCATGGGAGGCCGGGCGTGGTCATAGGCATATTCAGGACGCCAGACGGAAAAATAGTGAGGCGGAACCTTGGGAAAGTACAGCCATAATCCTGCTACCTGCCAACAACTTTTTTAAGCTGGACGCCATCTGTGCCGGGCCGGTAGTTCAGCCCGGAAGAATGCCCGCCTTGCAGGGAAGGCCCGAGAACGCGGGTGGTCCCGGGTTCAAATCCCGGCCGGTCCACCAATTCTCATGTGTCATGTCGATGGGCTGGCGAAAAACGGGTCTATTGGTTTCTGTGCCGGGCCAATCCGGTTCTCTTTCCGCTGTCCCGGCCCTTCCCCATGTTCATGTATACTGCCATGTAAAGGCCCGGGCGAGGTTTGTGGTGCCCATTGCAGCTCCAACCGCGGTACCGTGACGGTTTGCATCTTTAGTCCAGCGGGCACCCGGCATTGTTATATGCGTCCAACACTTCGACTAAATCCAGCATTGTGCCCCTATCATTGCTGTCAATGGCATTGTTCACAGAGTTGACCACCTCGCTGACGGTCAGAGGATAGTTCACGCTGGGAGACGCGGCATTGAGCAGGGCGGCGACCCCATGTCTGAGAAGTATCCTCGCCGCGCCGTCGGTCCCACTCCCACCGCCAAAGTTCAGCGCGTCCATTAGGGTGTTAGGCGAGTACCCGTCAAAGGGCACACTATTGCTGAGCGCGGCGAACACAGCGCCAAGGACATCGCTCGGCGTGTAGGGGTCCGGCCAACTCTCGGGATGATTCTTCCAATAGCCCGGAGTACAACCATTATGCACAAAAAGCACCTGGTCCAGGTATATCTGGACATTATAAGTGCCCCTTTCTTCGGCGCCTTGCAGTACGTGGCAGCTCAGCTTAAACCAGACGGACTCCCCTGGGTCCAGCTCTACGCCACTGGTCATGTTACTTGTGCATTCTACTGCCGGCACATCGCCCTCCATGAGGTAAAACCGTAAAGGATCCTCGCTAATGTACTGATAGTTGCCGGACAGCCTAAAAAGTATCTTGTGAGGGACTGTCCCCCCATTCCTCTTCTCAAATATAACGGTACAGTTATAGCTGGGGAAGGCATTCCACATGGTTATATTGAGATCTGGATCGTTATTTCCATAGGGATTCCCCTCGTCCTCATTCTCTATTTCTTCGAGGTTAGCCGAGCACTGTCCGACATCCTTAGCCGTAGGATCGGAACCCTCGCGCAAGAAGGTCCATCCCCCATCGTTGGGGAAACCCACATACTCCTATTATATTACCGGTGAAGCTGGAGTCGAGGTCGCCAGTGTTTATCTCTATCTTGACCTTCAGCACATCGGACCACAACGCATATGACACGCCTAGAATCAGAACCGGCAACATCAGGAGCATGAAGTGGTGGACGCTGGGCGCTACAGCGCCCCTCTTTCTTCTAGGCGCGGTGATTCTCACTACTCTACAATTGTACTTGAAATATAAGACTTTAATAGCATTTGATATTTTTAGGAAACATATGTTACTTTAAAGAAACAAAGTAGTTTATATGTATAGTCGAGATATACCCAATGAACTTTATATCTAATACAAATATGTTTCCAATATAAGATCCCTTAATTAAAATACTTCTATAATATAACTACCATTATGTATTGATGGATCAGTCTTGTTTCCTTTTAGAAACAAGCGTTGAGCAAGGTATATAACAAAATTGTTTTACACATATATCATGATTGCTGGGCTTACCTATGGTAGGCCGTTTTTACTATTTTAATATTATTGCTGGTGTTGGGAGCCGCATATGCGCTGTGGTCGGACGTCCTGAAAGTGAGCACAGAGATCAGTACTGGGGAAGTCGACTTGAAGTTCGGTGGGGTCTCTCAGTCTTCGACTTCGTGTTCGAGATAACGATTGGTCAGGGCATCCAAGAACAGCGTAAGGTCATGTTCGATATGGTGTTCATTGGGGGGCAGTGGAATGAGTATCCGTAATCTACTCTAGGTCCAGCCTTTTCAGCGTCTCCCTCCTCGGAATGCCGTTCTCGTCCCAGCCTCGTAACTGGTAATAGTATGTGAGGGCTGCGTCAACCTCCTCGCGGGTGACGGCCTTCTGCTTGCCTTCGAATTCCACAGGGCGAAGGAGGGGCTCGGGCAACCTGTCGTCCTTCCTTGTCACGCCCATGTTCACGTTGAGCCACCTATCAAGCGTGACTATCCTTTCGCCCACTGCGCGCACATCTTCTGGCTTCCACTCCACGCCGGTAACCCATGTGAGTAGCTTGGAAAACGTCTCGTAGCCGCTGCCACCTGGATACAGGTCGTAGGCGTCCCTCCCGAACTTGCAGAGGACCAACGAGTCGAGGACGGCGGCCATATCCTCCATGTACGTTATGGCCTCCACCTTCTCGGGGCCCAGATATTCCGCCCCACCGAACTTGCCGGGTATGTCTATTGCGTACGCCATGGTGGCCAGGTGGTCCGCCCCCCTATAACCAATCGCGTAGTTGAGCGCCATACCCCTGAGAACCCGTGGGTCGTAGCCGGCCGGCTCCAGGCCCTTCACATGCACCGCCTCGTCCTCCATGCCTAGCGTTCTCGCTGCCCTGAGCACCCCCTCCGCCAGCAAGTCGCCGATTCCCCGCCTGTGGGCGATGTCCTCCACGAGCCTGGCCAGGGCCTCGCCGTCTCCCCAGTCCAGCTCAAGGGGAAGCCTCCCCCTCTTGGACACAGTTATGGCAAATGCAAGGACGTTGCCGAGCGTTATCGTGTCCAGCCCCAGCCTATCGGCAAGATCGTTTACCTTTATGGTCCATTCTATGTCCTTCACGCCGCAGAGGCCCGACACAGCGAACACGGTCTCGTACTCCAGATCTACCACTACGTCGAACTTTTTGCCCTTGACCGGCCGATGACATGCGGCCGGGCAGTACAGGCAGGCCTCAGGGCGCAGGAAGTGTTCCGGCAGTATCTTCTTGCTCCACGATACTGCCTCCCACCCGTCCAGCGACAGTCGGGTCCAGTAGTATGCAGGGAAGAAGCCCATGGGGTTGCCCATGTCGATGAGCCTCAGAGTGCCGCCGTCCCTGAGAGGCCTCGTCTTTTCCATGAAGTGGGGCAGGAACTCCCTTATCCACGCGTCCAGCATGTCCGCACGGGCCACGTTGACCTCGTTGGTCACTGGAATGAAGACCACGGCCTTGAGACGTTTTGAGCCCATGACCGCACCGGCACCTGTTCTGCCAAACTGGCGCCAGTACTCGTGGTTAATCGACGCGTACCTGACCATGTTCTCGCCGGCTGGGCCTATGGTAAGGACCGCCGCGTTCCTACCATACACCTTCTTAAGTTCCACCTCGGACTCAATGGCATCCCTGCCCCATAGGTCAGAAGCGTCCTCGAAACGCACTTCGTCGCCCCTAACGATTAGCGTCGTGGGCCTATCCGCCTTACCGACCACAACGAGAACGTCCACGCCTGCGTACCTCATCCTCGCCCCCAGGGTGCCTCCTAGGCCCGACCCGCCGAATATGCCCGTAAGCGGCGATTTGAATACCGCGTAGGCCCGAGTGGCCATGGGCACGCGGGTCCCTCCAAGCGGTCCCGAGGCCACGATAAGGGGATTGTCGGGCGATAAGGGGTCGGCTCTATGCCCGCCAAGCCTGTAAAAAATCCAGGAGCCGGCTCCACGCCCTCCAAGGAAACCGCGCATGAGCCCCTGATCGGCCTCCATGCGCGTCTTTCCCCTGGCAAGGTCCACGTACAGTACCCTCATTGGGGTCTCCCCGTTTCGAGCATTAAAAGGTGCCGCGACGAGACCCAAGGCGTTGCGGCCTGCAGCGCCGTCGCGACGCGGTCAAGGACGGGCATCTGCTCTGGCGTTTCGCCGCGGTTACCGGGCATTAGGATTGCCTTGCGGAACGTCTGTAATCGTTGACGTTGGTTTGAGGCGCGGCCGAGACAAGTTTTTATTTTGGTGTGGGGGCCCACACGTTGAGGGTGGTCCTACTCTACGTGGGTGAAAAGAGCGAGGATTTGGACAGCAAGCTAGCTGAGTTCGCCTCTCTCGTGGATATGGCCGGCCACGCCTTGCTTGGGATCGTGACACAGTTCAGGGAGCAGGACCCCAACACTTATGTGGGGCCAGGCAAGTTGCGGGAGCTCAGGTCGATGATAAGGGAAAAGGGGGTTGAGCTGGTGGTTGCGTACCACCAGCTCAAGCCGGTCCAACTGTTCAATCTGGCCAAAGAGCTCGGCATCACGGTTATGGATAGGGTCATGTTGATACTCGAAATATTCGAGAAGAGGGCTGGCAGCAGGGAAGCCAAACTGCAGATCGAGCTCGCGAGGCACAGGTACATGGTGCCGTTCTTCAGGGAATATATCAGGCGTGCCAAGATGGGCGAGCAGATCGGGTTTATGGGCGCCGGCGAATACGCTGTGGAGTCGCGGTACCGCTTCATTAGGAGGCGCATATCCACGATCGTGGACGAGCTGGACCACCTGAGGGACAGACGTAAGGCGCTCATAGATAGGAGGTACGACTCGGGCCTCGCGAGCATAGTCCTCACCGGGTACACGTCGGCCGGCAAAACTACGATATTCAACGCGCTTGCCGGCGAGGACAAGTTCATAGATGGGAGGCCCTTCGCCACGCTGGACACGTATTCCAGGCTTGTAGGTATTTATGGCAAGAAGGCCATATTGACCGACACCATAGGCTTCATAGGCGATCTGCCGCCCCTATTGGTGGATGCATTCTATTCCACCCTTGAAGAGGTAATACGCGCCAACATAGTACTTTTCGTGGTGGATGTAGGCGAATCGTGGAAGGAATTCGTGCGCAAGTTCGAGTCGTCGCTAGACGTCTTCGTGGAGATGGGAGTCCAGTTCAAGCGCATCGTGCCCGTGGCCAACAAAATAGACCTGGTCTCCCTAAACGAGCTAAGAAGTAGGCTCAACTATATCAGGAGGTACTTTCCCCTTGTGGTGCCCATTTCAGCTGCGAGGAGGACCAACATGGACAAGCTCAAGATCGTGCTTTTCAGGCATATTCCGGGCTACACGCTGCTGAGGCTCGAGAGGGCGGTTAACGTGGGCTACCCTGTAGTTAGGCTGAACGGCTCGTACGTTCTCGTCGTGCCCAATCAAGAGGTCAGGCGTGCAGTGGGGTTGCTTGAGGAGCTGGGCATGGGGTATGAGGTGGTGCGCCAGTGACGCGGCACATGCAATGCATATATTCCCTACATGGAAGGCACTTGTATGGCCAGTAGGGCCGATGTGGCCAACGACATAGCAAATAGGAGGGGCTTCTTCTGGCCCAGCTTCGAGATATACGGTGGCGTTGGTGGGTTTTACGATTATGGCCCCCTGGGCGTCCTCCTCAAGGACAACATCGTGGATAAGTGGAGACGGACGTTCGTGCTGCCCTATCAGGACATCATAGTGGAGATAGAATCCCCTATAATAATGCCCAAGGTGGTCTTCGAGGCATCGGGCCATGTGGAGCACTTCACCGACTTTATAATTGAGTGCACGTCTTGCGGTAGAAGGTACAGGGCCGACCAGCTTATAGAAGAGGAACTGAATAGGAGGGGCATCAAGGTGAAGGTCGAGGGACTCGGAGAGGACGAAATGATGAGGCTCGTGCGTGAGCACGGCGTCAAGTGTCCGATATGTGGTGGGAGTCTCGGTAACATAAGACGCTTCAACCTGCTGTTCCAGACGTTCATAGGCCCCTACAGCGACAACATCGGGTACCTCAGGCCGGAAACCGCGCAGGGAATGTTCGTGGCGTTTAAAAGGGTGGCCGGAATAATGGGGAGGAGTCCTCCTTTCGGCGTGGCCCAGATAGGCAAGGTCGCCCGCAACGAGATATCGCCGCGGCAAGGCCTCATAAGGCTACGGGAGTTCTCCCAGATGGAGATAGAGATGTTTATAGATCCCCAGCAACCCAAGTGTCCCCTCATAGGCGAGGCCGAGAACTACGAGGTCAACGTGGTGAGCGAGGAGATGGCGGCGAGGGGCGTGGAGGAGCCGATCACGATTACAGTGGGGGAAGCCGTCAGGAGGGGGATCGTGGTGAACGAGTGGATGGGATTCTTCTTGGCCCTCTCCCAGAGATTCATGGAGGAGCTTGGCGTGCCGCGGGACCGCCAGAAGTTCATAGCGAAGTTGCCCCACGAGAGGGCCCACTATTCTACGCAGACCTTTGACCACCTGGTACATACGGAGAGGTTCGGCTGGATAGAGGTGTCTGGCCACGCGTATCGCGGCGATTACGATTTGAGGAGGCACGGCATGTACAGCGGCGAGGAGCTGATCCTGGACAGAAGGCTAGAGCAGCCGCGCACTGTGGAGGAGCGGAGGCTATACCCTAACCCAAGTAAGATCCGCGAGGCGTATGGGGACAGAGTTGGGGAGGTCATCAGGCGTATAAACGAGAATAGGGACGTGCTGCTCGAGGGTCTTGCCTCGGCCGACAGCGTTAGGCTGGGCGACATAACGGTCACCCGGGACATGGTCATTGTGAAGTCCGAGAAACGGAAGGTGGAGGTGGAGCACTACGTGCCGCACGTCGTGGAGCCGTCGTTTGGTGTGGACAGGATAGTGTACGTGGCCTTGGAGTATGCCGTTAGAATAGAGGACGGGAGAAGGTTCCTCGCATTTCCCCCCGAGATAGCGCCTTTGAAGGCGGCTGTTCTCCCCATAGTGCGCAGGGACGTCTATATAGAAATAGCTAGGGACATATTCAGGTCCCTCAGTGTGGCCGGGATACGTGCTGCGTACGACGACGATGGGAGTATCGGGCACAGATACCTCAAGTTCGACGAGGTGGGGACCCCCCTTGCCATCACGGTTGACGAGAGGACCCCCAGGGACAGCACTGTGACTGTGAGGGACAGGGATACGAGGGTGCAGATTAGGATCCCCATAGATAAGGTGGTGGATGTGGTTAGGGCGGTCGTTTCGGGGCGCGGCATTGTGGAGCTGGCGAGGTCCGCGGGGTACGAGGTCGTGGCGCAGAGGTAAGGAAACGCTTATTAGTGGACCCAACAGGGAGGCGTGGTGTCGGAGGAGTGGGAGGTTTACCTTTTCCTGGTCCGCAAGATGGCCACGCTGGAGTTCGACAGTCAGGAGTATGGCAAGCTGGCCCAGAGCGTTGTGGAGCTGCTGCTGGAAAAGGGGAGTCCCCTCAGCGATGACAAGATCGCGGCCATGCTGAACATGTCGGCTGCCGAGGTGCGTAGGGTGCTCCAGTTCCTACACAGGCTCAAGTTCATTGGGGTCGAGAGGCGTATGACCGAGGACTACAGGCACGAGTATTTCTGGTATGTGAATGGGTCCGTCATAGCGGATGCCGTGAAGCATAGGGCGGAGCTCGTAGCAGATAAGCTGTCGGCCGCCGTCAAGGCGTTCTCACGCACCATATATTATGTGTGCACCTCGTGTTACAGGCGATACAGTTTCGAGGAGGCGTCCGCGGGGGAGTTCCAGTGCCCTCTATGCGGCGGTCAGCTCGAGGCGGTCGACATGGTGGCAGAGATAGAAAAGCTCAACAACGCGCTTTCCCGGCTGGGCAAATGAGGGTGGAATTCATCGTCAAGAGGCCCGGTTCCCCGGAGATCTTTGTCACTGGATTCCACGGTATAGGAGTAGTGGGCTACCTGGCCGTGAGACACCTCTCGGAGTCGTGTCAGCGCGCAGGCTACGTAAGGGTGCTGCCCGAGGCCCCCTACGTGAGCGCGGGCGCCGGCCAATCGTTGATCACCCCAGGCGACATATACCTGTGCGACAAGATCATGGCTGTAGTGATGAACTTCGGAGTGGCGGACGCCGTGCTCAACAGATACACTCGGGACCTGGCAAGGTGGGTTGTCGACAATGGCCTGAAGACCGCCGTGCTGTTTGGGGGCCTCGACAGCAGGCTGAGGACGGACCCGGAGGACAGGCTTAGGGTAATATACACTAAAAGGTATGGCGAGATCGGGCTCCCCATGGGCAATTCGAAGATGCTTGAGCCGGGGCTACACATAGTGGGCCCCCTGGCCTTACTGCTCTCCGAGTTCGAACGGCTGGACTTCCCGGCTATGGTGGTGCTCCCCTACGCCGACGTCTCTAGGCCGGATCCAAGTGCGGCGAGCACGGCGCTGGAGTTCTTCTCGTCGCTATTTGGGATCCACATAGACACGTCCAAGCTTAGGGAGCTTGCAGTGACCATAGAGAAGGAATTGGAGGAGGTGCGCAAGATGGAGGATAAGGCCAGGGGGGCCACCCACCTGTACATCTGACGTCAGGTAGACGCGGACGTGCCAAGGCGTATCGCCTTTTCAACAAGCCTATCTATGTTAGGCTCATATATGGCTCCTCTGATAGGCACATTGCTTATCGCAGCATCGTACCTGCTGAGGAAGGCCAAAATACGGTTGAGGGCTTCACGCGAAGAGCCCATACTTATGTTCTGGGAAAGGGGATAAACCTCTGCCACTTCCTCTGGGACAGGCCCAAAAATCCCGTCGAGGAACGCTACATGTACTCTGTCCCTCACCCCAGCCTCCTCAAGCCTTTCCACCACCCACCTGTACATCCACGTCCTCGTGTAGGGCTTTTCGGCCACGTGAAGCAGGACCAATATGGGCTTTTCCTGAGGCTTCACCCTTTCGAAGTGCATGTAAGGCTCCGGCCTTAGATGGGCCGTGTCCCCAAAGTAGATCCTGCCAAAGGCTTCCGGCCTCGTCTCCGGGCTTGACGCAGCTACGAACTCCCTGTGCCTTCCAAAGACCCTCAGCGCGGCGTATAGGCTTGGATGCGCCCTCGCCTTTTGCTCCAGGTATTCCCAAAGCGTCCCCTCACGTATCCTCTGCCTCACGATCTCGATTTCCCTGACCAGCACCTCTAGGTTGTGCTCCGCGATCACCCTTGTCCTCTCCTCCCTGGGCATCTCCATGAGGTCCCTCGTCCTGTACTCGCCGAGGCGGCCATAAGTGGGTATGTGCTCGGTCTTTACGTCTCCAAGCCTAATGGTGCCCATGGGCGTCATTATCCTGTCATCGCGCGCATATAGCACGTAGCTTGCGCTGTCAAACGTATCGACGCCCAACGCCACTGCCAGGGGTATAACCAGGGGGTGTCCAGCCCCAAATAGGTGGACTGGCTTGCCCGGGGGGAGGACTCTTTTAGCGGTCATTATTATTTTGGCTATAGTGTAGAAGTCGTACCTTTCGAGGAGCGTTGTGGGGCTTCCGATGGCATACATGTCGAAGTCGAGGCGCGCCATGGCCCTAGCACTGCGTGCCAACAGCCTTAACTTGTCTGCGCCTTGTACTGGACCCACCAGCAACATGCCTTTCCTGTCCCTGAACATCTCGATGGCCCTACGCGCCCTTCTCAACGTCTCTTCCACCCCGAGGCTGACAGACTCGTAGGATTCCTCCACCGATGAGGGGATGTCCAGTATGACCCCGATATCGCTCCCAATATCCACCTGGTACATCAACACCTCGTCGGGGTCCACGTGGACCTGTCCATACTGGAGCAGCTGGTATGCCCCGGAATCCGTCATGATTGGCCCCTCCCATCCCAATATCCTATGGAGGCCGAGCTCCTTGGCCAGGTCGCCATAGGATCTGCGTACCAGATATGCATTGGTTATTATCTGCCCTGCATACCTGGCCACAGTTCCCAGCCCGACATCCTGTCGGACCGGGTTGACCACGGGGAAAAAAGCTGGTGTCTCCACCCTGCCGTGCCTAGTCGAGATGATCCCTGTACGTCCCAATAGGTCTTTTTCTTTTATCTCAAACACATTACCGGGACCTAAAGTACTCGTCGAGTATGCGTTTGACCCTATCGGCCAGGGGACCCGAGCCCTCTACCCCGGCCTCTGTGATCCTGACCCTGTCACCCACAGTTATTATGTTGGCCTCCTCGATGTACTTAACCATACCGGGGAAGTACCTCTCCAGGTACTTGGCCAGATCCGAGAGGTCGGTGCCGCCCTCCCGCAACAGTACCTGGTCGAGGGAGCTATAGGTTATGAGGGCCTTCTGGTAGTGCTCTCCATTGTGCGTCTCGACCTCGGCCAGTATTATGTTGAGCTGCTGGTCTATCGCCACGAGCTTTCCCTTAAACATGCCGTTCCTAGTATGGACAACCACGTGCCTGTTTACCATGCTGTTAAGCTCCGCCAGGAATCTTCGCTGGGCGTCGGCCAACACCGTCGACATGTACTGGTCCTTGGAAGGCCCTTATAAACAATAATCCAACGCGTTGTGCGGGACGCCCCTTGGATGCCAGCGCCAACGGCGCGGGAGTTAGGTAGGTCCCGCCTTCTCCATGAAAGGCGCGTCCCGAACCCGTCGGCCCCGTCGAGCTGCCCCTTGGCAATGCGTGGACATGGTGCCCGTCCGAACAACATTACCCAAACCTTAGAAGGCCCTGGAAACGCCTATGCGTGCGCCCAGCCAGACCAAGGGCCCCCTAGCTACCAGCGGCCAATGTCCAACTGCCCGAGGCCATGGCGTGGGGTCATGGATATAAAGGTCGTGGGTACAAGCCCCCGATGGGGCTAAGCATCAAGGGAAGAATAGTGGAGATAAGCGACACGCAGTGGAGGGGCATAAAGAGGCTTGTGGTGGCGCACGGTGATGGTGAGTCCCTGTTGGAGCTTCCGCTTGACAAGATAGCCGCACATGTCACGCTTAATGTAGGGGACTCTGTCGAGGTGGCCGTGTCCCCGGAAAGGGACGAGAATTATAGGGATAACTGGGATATATATATGTGGGGGATAGTGTACTCGTATAAGGATAGGCACATGTATGTTTCGGTAGGCGGCCTAATCATGTCGATACAGGTCGTCGATGAGGGAGGCCCCTTCTCGATTGGGAGCAAGGTATATATCGGCGTAAGAAAACGGTAAGCGGGGAACAATTTCACGTTTCTCTCTGGGCCGCCTCCTGTGTTTCCCCACCAATTCTAAAATGGGCTATTGATAGACACCATGAAGTGCACGTACTGTGGCTCCTACAACGTTGTGGTGAATGGGGACGGGGAGCTTGTGTGTAGGGACTGTGCAACGGTACATGGCGCGGTGTACTATGTACCCGCAGTGCGTGGGCACAGTCACAGTGCCAGCGGTCGGGTATGGTCCCTCTGCATGTCCATGGACCTACCGTTCGGCCTCTGTAGGCACGCCGAGAGGATAGCCGTGGACGATACGCCCGAGGCGGCGCTGGCCGCCGTCATACATGCATCGTTGGAACGTGGCTCCCCCATTCCCATGTCCAGGGCACTGGAAATGGCCAGGAGGCTGGGAAGGGACAGGTTTGGGAACGTGGTCTCGTTGCTCGCGTCCACGCTAAGACGTGGCCTGAGGGAGAGGGTTAGGATGTACGCGGTCTCGGCGATTAGGCGTCTCGCGGTACCCAACGCGTACCTCGTCGTCCACACGCTGGACGAGATGCTTGCATCGCTGGACATGAGGAAGGTGCAGGGGAGGAATCCCCGCGTGGTGGCGGGCGCGTTAGTGGAGCTGGCGTGCGAGGCCGTGGGTGTGCACGTGGATAGGGGAGAGTTGGCGCGGGCGCTGGGCATAAGTAGGCACACAATTAGGGGCAATGTGAGAATACTCAAAAAACTTGTAGCGTTGAGGGAGAGACCCTTAGTCTAGCTCCCCTCCCGTCTTACCCCCCTCCTTCTTGTCCTTGTCCTCCTTCTCCAGCTTGGACGCGGCTATGATCTCGTCTATCCTCAGTATCATTGAGGCTGCCTCCACGGCGACCTTGTACGACTGGAGCTTCACTAGGAGGGGCTCCACAACGCCGAGCGATATCATGTCCTCCACCTTGCCGCTGAACGCGTTGATCCCGTACTTCCACCCGTCGGCCTCTGCATCGTGTTTGTGCCTCAGTTCTGTGAGTATGTCAACGGCGTCGAGCCCGGCGTTCTCCGACAGCGCCTTGGGCACAATTTCAAAGGCGTTGGCAAAGGCCTCTATTGCGTACTGTTCGCGCCCGCCCACCTTAGTGGCAAGGGACCTGGCCACCTTTGCCGCCTCCATCTCGGGGGCGCCCCCGCCGGGCACTATGTAGGGATCCTCCACAACATCGGCGACGACGCTTAGCGCATCGTCCAGGTTGCGCTCAGCCTCGTCGACAAGCCTCTCGAAGCCGCCCCTGATCAGTATGCTGACCGCCTTCGGGTTCTTGCACTGCTCCACGAAGACCATCTTCTCGTCGCCCACCTTCCTCTCCTCCACCAGGCCGGCGAAGCCGAGGTCGTTCTCCGTTAGGTCCTCTATATTGGTGACTAGCCTAGCCCCAGTGGCCCTCACAAGCTTCTCTATGTCGCTCCTCTTGACCCTCCTCACAGCCATGATGCCGGCCTTGGCTAGGTAGTACTGCGCTATGTCGTCTATGCCCTTGGTGGTGAACACGACGTTGACGCCTAGGTTCTTCAGCTTCTCGACGTACGACCTCAGTATTTTCTCCTCCTCCTCTAGGAAGGCCCTCATCTGGTCCGGCGAATTGATCCTTATTTCTGCGTCTATCTCCGGCTTCTCCACCTCAAGCGGCGCGTCGAGGAGTGCTATCTTGGCGTTCATCACGCGCTTCGGCATGGCTGGGTGGACGACCTCCTTGTCCACAACGACACCGTATACCAGCTGGGTGTCGTAGAGGCCCCCGCCGTGCTTCTTAACTATCTGTATGTTGTCCAGGTCCACGTACCACTTGCCGTCACGCTCTTCGGCCACCTGCAGCACGGCTCTGACCGCCAGGTCCGCGAAGAACTCCTTGACAGTTTCGGATATCTTGCCGTGCATGGCAGTCGCGGCTATCTTCTTCAAGGTCTCAGTATCGTTCCTGGCCACCGGCACGGCTATCTTGCGCAGATGCTCAGAAACCGCCTCGAGGGATTTACGGTACCCGCTCACGATGACGGTGGGGTGTATGTTCTTTTCCAGGAGCTTCTCAGCCTCCTCGAGGAGCGCCCCCGCCAACACGACCGCGGTAGTGGTTCCGTCCCCAGCCTCCTCCTCCTGCGTCTTGGAGATCTCTACGAGGAGCTTGGCGATTGGGTGCTGTACGTCCATCTCGTTAAGTATTGTGGCCCCATCGTTGGTTATGGTTATGTCTCCGAGGCTATCTATCAGCATCTTGTCCATTCCCTTTGGCCCCAGTGTGGACTTAAGGACCTCTGAAACGGCCTTAGACACCATTATGTTTATTCTGAGCGCTTCCTTTCCGAAGGCCCTCTGCGTGCCCTCCTTCAATACGAGTACTGGAACGCCACCTATCTGGGCTATGTAGGCCTGCTGCTGGCTCATGTGTTGGGTGTTAATCCGCTTGTATTTAAGTTTTTCGCTAGCTTTTTATATAAGCTAATCTTTGTAAACGGAAGGAAGACGACTCCGGTATGCGATACGCACATCCAATCGGCACACATGGACCTATTAGCACGAGCGTGGTTGTAGGCGTCGACGCTCGCTGCAGAACGTCCAGGAACGACAAATCCGTCGATTATGCCACGTGACATGTCGCCGTTCTCCATAGTAGAAACGGAAAATTTTTATTAGCGCTTGCCCGCACGCCTATGGGAAAAGTTAGGCCCAATTACATAAAGAGCATTGCTAGAAAACTGTTGGACCTATATCCAGATAAATTCACCGAGGACTTTGAACACAACAAGAAGGTTGTGGCTGAGCTGGCCGACGTGGCGTCCAAGAAGGTCCGTAATAGGGTGGCCGGGTACATAACGCATGTGATCAAGATGAGGAGGATCAAGGCCGAGGAGGAGAAAGAGGAAATGGCCGAACCGATGGAGGAATAATGGGGATGAGCAGGGGCGACTACATATTACTGGACTACACAGTGTCATCTAAGGAGGATGGAAAGGTCCTTGAAACCACTATAGAGGAGATAGCCAAGGAGGCTGGGATTTACAAGCCCGAGGAGGTCTACAGGCCTAGGCTGATATTGTTGGGGGAAACAAAGCTTTTCGAGCCACTTGAAGAGAAGCTTCTGTCAATAGACGTCGGCCAGGAATTCGAGGTCGAGGTGCCGCCTGAAAAGGCCTATGGGAATAGGGACCCTGCGAATGTAAGGGTGGTGAACATTAGGGAGCTGCATAGGCGCGGGATACTTCCAAAGCCTGGCGACGCGCTGGACATAGACGGCAGGGTGGCCAGGGTCATCAGCGTATCGGGGGGAAGGGTAACGCTGGACTTCAACCATCCCCTTGCGGGAAGAACCCTAATAGTGCGCGGCAAGGTGGTCAGGAAGCTGGAAACGGACGAGGAGAAGATCCGCTATTTGGTTTGGGAGCACCTTCCCAGGCTGGATCCGGGAAAGATAGAGGTGTCCCTCGACGCGGGGAAAATAATGGTGAAGCTGCCTCCCGAGACCCTACTTGTGGAGAGGATAGGACTGGTAAAACTTCAGATTGCCAGCGACCTCAATGAGCGGTTTAAGGACATGTCTGGCGTCCAGTTCATTGAGGAGATAGAGTTTAAACGCTCTGAGGAAAAGAGGGAATGAGGTTGGAGACCAAGACGACCACAGTTGGGATCGTTACTAAGAGCGGCGTGGTGTTGGCTACCGATAGGAGGGTGACAGCGGGGTACTACGTGGCGCACAGGCACGGCAAAAAGCTGTGGAAAATAGACGACCATGTGGTGGCCACCATGAGTGGGGGCGTCGCAGACCTCCAGTACCTGCTCAACGTGCTTACATACAAGGCCAGGCAGCACAGGATTGAGACTGGGAAGCCCATGGAGCTTCGCGCGCTGGCCAATTACGCCTCCTCATTGCTCTTCTACAGCAGGCCTATAATATTCATAGTGCACATGATATTGGGCGGCTACGATCCTGTGGAGGGACCAATAATGTACGCACTGGACTGGCTAGGCTCAGTGACCCGGGAGACCAAGTACCTTGCGACTGGCAGCGGCTCTCCTTACGCCATGGGCGTTCTCGAGAGCGAGTATAGGGAGGACCTCACGATAGACGATGCGTCTAGGATCGCGTACCGTGCGGTCAGGGCCGCCATTATGAACGACCCTGGTAGCGGTGAGGGGATAGACGTGGTTTCGGTTACTAGCAGCGGCGTGAGCGACTTGACATCGACAAGCGTTAGGTTTATTATTAGCTGAGAGAAGGGCCATAATTGGACTGGCCATGTGCGTCAAGGACGAGGTTAAGAACGTCGTAATGTCCATGTTGCCCCGTGGAGTATCTGTAGTCGGTATTGAGTGTGAGGGACCCACGCTGGTGGTGTACATCAAGAACCCGTCCACCCTAATGGAGCAGAGCTCTACGATTAGGTCCATAGCTAAGACGCTTAAGAAACGTGTTGTATTTAGGGCGGCCCCAGAGGCTCGGGCCGACGAGGAGGCGGCGCGTAAGGCCATATACGAGGTGCTTGGAGACGATATTATAGATAGGAGGGACGGCGTGCGGTTCAGCAGGAGGTTTGGGGAGGTTTACGTATATCTGTCTTCGCCGCTTAAAGAGAGAGAGATAAAGAAGCTCGAGAAGGAGATCTTCGCGAGGACTGGCTGGAAACCTAACATAGAGAGCGGTATGCCTCGATCCAAGGTGAGGCTTCCTACACACGAGATATATGCGGTGAGGCAGATACTCCACAACGAGGGGGTCGAGGAGGAGAGGTACCGCATGCTGCATCAGCTGGGCAGGAGGATATACAGGGACCCAATCATGCCGGTCAATGGCATACAGATAGGCGTGCTTGGGGCGGGCCAAGAGGTTGGGAGGAGCTCCATACTTGTGCGCACCTCTGAAAGCACGCTGCTCCTGGACTGTGGGCTCAAGCCAAGCGCAGCCTCGGATGAGTTCCCTGTGGGGCTGCATCAGTTGGACCTCGACGAGTTGGATGCCGTGGTCATAACGCATGCTCATATGGACCACATAGCGTGCCTGCCGTACCTCTTCAAGTACGGCTATAGGGGCCCCGTCTACATGACTGAGCCTACTAAGTACCTGCTCTACATATTGTTGTCCGACTACGTGGAGATAGCGAGGCGCGAGGGACGCATGCCTCCGTACGGGCTAAGCGAGGTCGAGGAAGTGATATACCACACCATCACCCTGGACTACGAGGACACCACTGACATAACGCCGGACATAAAGCTGTCGCTGTACGATGCGGGGCACGAGATAGGGTCCTCCCTCGTGCACCTACATATAGGCAATGGGCTCTACAACATAGTGTACACAGGCGACTTCAAGTACGGTTACACGAGGCTCCTGAGCCCCGCCAACGATCGTTTCAGGAGGCTGGAACTACTCATAATGGAGAGCACGTACGGGGGGAAGGACGACGTACAGCCGCCTAGGGAGGAAAGCGAGGCCGTCCTGCTCCAGACCATCAGGGCCACTGTGGAGAATGGGGGTAAGGTGCTTATCCCTGTCTTCAGCACCGGCAGGGCCCAGGAAATACTGTACGTGATAAACCAGGCCGTGAGGCAGAGGCTGATGCCCAAGGTCAAGGTGTACGTGGACGGCATGGTCCTGGAGACGCTGAGCGTACATACGATGTTCCCCCAGTACCTCAACAAGGAGGTAAGCGAAATGATATATGAGGGGGTCGACCCCTTCATAGACGACCACGTGGTGCCGGTGGACAGGGCCAAAAGGCTTGAGGAGCGGGTGGAGCAGGTCATGAACATAGTGCAGGGCGAGCCAAGCGTCATCATGGCGCCGCACGGAATGTTGAACGGGGGACCAGTACTGGACTACTTCGCCCACTTGGCCGAGGATCCCAAGAGTTCCCTCATATTCGTGTCCTACCAGGCCGAGAACACCCTTGGGCGGCGTATCCTCAACGGGGAAAGGGAGTTCGTCTTGAGGACGCTTACCCTTGGCGAGACCAAGATAAACGTGGCCATGAACGTGAGGTACATACCGGGCTTTTCCGGCCACAGCGATAGGAGGGAGCTCATGAACTACGTGCGTCGCGTCGAGCCGAGGCCGCACAGGATAATGCTGGTCCATGGTGAGCCCAACAAGGCGATTAGCCTCGCCGTCTCCCTAGAATTGAAGTACCACGTGACGACGCTTGTGCCCAAGACAGGCGATTATATACGCGTCTACCCCCCCTAGCCCCCCACAAGCTTTATAAGAAGCGGCGTTCCCTCTGCTATGTCGTCGCCGCAGTCCAAGTGCTCGGCAACTCTTTACGAAGTTCTACAGACATCTATAGGAAAACATGTGTTGGTAAAGCTAAGGGACAACTGTGAGGTCAGAGGTGTGTTGAAGAGCTTCGACCAGCATGTGAACCTCCTCATAGAAGATGCAGAGGAGATTGTCGGTGAGAGGACCGTGAGGAGGGGCACCATGATAATAAGGGGGGACACGGTACTACTTGTGAGCCCCATAGTGTAGCAACCTTTATTTGCCCAAGACATAACTGCGCCTTATGAAGGGGACAGCATCGTTCGGTAAGATGAGCAAGGGCAGGACCCACATAAGGTGCCCTAGGTGCGGCAGACACTCGTACCACGTGTCGAAAAAGCGTTGTGCCTCTTGCGGTTGGGGAAGAAGTAGGCGCCTGAGGTAGCGCTACAGCCTCCTAACCTCTATTCCACTCCTAGTAATGGACACGACAGTAGGTTTTCCAGCATCGGCGACATACTCCCATGTGACCTCGCCCAGCGGTTCCGATGCCACGGTCACCGAGTCGTCGGCCACGGTGTACCTCATGGCGAAGTGCTCGTTAAAGTGCTCGAAGTAGTTGAGCACCCATCCAGCGCCCTGCTCAAGGTCGAGGACCGCCACGTTGAGCATGGGCTCCTCTGGGTCGAGAATGTCATGGGCGGCCTCATATATCTTGGCTAGGCCCTCGGCGGGCCCATACCTGGCTATGAACTCCACGAGCAGCTCGCTGTCCGTGTCGCCTGCGGTACACGTGGACAGCCCCATCTCCTTCATACGCTCGACAAGTTTCTCCCGGACTATCGTACCGTTGTGCGCCAGGGCATACTTGCCGCGCGTGAACGGATGCGTGTTTTCTATGCGTTTGGCCCCCACGGACGCGTACCGGGAATGCACAAGTAGCGCCGTGGCGTTGTCCGGAGGCGCCATGAAGGACTCCCAGATAGGGTTTACGGACCTGTATACGCCGGCCCCCCCATCCACGACGTACGCCATTCCCCACCCATCCCCATGGGACCAGCCCATGGTGCGGTCTCTGCGCGATACCTCTATGAAATCGCCGAGAAACCTCTTCCAGGAAAAGCCTACCGTTATCAGTATCCTACACACGCCGGCTCAGTATACCTCTAGGTACCTATCGTATTCCCATGGGGTGATGGTGTTCCACGTGGATTCCCAGGAGCCTACTGCGGACGTGTATTCAGTCCACTCCTTTTCCTTTAGCGCAGTGTACTCCTTGACGAATTCGCTGGGAAGCTGGTTGGCTAGGCGCCCCTCTGCGAAGTACTTCAGAGCCTCTCCAAGGTGTCTCGGCGTTTCCCTAACCCCCTCAAGCTCGTAGGCCACTTCGCCTATCGGCGTTGGCGGGACGAGTTTCTGGGAGATGCCGCGATACGCAGCGAGCACTATTGCGGCGAATCCAAGATACGGGTTCATGGACGGGTCGGGATGCCTGTACTCGAACCGGTTTATTTTCCCGCCATAATACGGTATCCTAACCATGGCGGACCTATTGCCTATACCCCACACCACGCGAGTGGGCGCCTCGTAGTGGGGCACGAGCCTCTTGTAGCTGTTCACGGTGGGCGCCACTATTGCGCTCGCCTCTATTGCATGTTCCAATATGCCGGCAACGGCGGCCTTGAGCTCGTCTGTTGGCTCCTTTACAGATGCAAAGAGGTTCCTCCCATCCTTCCAAAAGCTTACATGTATATGGGCACCTGAGCCGTTCATGCCCCAGAAGGGCTTGGGCATGAACGTTATGATTGCGCCGTACTTCTGAGCAATGGACTTGGCCATTATTTTAAGGGCCACTATGGTGTCGGCGACCCTCAGAGGATCGCCATGCGGCAAGTTTATCTCATACTGGCTGGGTGCCACCTCGTGATGGGTCTTGCTGAGGCCTATGCCGGACCTTTCCATGTGGTGTAGCAGTTCGCCGACCACGTCCATGCTCATCATGTTGGGGAGGCCCTCAAAATAGACGCCTTTGTCCATCAGGGATGGGGGATTACCCTTGACCACGAAGAACTCGAGTTCGCCTCCTATAATAGGCGTGTAGCCGGCCGACTTCACCTTGTTCAGTGCGTCGGCAAGCACGTTACGTGGGTCCATCATGCTCGGCGTGGACCCATCGTACGTGTGTGTGAACACAAGCGCCGTCTTCCCATCGTTCCAAGTCTCCACGAATATAGAGCCCGGGTCCACAAACGCAACCACATCGCTCTTGTTCACGGTGGCGTACGCGGGTATGGAGGACCCGTCGTATGGTATTCCGTCAGTGAACGCGTCCGCGGACATGTCTATAGGCATTACGTCCACGCGCGGCCTTCCGAACATGTCTATTATGACGAACTTAACGTACTTGACCCCTGCACCTTTAAGTATTCTCCATATATCCTTCCCTTCGACCATGCGGGCATAAAGAGATCATATATTAAACGACTATGCTTACAACAGTAGTGTGGTACGTGGGATAGCGGTGTCCATGTGAAGTTGTTCTGCGTAGAGACCACAGACATAGGGACAATATGCACACGTTTATGTAAGTCGTACCAACACACTATAGGGCCCTCCTCTTTATCAGCCCCATGTACCTTCTTGTCTGTTCGGCGTCTAAGTCCACGCAGCTGGGCTCGTATACGTCCATGTGTACCCCTCCCCCCAAATCTGCGCGGATGGACTTGCCCACAGAATAGAAGTAGAGACCTAGCTTCTTGACTACAATGAGCGCGGGGTCGCTGAACCTTATGATGGAGACCCTGCCCATGTCCTTAACGGTGCTAAACCGTACTGGGCGTACACGGCCAATGGGTGGGGGAACTATGGGCTCTATACATATTGCAAAACTCCTGTAAGTCACGGGAAGCAACATCCTGAGCGCCCTTCGGTCTAATGGGGTCGACACTGGGACGCACACTGTGATGTCCAGAGCGAAGGGAAGCCCCCTCCACCTGGCGATGGCCATGCCTACCCGCGGCGGCCTCTTCGACCTGCAGAGCACCGCGTCCCTAAACCCCATATCGTCCAGAGACTTGCGGGCGAGCAGCACAGCTTCCCTATTGATGATCTGTACCAGCGAGATCTCCCTTCTCAGCGAGGCGATGTACCTGACCCTGTTGGCCTGGTATATCCCCTCGACGTAACCTCGGCGCACGGAGAGTATGGTTGGGGCCTCCGTGAATATGTACCTCTCGCCGTTGTTGTAGAAGGCCAGTATTGAATCCCCCACCCTCTTCACATGTGTCAGGCGCATAGTGCGGTCCAGAGCGCGTTGTTAGCTGCGTGGACGGCTATGGAGCCCACCAGCCCGAAAGCCTCGAAGGCGAGTCCAAGTATGAGCCCATACACTAAGGCGAGCACGAAATCCTGGTGTAGCAGTCCGAACACTATCGACGTAACTGCAAGTGCTCCGATGCGAGAATACTCCCTCAAGTATCCCTGAACCACGCCTCTGAAGGCCGCCTCCTCGCCAATAGGCGCAAGCACGATCGCGTTGACAGGGTTGATGTCTGGAGGACATGTCGATAGGCCCATGGACATATCCATATACGTAGTTGCGAGGTACACGACTATGGTTGGCGTCCCCAAACGCCATTCCCTCCTGAGCACGTCGCTGCCCCTTACAAGCGCGAGGAAGGGCAGCAGCGCTGCCTCCTCTATCCCCAATACCAGTATTAGGGTCAACGAAAGGGCAAATACGTATATCCTCAACGTGTTAAAGCACAAATGCCCTCTCCTCGTACATTTTTATTAGCTTCTCGTGCTCGACGGACGTCGCGTGGCCCTTGAGGACCCTAATGGAGGAAAGGAAGGGTCCCCCAATGCCGATACCCGCCTCCTGCATGCTCACGCCCAGGTCTATCCCCACGCTTCTAAGGGCCTCATAGAGATATGTATCCCCGTTATCGAAATAGTACTTGCATGTCTTGTACAGCGAGGCGTTGACGGTTGAGTATCTGGAGCACCTTATCGGCCTTCCCAGAGAGACGAAGAGCCTTACGTCAAGCGCCATTTCAACCACTTCCTCGTACTCGACGTCGCTCAGGGTACGGAGGTACCTTGCCAGAATATATGCAAGCCCGTCGTCGCCGACGGCCCTTTTATATGTCCACAGGGCAAGCGTAGAGTTGGGCGGCACCACAGTGGTGCCCACGTAAACCATGTACATGAGGTCCAACAGCACCCTCCTCATCCTCGCCATGAACCTTGTAGGGTCCACGGAAACCCTCACTTGCAGCATGGCGTTGCTGGCCCAGGGCAAATATAGCCCTAGCGGGAAAAATGTGCCCTTAGGGACCTTACCAGCCCTCCATGTGCCCTCAAGAGCGAGGCTGGGTCCCTGTAGACGCCTATGTCCGTCACGAAGTACTTTATTAGTCCTATTGGCACCGCGTCGAGTATCTCCACGCCTTGTCTCACAGGCACGTTGACATGCGTGGTCCCACATATCTTGAAACTTTCGAAGACCGCCACTAGCGGCCTCCCGAACAACATGGCCGTGAGGGACAGCGGCAGCGATCCCACCTTGTTGTACAGGTGTGTCGGTGTTACTATGTCCGCGCCTATAACAACCGCGGCCGATTCCCTGACGGCCTGTGACATGGCCGTATCGGGCAACACGACCACTTGGGCCACATCTGAATACCTACGTACAGCCTCTGAAAGTTCCTCGCCGGGCCTAGACTCAAGTAGGTACACCTTGGCGGGCCTCCATAGCCTTATGCACCTATGTACGGCCGAGCTGAGGCTTATCGTGGTCACCGTATCCGCATCCAGAAGCCCGCACTCGACCTCACGGCCGCGCAGCAAAGAGGCCACATGAAGCATGTCCCTATCTTCCAGAACCATGTCGACCAAGCAATCCACTATCGGCATTATTCCGCGCATCCTCTCGGCGACCTCGGCCGCTCTATCGCCGGCAACCTTCAGGGCCTCCACGGCCATGTCGAAGAACCATGAGGCGCCCCTCACACGTTCCTCCTTCATGAGCGTTATCAGGCTTTCGGGGTCCACACGTACGCAGGGGCACATGTACAAATGGATTTGCCCGGCGCGAGCCGGCTGGACCGGGCCGAGAAGATGTTTATTATCTGGTCCTTGGCATCATGATCGATGGGGGTGCCCTGCCCCATATGCGGGAGGAACGTCGACAGGCTTGTGGGAGGCATGTGCGCAGATTGTTACAGGGAACGTAATAGGCTTGTCGAGTTTAAAAGGTTCAAGGCCCTAATATGCGGCGAGTGCGGGGCTGTCTTCGTCAAAGGCAGATGGGTCAAGCCCCGGACCGGCCCACGGGGGCTTCTCGAAAAGCTGTTGAAGGACCACATGGTGGTGAGGGGGCACGTGGACCACGTGGATGTGAGGGTCTCCATAGCGGAGGACGCGTTAGAGTACCATGTGTCTGTCAGAGGCTCCATTGAGCCGGTGCTTGGCGATCAGGAGGAGACGCACGTGCTGTCTGTTCCCCTAGTGATCGACCTGTGCCCCGACTGTAGGGCCAACCAGGCCAAAAGGGAGATGGGCATGGTACAGGTCCGGGGGTTCCTGAAGCCGCTTTCGAGGACCGCCATGCGTAAGGTCATGCTGATAATAGATTCCGTGGTAAGGGACTCGTCGACCAAGAACGTGGGCTCTATTATAGACGTGGAGGAGGTGGCTGGGGGGATCGACGTGAGGACGACCACGAATAGGCTGGCCAGGATCATAGCCAGCGAGATCCATCGCAATGTGCCTAGCAGGATGTTAGAGACGCAGAAGGATACAGGTTACGATAGAAGCGGAAGGAGGACCTATAGGTACACGGCTAGCGTGCTCGTGGTGCCCTTTGAGCCGGACGACATACTTAGGGTGGACGGGAGGTACTACATGGTAGAAAGGATTGGACGTAAAAGCGTGAGGCTTAGGGATGTGGCGTCTGGAGGCGCCTTGGAGGTGCCCATAAGCAGGTTCACGCGTATGAACGTCATAGAAACAGGCATGAGGGCCGAGATAGGGGAAATAGTGGAAGTGGACGGCTCGCCTCGCCTAGTATCCAAGGGAAAGGACATGGGACCCATAGACACGGCGCTGCGCGGTAGGGTTAAGTACGTCAGACTTGAGGACAAGGTATATATTATAGCTGTGGCCTAGAAGGCAAGCTCGTCCAGTTTGTCGAGGGTGTCGCCGAAGCCCAACTCCCTTAGGTCGTTCACCTCGTTACGCTCGTACCTGTGCACTATGTCCGCCTTCTTGGGATCGAAATCCCAAGGGACCACTATCACCACGTCGCCAGCCCTCACCCACATCTTTTTCCTGTATCTCCCCGGTATCCTGGCTATGCGCACCACGCCGTCCTGGCAGGCCACTCTCGCCCTATCGTCGCCCACAAGCTCCACAACCTTGCCGAGCATTTCCCCCTCGCTCGGCAGCCTGATCCTGACCTTTTCCTCGGCCATCGTTACAGTGGCATGTCCCACTTAATAAATGTTCTAGGGAGGACCAGCCTACGGCTAAGAGAGCTCATCCACAAGCGTCCTCCCCTCCACGACTATCCACCCATCCTTTTCGCTAGCCTTCTTGCCGGTGCGCCTCAGGATGGCCTCCGCGACCCTCTCAGGCTCAAAGACGCGTCTGTAGTCCAGCACCTTGACGAAGAACCTTGTGATGTTCCTGATGTCCCTGACAAGCAGATCCGCATCCTTGGGATGGCCGAGCCTCACGCCGCTCCCCCAATCTATGAAGACTACCCGCCTTCCCCACACCATGACGTTGTACTCGCTTAGGTCGCCATGTATTATCCTGCCAAGCACCACGCTCCGCTCCATGTTGCGCAGGACCTCCAGGTAGACCCACTCGGGATCGCTTGGACGTTCATCCCTGAGCAGCGGCGCGGGCGCCCCGTCACCGCCGATGAACTCCATCACAAGGATGTTCTTATACGCGTAGATCGGCCTCGGCACGCTTACTGCGGCATCATAGGCCCTCTTGAGGTTGCCGTACTCCTTGAGACACCACGCCTCTACGAGTCTCCGCACGTTCCGCTTAACGTTAGGAAAGCGCGGATCGCCAGCCATATACATGTACCTGCCCCTTATAAATCGCGCGGTGGACGTGTAGAAGATCTTCACTGCGTACTCGTTTCCCATGGGGTCCCTCCCCCTGAACACCTTGGCCTCTTTTCCCTGGGCCACAGCGCCATACATAACGTTTATGATCCTCTTGTTAAACAGATCTAGGAGGGCCTTGACAGTGGCGTGGTCAAACACGTCGTCCACGGTCTCATAGTATTCGTGGTCCTTCAGGGTCCTTACCCTCCTTTCCAGCGACGCGAAATAGTCCTCGTCGTACAGCTCCACGGAACATAACGAAGGGCTACGACAAAAATTTTCCTATTCGTGGGTCAAATGTAATGACGTGGCTACGAGGAATAAGCATAAAACAAAACTGCGTGTGGATCACATGGGTGTACACACCTGCATGGCTCTTCTCGGCCGTGTCGCGGCTCACGGGCGTTCCGCGGTACCTATAAGCGTGCCCCTAGGCTCTGGCAAGAGCATGTTGGGCCCAGCGATGATCGACTATGGTTTCGAAAGGGGTCCCTGGGACATCGTACATTTAGGCATGGCGGACCGGGGGAATGGCGGGCGTCAACGCATGAGATCGGTCAACCGGCTTAGCCCCACACGTGGGTTCAAATGATGACGTTCAGGTTCCGTGGATGCGACGTGGGGAGGATCAGACGTCTGCTCGGCGGGGACTACGGCGTTGTGGACGTGGAGACCCATGTAAGGATAATCGAGGACGCCATAGGCATCTTCGACGATATGGGGCCTGTATGTCTAAAGAAATCCTGGCGCCTAACATACGGCAATGCCGAGACGTTCGGGTTTGAGAGGGCCGAGTTGCTCTTGGATGGGGACCACGTAGTGGTTAGGCTGCTGGGCAGGAATGAGGCCGCACTACTCCGAGAGGCCACTACCGCTGACCCGCTCTACATACACGCATATGACGTTAACGAGCGCCGCACAGTGTACAGGATCTTCAAGGTGGGGGACTACGCCCAGCTCTTATCTAAGGGGGTCGAGGCCAGCCTACGCCCAACGTTTAAGCCTAGGCCCGGCATGAACATCTTTATAGTGGACGTCCCCATCCACGTCCTTACGGTCGACCCAATACGCGGATTGTTTGAGGATCATGCCAGGCAGTACTTCGTGGAACTTCACGTTACGTTCACAAGCGACACGTGCATGATATGCGGCGGCAAGATGGAGAAAGAGGGGAGACGCGTGCGTTGCGGTAGATGCAATATATCGGTGGACAGGGACATCAATGCGTGTTGGGGACTCGCCAGGAACATATTGGTGCGGCTGGGCAAGGAGAGCAAGGTTCCGCTTCTCAGAGAGCTCTTCATGCAGCTGTTGCCCCGGCCATAAAAATGCCGGCCCTTATCGGTCAGCGCACAGTTGGCGTCGAGGTACATGTGCCGCTCCTCGCGTGGTAGACGTACAACCTTATTAATATGGATTCCTTAAGGACATATATGTACATTCGTCCATTTGACCCTTGGAGAAACCCCCTCTGTACGTGCCCGGAAAAGTTCGGTTTGAACCCCTACACAGGTTGTGCCCACGCGTGTACCTATTGCTACATAACGTCGTATATCAGGGACCCATTCAATCCCAGGCCCAAGGATAGGCTCATACGTCAAGTGATACGCGACCTGGAGTCCGTGCCGCGTGGCAGCATAATATCGCTCTCTAACAGTAGCGATCCGTACACGCATCCAGAGGGGAGACTGAAATTGACGCGTGAGGTGCTACGTGTACTAGTGGAAAGGGGATACAGGGTACAGATAACCACCAAGTCGCCCCTAGTTGTGAGGGACTTGGACATAATTAGAAGGGGGAAAACGGTCGTACAGATGACGGTGACCACGCTTGGACCCATATATAAGAGGTTGGAGCCCGGCGCGCCCCCGCCTGAGGCGAGGCTACGGGCACTTAGAATGATTGCGAGTGGCGGCGTGCCTACAGGCGTGAGACTGGATCCTGTGGTGCCACACGTAAACTCCGACCATAAACGCGTCGAGGAGGTGATAAGGGCGGCCGCGGAGGCGGGAGCCGACCATGTTGTGGCCAGCACGTATAAGGCCAAGCCGGACAACTTCAAGAGGCTCTTGGGCTCGTTTCCGGAATACGGTAAGGAGCTTAGGAGGATCTACTGGGAGGAGGGAGAGTTTTTCCATGGGCAGCGCTACGCGCCGAAACGCCTACGTAGGGAGCTTATGGGCCTGATACGCGAGACGGCCGAGAGGTATGGGCTTCGTTTCGTTACCTGCCGTGAGGGCCTTGAGGGGCTGGATGATGGTGTGGCCAAGTGCGATGGGTCCCACCTACTATGACCCTTGGACTGCAGCGGCTTGAAAGCGCCGTGGAAAACGCCTATCATTAAAAATCCCGTTCATGGCGGAAGACATGTCCATTGACCAGCTTGTAGAGACGTATGGGCTTCTCGGCGTATTTCTTGTGATATTCATATCACATGCAATACCGTTTTCCTACCTGCCCGGCTGGTACTATCTGATACTCTACGCGAGCACCATAGGCGACAATACGTCGCTGAAGGTTCTCAGCGTGGTCTCGGCTGCCCTTGCCGCGGCTCTTGCCAAGGTGGCCGTTTACTATATGGGGAGGGGGTTCCGCCATGTGTTGAGCGAGAGGACTAAGAAGGGGATGGAGCTCTTCAATAGGATCGCCAGCAGGAGCATGGTGCTGGCAATATTCATATTTGCGGCTCTGCCGCTCCCCGACGACATTCTATACATCCCCCTAGGCATAATGGGATACGACATAAAGAAGTACCTGGCCGCCATATTCCTAGGGAAGCTCATATTGGCCGCGCTCTTCGTGGCGTACACCGACGTTGTGTCCAGCATGATAAGGACCACGAACTACGATATGAACGCCGTCATAGCCACAGTCATCGCGACTGTGGTGATCTCCATAATGGTCGTCAGGACAAGGTGGTTTGACGTTGTTGACGCGTTCGTATCCAAAGGGTGGAGGCGCGGAATACTAGTACTGTTCCGGGAAGTGTTCAGAGCGCTGCTCCCCACTAGAAGAAACTGAGGCGTGTGTCGGGGACTTGGAGGGACACGCGTCATAGACGGGCCAACGCCCCCCTCCGCGGGCCCACGCCAGTCCCCCACATGGGTCGCACCGCCACGAATATATCTTTACTCGATATATATACCTGGTTTCAGAGGTAGGGCCACCTTCTTCTTTCCGTACATGTCCGGCGTATCGTCCCGAAGCGCGTCGTATGCCTTGACGTCCTCTACGCCGAGTTTCTCCGCTATGTACCGTCTGAACTCGCCAATGATGCCCATCTCGTCGAAGCCCTTCACGACTGTGAGCGCGTCACGCACGTCGTCAGGCAACTGCCTGACGACCTCGACCAGTTTGCGGGCCTTGCCTATATCTATGTGGGCCTCTCTAGCTATTGCCCTCGGATCGTAGTTGCTGCGTATTGCCATTCCCAAAAGCGAGACGCGTCCATCGACGAGCACGTGCACCCTGCCCTTTCTCCCAGTGACGTTGATTATCTGCCTAATGTCCTCGATAAGCTGGTCGACGTAAAACAGGGCGAGCTCCGCGTCTGGGTCCCTTGGAAGTGGGCGCAGCCTTTCCCTTACTACGAGCCCCTCGTTGCCCAGCATGTGCCAAAGTTCCTCGGCCAAGTGAGGTGCGAACGGCTCCATGAGCACTACCCATTGTGAAAGCGCCTTGCGTAGCGCGTCCCTTTGGGGCTCTTCTACCAGTTCCAGGTACCTCATCATGTTATTGTACATCACGTAGAAGGCCTCAACCGCGGCTTCCCGTATCCTCACGGATTCCATGGCGGCCATGATCCTTTCGGTGCTTTTGGCCACGGCGCTGAGTATCCACCTGTCCGCAGTCCTCGGCTCTCTATCGACTCCCCTAGACGTAAGCGAGCCGAAGAGGTCGTATATGGCTCTGAGCCTTGAGGCAACCTCGACCACGCTTTCCTCCCTGAAGTCTAGGTCCTGCCCTACCTCGGCCAGTATGGAGAGGGCCACCCTAGGCGGATCGGGCCCATAGGCGGATAGGACCCTGTGCAACGGCAGTATGTTCCTCTTGGACTTGGCCATCTTCTCGCCGTTCACCAGCACCCATCCATTGGACACTATCTGTCGCGGCCACTTGTCCCTTGGGAATATAGCCACGTGGTTAAATATGAAGAAGGTCAAGTGGTTCGGTATCAGGTCCTTGGCGCTGTGCCTACTGTCAAGGGGATACCAGTATTCGAACTCCCGCCTAAGCTCGTCCAGCGCCAGTCTGTCCACCCGCAACTTGTCCAGGTTCCCTGAACCGAGGAGGACGAAGTCCCAGAAGTCCTCGTCGAGCCTTTCTGGACGTATGCCGAAGCCCCTAATCTTATGTATGACCGTGTAAAAGGCCATGTATATCGTGGAGTCGCTCAACGATTCTATCACCCAGCCCTCCTCCCATGGCAACGGGGTTCCAAGCCCCCTAGTGCGCGCGCACGCCCTCTTCTGCAACCATTCCACGGAGTACTCGAATTCCGCGCGTGCCTCCTCGGGAACTATACGCATGTGTGAGAGCGCCTCCCTTGCGAGCTGCTTCCACTCGGGCTTTCCATAATTTATGAACCATTGGTTGGTCAGGATCTTGACCACTATCTCGGTGCCGCACCTACAGTACACGGGCCTGTTCATTATGTCGTACATCTCGTCTCCCAGCCCCGTGCCCAACAGCCACCTCCTTAGGTTTTCCCTGGCCTCCTTAACTGGGAGACCGGCAACCCACGTAGAGAAGAAACCCACCACAAGGGCCTTGTACTCTTCTGGGAGGTCCACCGCAACCCTTGCAGTTATGTCCCTCCTCATCCTGCCCTGATTATACTCTGCAGAGTATACCTCCCTTGTGGCCTCCTCCAATTTCTCCTTCTCTAGCTGGGTCGATATGCCCATACGTTCCACCACGTCGGCTGCTGGCGACTCCCCGTATCCCGGCACCTCTATTAGGGGGACCAGCCTCAAGTATCCGCTCTCCTTTAGGGCCACGTAATCGTACGGGGCGTGTGAGGGAACCGACATCACTATGCCGGTGCCCACCTTTGGATCCACGAACTTGGCCGGGTAGATGGGCACATATTCCCTCGTGATTGGGTTCCTCAAGGTACGGCCGACCAGCGCGTTGCCCTCGAACCTGTCCACCACACGGACGTTCCGCTGAAACGCAAGCTTGTTCGCCGCCTCCTCGCTAATGACCCATATCCTTCCGTCCACCTCTGCGCGCACGTACACGGCGCTTGGGTTCACCCATATGTTGGTCACGCCGAACACGGTCTCTGGTCTCAGCGTTGCGGCTGGAAAGACGGCGTCCTGGCCCTGGAAAAATATGAGGGTCCACGTACCGATTTCCGGTTCCTTGTCGTCCCTTGTGTCGTGGGCTCCCACGGGCATGCTGTGTACTGGGCACCATCCCACTGGGTGCGTCCCCTTCTCGAGATACCCCTTGCCCAAGAGCTTCCGGAACTGCCACTGGATGAAAGCCTTGTACTCCTCGTCTATAGTCGTGAATTCACGTCTCCAGTCAACGCTAAGCCCGAACCTCTTCATGGCCTCCTTTGACACATTGTGGAAATACCTGGCCAAGTAGAGCGGGTCGCCCATCTTCCTTATCTCGTCGTCGGGTACGTCATACAACTCCTTGAAGAGCGAGATGAGCTCGCTGTCCCCACTGGCAACGGCCTCGGCCATAGTGAGTATGGGCGTGCCGGTATAGTGGAAGCCCATGGGGAAAAGGACGTTGTAGCCTTTATGCCGGTAAAATCTGGCAAGAACGTCGGCTATTAGGTACGTCCTAGCGTGGCCTATATGTATTGGAGAGTTTGGGTACATGTAGGCCGCGGTCAGGAAGAACTTGGGCGCGTCCTTGTCCGGATCAGCCTCAAATGCGCCCTGTTGTTCCCATGCTTCTTGCCATTTAGCCCCTATCTCTTTAAAGAACCTGAAATCTGCTTGCACCTGTGCGTCGATGCACCCGCTTAAAAAGATTACAGGCCGTTCCCGAGGCCCTATTTGGACAGAACCTCAACTACCCTCACAGGCACGGGAGGCCCCATGGTGAGCTTCACGTACAGCGCGGAGAGGTGCTGGGCCAGGTTTATCTTTCTTGACACCTCGGATGCCACCGCAGCTATGTTCTCGGCTACCTGTAGGGGCT
>JALWZH010000133.1 GCA_027002815.1 Thermoproteales archaeon | reverse complement strand
GATCCTGGCCTGCCTCATGGCCAGGGGCGTGCTGCCAGTGGACTGGGACCTAGCGGCGTCCCTCAGGGGGATCCCCTGGAGGAGGCTCAACGCGGAGTACAGGAACTACGCTAGGGTCATGGAGGCCGTGCTGGGGGAGAGAGGGATCGACAGGCGGCGGGCCGACAGGTACATTGACGAGGTCCTCCGCGTGCTGGGCGGCATGCGCCTAGAGCTCACCCGCTGAGACGGCTGTACAGGTCCAGCTCTCCCCAGAGGTCCCGCGGCGTGTTGCCCACGCACCTGCCCAGCCTGCCGCCCTCCATTAGGCATATCCTGTCCCCCGCCGAAAGGGCCTCCAGTGGGTCATGCGTCACGTACACTACGGGCGTCCCCGCGCCTATGGTCCTCACGATGCCCAGTATGGCCCTCCTGCTGGGCCAGTCCAGGTGCGCCGTGGGCTCGTCCATCAGTATGGCGCACGGCCTGGCGAGGAGCGCCCCGGCTATGTACACGAGCTGCCTCTGCCCAGTGGACAGGTGCCTCGAGTCGAGCAGCCCGGAAATGCCCAGCGCTTCGACCAGCCCATCCACCTCGCCCTGGGTCCCATGCCTCCTCGCAATGTCGAGGAGGAGCCTCCCCGGCCGCGCCGGCAGGTCCGGGGGGAGAGTGGGTATGTAGGCCAGCCCCCTCCTCTCCGGGGGGAGGGCAGACACGTCCCTGCCGCAGGCCCACACCTCGCCCCTGGCCCTAACTATGCCGGCCAGGCTCTTCAGGAGGACCGTCTTGCCGCTCCCGTTGCGGCCCAGCACCACGGTGACGGCCGACGCGGCGAACTCGGCCACGTCCAGGGCGAAGGAGCCGAGGCGGGCCCTCAGGGCCCTAGCGTACAGCATACCTGGCGTAGAGGTAGGCCAGGAGGCCCCCCAACGCCATTACGACTAGCGACGCCGAGACTGCCTCCCCAACGCCGTACACCTGCCAAGCGTTGTATATGTATATGGCCAGCGTGGTAGGCGACTGGGCCACCACGAGCAGCGTGCCGAGCTCCCCGAAGGCCCTCAGCACCGCCGCCAGTAGGGCCACGGCCACGGCCCTCCTCATGGCAAGGAGGAAGTACTTCATCCGGGCGAGCGTCCCCAGGCCCAGCGTGGCGAGGTAGTGGTCCAGCTCCGTGTCCCTGGCCGCGGCCGTTAGGGCTATGTACGCGGCCCCGGTGGACGGCACGTACATCGCGTAGACGACCCCCCAGAACGTGTTCACTATGTCGAGGCCGAGGCCCAGCGCCCTGAGGGATCCGAGGGAGGCCAGGAGGAGCACGCCGACGGCCGTCAGCGGCACGACCTGGGGCACGTACAGGAGCACGCCCAGCGCCTCCACGGCCCTCGACCCCCTCCCGGCGAACGCCACGGCCAGGGCCGACAGGAGGGCAAGGGACGACGCTATGCCGCCCGCCGCGACCGTGTTGGCCAGGGCCTCGAGGAGGCCGCCGGGGAGCCGGCCCGCTAGGAACGCCGGGAGAACGAAGAGGAACAGCGCGAAGTATGCCAGGGGGACCGCCGCTAAGGCCCTAGCCAATGCCATACCTGGCCAGGTCCAGCCGATCGAGCGCCCTGAGGACCCTGACCCCCCTCTCGGTGAAGGCCGCCACAAACCCCCTGAAGGGCTCTATGGGCAGTTCCTGGACCGTCCCGTCGTCCCTCAGCACGAGGGTCCCCCTCACCTCCCTGCCCCCGACGCGGGGCACGTCCGCGAAGCTTATGTCCGGGGGAGGCACGTACATGTAGTACGTTGCGCCGCCCCTACGGCCCACGTACTCTGTGAACCCGCCGAAGGTTGGTGTGCCGTTGGCCAGGGGGAGCCCCTTCCCGTAGTTGAATGGGGACTGGGTGTAGATGCAGTCCACCAGGCCCACCTCAAGGTAGCTCCACACCACGTCGAGGTTCCTCCCCACAAGCACGTTACGTGTGGACCTCAGGGGGCCGCGGACCTCCACAACGTAGCGGGTGGCGTTCCCGTATATATACACGCCGGTCCCATTGTACAGCGCGTGGAGGGGAAGGCCGTACTTCAGGTGGGCCAGGTAGGAGAAGGCCAGCTGCCTGTACCCTATGGGCGCCGAGAAGGGGTCCGCCAGGCCCCACCTCACCCTAAGCAGGTCGTCCAGCCCCCTAAGGGGCCTGCGGCAGGTCACGGTTATGTGGAAGGGGCCGAGCACCCTGTACTCCAACGCCCGGTCCCTTACAGGGGCGAGGAGCCCCAGGTCCACGCCGAGGAGGAGGTCCGGCACGTTCCCCTGCTGCACGAGCCTCACCGCGTCGACGGATCCCAGCGCCCTCACGTCGCCAGGCGCCCCAGCAACGTCCAGCAGATCCAACGCGAGGGCGCTCAGGGTGGGCGCCGAGAAGACGAGCACCCTCTCCCCGTCGCCCCCTCCCCCCATGTCAACCGCCATGAACGCCAGGACGAGCAGGGCCGCCCCTACCGCGGCCAGCGCCGCGATCCGCGCCACAAAGGCGCGTTGTAAGGGCTAAATAACGTCTACGTCCCCGGAGCCGAGGCAGAGCAGGCCCACATGCAAGGGATTACACGTGGGTCCAGTGCGGGTCCAACCGCGACAGAAGTTGTGCCCACCGTTACGACAACCCATAGGCGATCCCAATGGGCCTGACGTAGGGGCGACCGTGTGCAGATCGCGGCTCGCCGCTAATGGATCCCCTTCCATGTGTCGCCCGCGGGACTGTCTCATGGGATGGCCGCGCTTGCCTACGTCGATTTTGGGCTGTCATGTCCCTCAGTGACGGAAAAACCTTGGGTTTGATCCTCGCCGTCAAAGCTGGGCCCTCAGCCCCCGCCCTGCCTCAGCCTGTACCCACAGTTGGGGCACACGTTCTCGTGGCCCCTCAGTGGGTACCCGCAGCTGGGGCAGGCGCCGGCCTGCTGAGCGTAGCGCTGTTGGTATGCTGGAGGCTGAAGCGGCGGCGACCTCCTCCTCATGGCTATGCCCGCCACGACCATGACGCCAATGATTCCGCCAATTATGAGGGCCGCATCGCTCCCACCACCCGAGGGCGGCGGCTTCGGGGCGTCCTTGGTGGGAGAGGGCTGTTGTGGGCTTCCCCCGCAAGGCAGGAGGGGCCGCTCCGGCGGGGCCGGCAGCCTCGTCCCGAGGTTGCGCTCGGCGAGCCCCACGAAGCTGGGTATGTCCAGTAGGGGGGCCCCAAAGTTGTTGTCCACGGCCGCCGCCACCGCCTTGAACCCGTTGGACGGGACCACGGATACGGCAGCCTCGAACATCCTGGTCGACGCGTCGTACAGGAACACGAAGGTGTTGTCGCCTTGGCGGGCCACCATTATGAGGCTCCTGCCGTCCCCCGTCCGTTCGAACCTGCCCTCAAGTACGGGGGGCAGGAACAGGAAGAAGAAGGGCGCCCTTCCCTGTTCGCCGGCCACCGTGCCGTCCGCCCCCATGGCCACCTGCTGTTTCTGGCCGCTGCGCAGCGCGACCTCAAGGGTTATCTGGTCCCCCTGCACCCCAACCACCGTGACCCTCATGGCGTCTGTCCCGGCCTGTCCCTGCTGTTCAATGGCCACGTTTATCGACACGCATGCCCCAGGCCTCACCCAGGCCGGGGGAGCGGCCAGCGCCATTACGGCGACCGCCAGCAGCCCCACCACGGCCAACAAGGCTTTCCCATCCATGGCCCCCAGACATGTACGGGAAGGGAAAAAGGCTGGGTT
>JALWZH010000132.1 GCA_027002815.1 Thermoproteales archaeon | reverse complement strand
CTCGAGGGCCCTCTTCCCGACCCTCGAGACCTGGGCGAGGCCGAACAGGAGGGTTGAGGGGGCCCCGGGCCACGTGAGGAGGGGCATGGACAGGGTCTGGTGCCTCGTGGACACCTCGGGCTCCATAACAGACGAGGAGTACGACCAGTTCATGGGGGAGGTGGCAGAGATCGCGAGGAGGACTGGGGCGCGCGTCGTGGCCGTACTGTGGGAGGTGGGCGTCAAGGCGGTCCACACGGTGAGGCGTGGCGAGGACGCCCAGAGGATACGTAGGGTGGGCTTCGGGGGCACCGTGCTGGCCCCGGCGCTGCGCTACGTTAGGTCCAGGGCCCAGCCTGGGGAGCCGGTCGTGGTATTCACGGACTTCGTCCTCTGGGACAGGGACGAGGCCATGGGCGAGCTGGCATCGCTTGCCAGGAGGCACAGGGTTATAATAGCCACGACGGGCCTGGAGCCCAGGGTGCCGGGCGCGGCTGTGATAAGGATATCAGAGGAGAGGACGGAGGAGATGGCCGGCATGGCCGGGTGATGGGCATCGCAGGGGACTGCGCGTCGCTTGCCAGGATGCTGGGGAGGCGGGGCCACGACGTGTCGTACCTGGCCTCGCTCTGCGCGTCCATGGGCGGGGGACCCGCCAGCGCCGACGACCTGTTGGACTGCCTGGAGGCCACGGCCCGGGGGACGAGGTGCACGAGGGTTCCCCCAGAGCTGGCCCCGTTGCAGCTCCACGCGGAGTTGAGGAGGCTGGAGCCACACGTAACTGGCTGGCGCGCCCGCAGGCTGGCCAGGAGGCTTGTGAGGGCCGTCGAGGCGGAGGCGGGGCCCCTACTGGAGCTGGTGGGCATGGCCGCGTCCCGCGCCCACGTCCTGGACGGGCTGGCCTCGGACCTCGCCGCCGCGCCGCCGCACGTGGTGTGCCTAGGGGGGACGTGCCTTGCATATGCCTGGCCGTACCTGTACCTGGTTTCGCCGGACGCCGCGGTCCATCTGTGCGGTGGGTCCGAGCCGCCCTGCCCCAACTACGTTGGGCCTCCCCCAGACGGCTCCAAGCCGCTCGTGGACGTGCGTAGGCCCCTCGCGTCCGTGGTGCCCCATGCGGCCAGGATGGGCGAGCTGGAGGAATTGATAGGCAGGTACAGGGAGTGGTTGAGGTCCTCCCTGAGGGACCTCATGACGCGGTTCGTCGCCGACAGCCTCACGGGCCCGTGAGGAGCCGGGCCAGGCACAGTGCAGCCCGCGGCGGCAGCTCTGCGTGCCGCAGGTCCTCCGGGGCCAGGTGGGGGCACCCCCCGATGAGGACAGCCCTGTTGGAGAAGCCGGGCCTGTCCACGGGCACCACGCACCTGAGGTCCCCCACCCTGTGGAGGTCCCCCCTGTAGACCGCCACGTCGCATGGGCAGTCCTCGTCGATGCAGCCCAGCGCCCTCAGGTAGCCCCAGACGCCGCACGTCACCTCTAGCCCCACCTCGAGGAGCCTCCAGTACAGCTCGCACATTGTCCCGTGGGCCGCGGGGGTAAAAATGCGTGGCGAGTCACCTCACCACGTACACCTCTATGTTGTGGACCACCACCGTGTCCCAGTCCACGTCCCCCCTGCCTTCCTCCCCACTTACCAGAAGTAGCTGGTTCGTGAGGCGGGGCCCCAACGGGTACGCGAGGGCAGTCCCGTTGAAGACCAGGGTCCTCACGCCGCTGGCCCCCACTCCCCCCAGCTCCCTGGGCACCAACGCCAGCGACCTAGTCACCACGGCCAGGAACTGCGGGGGCAGGCCCAGGCCGGCCAGGTATCCCCTTATGGCCTGGGTCACGCCGAAGTCCCCATAGGAGGGGAGTTCGCCGTTGAGGAGGACCGTCAGGAGCGCGGCCCCATCGCCGCGTTCCGGGTGCGGCACAACGGACACGTTGAGCCTCACCACGATGGCCCTCACACCGCCCCTCACCAGGAAGAAGTACTCGTCGGTCCTGTTGGCAGGCGTGAGGGCCCTACCCGACACCCTGAAGGCTGGCTCGGCCCGGGGCCGCGGCGGGGTAACGGTAACGGTGGTGGTCACCGTGCGCGTCTCTGTGACCGTCGTCGGGGCGGGGGCGACGGTGGTGGTCACCGTGGACGTAAGCGTCACGGTCTCTGTGACGGTCTGCGGCGCCGGGAGAATGTCGCTGGGCACGTATATGTCGAGGAACATGAGGCTGGCGAACATGAGGGCCCCCAGGACTAGGCCCAGGAAGAAGAGGCCCACCGCTATGGCGGTCCCCCGCATGTTCTATGTCCCACGGACACATAAAAACATTAGGCCTCCCCAAGTTCGGCAGCACTTACCTTGTGTGTCCCAGGGCGGGCGCCGCGGGCTACGGCACTACCCTTAGCCATGGGACTCTCCTGAAGTCCTCGTCGAACGTGGCTATGGTACCAATGCCATAGTGCCGGCAAGTGGCAGCAATAAGGGCATCATTGGGCAACAGGCCGAGGCGCATGGCGTCTATCACCTCGCCGACGGTTACATGGGCGGCCAACACCTCGAACTCGCCGAGGAGTGGGGCCACGTCGCGCGTGATCATGTCGCCTATTCTCTCGGGGACGTCGCGCACGTGCCGTCTGACCTCGTGCTTGGGCACGTTAAGGGCCAGGCGCAGGTAGCCGTAGATGACCTCGCTTATCACCACGTCGTTCACGTAGCCGGTGACCTCCCCCGTGAACACGCGTTCCACGATCCCCCTGGCGTCGTCCAAGCCGAAGAGGTACTTCAGGAGTACGTTGGAGTCAAAGAACGCCCTCACTCTCTATCTCCTCTATCACCTTGTCCAGCTCCTCGAAATCCGCGTCGGGCCTTCTTCGCCGGATGACGCCGAAGAGGGCCCTTGCCTCGCCGCGTATGCCGATCTCCACTTCTTCGCCTTCTTTTAGGTCTAGTGGTTCCAATGGCTTTAGGACGCCTCCCTCGTATCTGGCCCTTACCACGCGCATAGACCCACATGGGCACAACGATATAAAGGTTAGGGCACTACCCTTAGCCATGGGACTCTCCTGAAGTCCTCGTCGAACGTGGCTATGGTACCAATGCCATAGTGCCTACACGTGAGGGCTATCTGGGCGTCGCTGGGCAGTAGCCCGAACCTGAGCATGACTCTGCTCCACTCGTCCATGTCGTGGTAGTCCTCTATTACGTCAACCCCAGCGTCGCGCACCAGGTCCAGCGCCTTGCCCACGTATTTTCCCGCCTCGCCGTACCCCTCGGCCGCCAGCCGCCTACGGAGCCCGTGCACGGTGGCGGCCCCAAACAGGTCGGCGGCGGCCTTCCTGACGACCACGTAAACCAGCTCATTGATCACGATGTACGAGGTGACCGGGTTGGCCGCCTCCTCGAGCACCCTCAGCGACCTCTCCGCGTACTCGGTAGAGAAGAGCACGTTGTAGAAAATGTTCGTGTCCACATACACCTTCACCTGTCCCCGTCCTCGATCTCCTTCAGCTCGCCGTAGGAGGCCCGGCCAAGCGCCCCAACGTACCTGGAGAGGTCGCGCCTCAGCGTTAGGACCACTTCTTCGCCTTCTTTTAGGTCTAGTGGTTCCAATGGCTTTAGGACGCCTCCCTCGTATCTGGCCCTTACCACGCGCATAGACCCACATGGGCACAACGATATAAAGGTTAGGGCACTACCCTTAGCCATGGGACTCTCCTGAAGTCCTCGTCGAACGTGGCTATAGTACCAATGCCATAGTGCCTACACGTGAGGGCTATCTGGGCG
>JALWZH010000131.1 GCA_027002815.1 Thermoproteales archaeon | reverse complement strand
ACGTGATCGGTATGGGCGCAATGATGACTTTGTTCTCGACGCTCCTCGTTACCGGTAGCCAGAAATTGTTGCAGTACACGTACAACGCCATGCCCGTAATCAAGAGGGTTGCCGGCCTAATCGTAATCGCGGCTGGGCTATATATAGTGTACTTTCAATTGGTCCTGGGAGGAATGATATGAATGGTCCCCAAGAGCTAAGGGAGGCGGAGGACGCAGTGAGGAACGGGGTCACCACGGTGATTCTGTTCACAGCCCCATGGTGCAAGCCATGCGAGGACATGTACCGCGTTCTCTCCGAAATAGCGGACGTGGCGGACGACATCAAGGTATATGCTATAGACCTGTCCAAGTGTCCTGAGGCCGCCATTAAGTACTCGGTGATAAATGTGCCGACGCTGATAGTGTTTAAAGGCGGCAGACCTGTGACTCGTAGGGTAGGCGTGGTACGCCGCGAGGAACTGTACTCCCTGATATCCCTTGGTCCCGGAAGGTAGTGGTCAGCCCACGGAGACGTTGTAATGGCGCTTCCACGGTCGCGGGGTCCAAGAAACCGTGCGTTGGGCCCTCATCATGTGATTAAAAGTGGGCCGGCAGCTTTGCCTCAAGGACGTCCATGTACGTGGAGTACCATGTGACGCCAACAGTCCGAAGCGCTTGGCGTGGCCGTGACATGAGGCCGCGCACAACTTAAATAGAGCAATGTATTACTGTATGCGTAGCGCTCCGCACCCGCCACTGAGGCGGGCCTTCCAAGCCCGTGAACCCGGCCGGCGTCGGCGAGACGCCGGGGGAGGTTCGAATCCCGGCCGCCGCACCAATTCTTTTCCCATGTGCTAACATAGTTCATCGCAGCTGTGTTCAGACGGCGGTAGGGGTCCATTTTGATACGTGTCCCTTGCGGCTAGCCTTGTTTCCTGTACGGTTCGACGTTTTTCCCGACACGTTGCGCGGGCAAAACCTATTAATATGGCGTTGTGGCGTTTGGGCATGCTTAGGCATTACAGGAGGTCAGTTGCGCCATGGTGGTGGCCAATTGCGAGGAAGGAGGCAGTCTGGACCGTGAAGGTGGGTCCCGGCCCCCATGCTGCTCATCGGGCGATCCCTCTGGCCATCCTTGTTAGGGATGTCCTGAGGTACGCCAAGACCATGCGCGAGGCGCGTAGGATCATCGCTGCTGGCCATATAAAGGTGGATGGGGTCGTAAGGAAAGACTACAAGTTTCCCGTTGGCCTCATGGATGTAGTCGAGATATCGGCCACGGGCGAGTACTATAGGATGCTTCCCCATCCCTCTAGGCACCTTTGGCCACTGGAGATCTCGGAGTCGGAGGCATCCATCAAACCTCTACGCGTTGAGGGCAAGACCATGGTGAAGGGCGGCAACGTGCAGTTGCACTTTCATGACGGGAAGAACATGCTTGTGCAGGTAGAAGAGGCGAGGAAGTATTCCACTCTCGACGTTGTTTTGTACAGTTTGGGCGAAAGGGACGTTATACTCCACGTGCCCATGCAGTTGGGGGTCTATGCCCTTATAGTTGACGGCCATAACGTTGGCCGACATGGTAAGATATCCGAAATTGTGCGCACGACCAGGAAGCGCCAATCCATAGCCGTGTTGAGCATGGACGGCCAGCAGACTAGGACCGTGATGGACTACGTGTTCCCAATAGGCAGGGAAAGCCCTGCAATAAGGATATTCCAATGAGCGGCGTGTCGAGAAGCTGGAAGGAGTTGGTACTGGTTAAGGAGGGGGACAACCCCATGAGGCGCATATACATAGACAAGGTGGTTGTCAATATCGGCGTTGGTCAGGCCGGAGAGAGGCTTGAGAAGGCCGCGTTTGTCCTGGAACAGTTGACGGGCCAGAGGCCATCGTACAGGAACGCCAAGAGAAGCATTAAGGAATGGGGAGTAAGGAAAGGGGAGCCCATAGGGGTCGCGGTTACGCTTAGGAGGCAGAGGGCGGTGGACTTCCTCTTCAAGGCGCTGGCTGCAGTGGGCAACAGGGTGAGGCTTTCCAGCTTTGACGAGCTGGGCAACGTGTGCTTCGGCGTTAAGGAACATGTGCTCATACCCGGGGTTAAATATGACCCGGCCATAGGCATCTGGGGCATGGACGTCTGTGTGCGCCTAGCGAGGCCAGGCCTAAGGGTACAATATAGGAGACGCGCTAGGGGCGTGGTTGGCAAGACCCAGCGCGTATCCAAGGAGGAGGCCGTCAAGTTCTTTAGGGATATTCTCGGCGTACAAGTGGATTAGCGTTCTCGTGAGCGGCTGTCCGCCGCAGAGCGCTGCGTGGGTTTTGCCGCCACGCGGTCGGGAAATCTTTTTAATGGTCCTTGACGGGGGGCGGTATGGGCAAGATTAGGCCGCCGCGTGACCGCAAGTTTGGCAAGCAGAAAGTAATGTGCATCAGGTGTGGCACGAGGGAGGCCGTGATCAGGAAATACGGGCTGAACATATGTAGGAGGTGTTTCCGTGAAGTAGCGCCAGAACTAGGGTTCAAGAAGTACAGTTAGGGCCAGGCCCCATCGGGATCTCTGGCCGCTAGATGTGTGTGTCTTGTACGACACGTTGCGCCGTCCGCGGTCACGGCCGTGAAAACTTTATAAAGTATGGCTCTCTGCGGAGGCTATGCCCATATTGGACCCGCTTGCCAATGCCCTCGTTACGATAAAGAATGCGGAGGCTAGGGGCAAGAGAGAGGCGGTAATCTGGCCCTCCTCCAAGCTCATACATGCCGTGCTAAGGGTCATGCAGGGTTACGGCTATATTGGCGAGATAGAGTACGTTGACGATGGGAGGGGCGGGAAGTTCGTGGTCAAGCTGTTGGGGAGGATAAACAATGTGGGGGTCATCAAGCCCCGGTACTCTGTTAAGTGGCGTCAGATCTCTGAGTGGGAACAGAAGTACCTGCCGGCAAGACAGATAGGCCTGCTGATACTGTCCACGTCAAAAGGCGTTATGTCACATGTTGACGCAAAAGAACAGAAGGTTGGGGGAGTACTGTTGGCCTATGTCTACTGATACCCCGAGGAGACAAATTGGGGGAGACCTAAGGAGACTGTTGAGGCTACGTTTGAGAATGGAGAGGAAAGAGCCGCGGTGGATGCGCGTGGACGAGTGGAGATATAAACGTATAGAGGGCAAGGGCTGGCGCAGGCCAAGGTCGTTGGACAGCAAGATAAGGAAGGAGGTCAAGGGCTACCCTAAGAGGGTCAAGGTCGGCTACGGCAAGCCGAGGCTTGTAAGGGGGTTACATCCAAGCGGCTTCGAGGAGGTCATGGTGTATAGGCCCGAGGACCTCGAAAGGATAGACCCAACGCGGCAGGCCGTGCGCATCGGCGGCTCAGTGGGGCTCAGGAAGCGCATGGAAATCGTGAGGAAGGCGCGGGAACTAGGCATAAGGGTGTTGAACGTCACGGCGGACGTGAAAAGGGCCCTGGAGGGCGAGCGCTCGTCTTCCAGCGAGACGCAGGGCGCCTAGCGTTGAAAGATCGCCGGTTATCCCAGAGAGGACAAGCCGAGAAGCTCTTGGTTGGCCGTTGGTGGGCGGCAAATTAAAAAGCGGTGCACATTTCCCCATACATGGTGGACGTGAAGCGTATGGCTGCCGATATATTGGGGGTGGGCGTAAGCCGCGTGAGGATAAGCCCAGAGGCGCTCGACAGGCTAGACGAGATAGTTACCAAGGACGATGTTAGGAGGTTCATAGAGGAGGGGCTCATATGGTCTGCGCCGCCCAAAGGCAACAGCAGGGGCAGGTGGAGGGTCCTCCATGAGAAGCGCAAGAAGGGTCGACGTCGCGGACATGGGAGCAGGAAGGGCAGGAGAATGGACGAGGAGAGAATGTGGGTCTTCAAGGTGCGCTCTATGCGCAGATACCTAAACGCGTTGAAGAGGGCAGGCCGCCTGGACCCGCCTACGTGGAGGATGCTTTACGGCATGGTGAAGGGCGGATACTTTAGGGACTTGTCACACCTGAAAACATATATAAGCGACAAGAAGCTCGCGAAGTAGCATGGCTCGTGGGAGCAGGTACAAGGTCCCCCTGAGGAGAAGGAGGGAGGGCAAGACTAATTACTACAAGCGCTTCAGATTTCTCGTCAGCGGCAGACCTCGACTAGTCGTGAGAAGGACGTGCAGACACATCACGGCCCAGCTGGTCATAGCTAGGCCTCATGGCGACGAGACTGTGGCGTTCGCTGGTTCCTGGCAGCTTTCCGAGTTCGGTTGGAAGGGGGATACCAACAATACCCCTGCCGCGTACTTGACTGGGCTCCTACTGGGATATAGGGCGCTCGTCAGGGGAATTGACGAGGCTGTATTGGATATAGGTCTCCACAGGCCGGTAAGGGGGGCCCGCGTTTTCGCGGCCCTTAAGGGTGCGGTTGATGCCGGGTTGGATGTGCCTCACGGCGAGGAGATACTGCCTGACGAGGAACGTATAAGGGGCGACCACATAGCGCGGTTTGCCGAATCCCTAAAGGGGGAGGACGAGGAGAAGTATAGGCGATTCTTTTCCAAGTACCTGGAAAAGGGGCTTTCCCCGGAAGACCTGCCCGAACATTTCGAGGAGGTCAAGCGCCGCATTGTGGAGCGCTACTCCAAGTTGCTCGAGGCGCGTCCCGAAACGCCAACTGTTTAGCGGTGCGAAATTGCTACGCGTTTGTGCGGCGCAGGGAAGGTTGCCACACCATAAATATTCAAATATTGATGTCCTTCTACCGTCATGGCCGTGGACCTCTCGCTGTGGCAGCCTAGGACACACGTAGGCGAGCTGGTTAAGGCGGGCAAGATCAGGAGCATCGACCAGATATTCGCCATGAATATGAGGATCGTGGAGCCCGAGATCGTGGATGTGCTCCTGCCGAACCTGAAGCACGAGGTCCTGAACATAAACATAGTGCAGCGTCAGACCGATGCGGGCGAGGTGAGCCAGTTCCAGGTGTTGGTGGCCATGGGCAACGAGGACGGATATGTGGGTGTGGGCATAGGGAAGGCGAGGCAGGTACGTATAGCCATAGAGAAGGCAATTAGGGACGCCAAGCTGTCCATAGTGCCTGTTCTACGTGGCTGCGGCTCGTGGAAGTGCTCGTGTGATGAGCCGCACAGCGTGCCTTTCGTCGTGGAGGGCAAGTCTGGAAGCGTGAAGATAAGGCTGCTCCCGGCTCCCAAGGGCGTGGGGCTGGTGGCGGGCGACGTTGCCAAGGCCGTGCTTAGGCTGGCGGGGATAAAGGACGTGTGGACGTGGACAAAGGGCGACACGCGTACCACGATAAACTTCGCCAAGGCCACATACGAGGCGCTCAAGGCCACGTACAGGTTCAGGGTATGAGTTACCGGCGAATCGCTGTCGTAAGGTTAAGGGGACAGGCAGACACGTCCCCCGACGTGGAGACCACACTGAACGTCCTACGCCTAAGGAAAAGGTACACAGCTGTGGTCGTGGATTCGAGGCCCTCGTACATCGGCATGTTAAGAAGGGTTAACGACTGGGTGACGTGGGGCGAAATAGACGCGGGCACACTTGCCCTTGTCCTGGAGAAAAGGGGCAGATTGGTCGGCGACAAGCCGCTCACATTGGATCACCTCAGGAGATTTGGGTGGGAAGGCTTCCTCGAGTTCGCCAACGCCTTTGTGTCGGGCGAGGTTCAGACGCTTTCCTGCCCCCAAAGGGCCACCTGGCCGCGTGTGGACGGTAGGGTGCTCTGCATCCCCGGTCTCAAGCCGTTCTTCAGGTTGCATCCGCCAAAGGGCGGCTTGAAAAGCGTGAAGAAGCACTTCGGCGCTGGCGGAGACCTTGGCTATAGAGGACCCAATATAAACGAGCTCATACGCAGGATGTTGTGATTACCCGGATTCCCGCGCATATATGTAGAGGAGCGGCCTGAAGTCGGCCTTTGAGTAGAAGTTGACTGCTATTTGGTTCAGCGCGGGGAACTCGGCCACAATGACGTCCGCTCCTCTTTCCCTGAGCAACCTGGCCGCCTCGTCTATCATGGTTCTGCCCAGCCCTCTGCGCCGGTACTCGGGCATGACGTAGAATTCTATTATGTACCCCTCCTTGCGCGGGACATAGAATATCCTGTTCCTCACATCGGCCTTGAGCACGCCGACTATTTTGCCGTCCGCATCGGCTACCAGGACGAGGTAACGGGACCTGTCCTCGATGGCCGTCTTGATGTATTCCTCGGCGACCCTCCTAAGCTCGTCGTCGGGAAGTGTCTTAAGCAGTGGGTCAAACTCTGCGTTAAGCCTTTTAAGCCTCAGGACCAGGTCAAGGAGTTGGGGCAGGTCGTTAATTGTGGCCTCCCTGATACTGACCGACATGTGCTGTAGTATTGGGCCAGTTTAAAGCTTGTTGATCAGCCCCAGGTCCAGCCGCGCCTCCAAACAGCGGCTAGTCGATCCCCCCATTGAACATCTTGATGAAACCCCCCTCGACCAACGAGCGCAACATGTTAAGGGAAAGCGATATGAGCTCCGTCGCGTTCCTCAGCTCCTCCTTGTACGTAAGGGGCCGCCTAGCCACCCCCTGTTCCGTGGCCTTGGCAGCTACTGCGGCGGCCTCTCTAGGGAACACGTCCCACTCCTCCATTGTGGGGATGATATAATCTTCCCTTATGCCCCTCTCCTCAGCATAGCTGGCCAGCTCCTCGGCTGCCGCTATGGTCATCTCATCGGTTATCGCGCGTGCCCTTGCGTCCAGAGCCCCGCGGAAAACCGCGGGAAACACGAGACTATTGTTTATTTGATTAGGAAAGTCGCTCCTACCCGTCGCCACTATACGGGCCCCCGCCTCCTTGGCCTCCCACGGCCATATCTCCGGAACCGGATTAGCGAGCGCAAAGACTATGGGGTCCTTCTCCATCTGGGATATCCACTCCTTCCTTATTATGCCTGGGCCGGGCCTCGACGCCGCGATAAGGACGTCCGCCCCTCTCAACGCCTCCCTTACACCTCCCCGTTTCCTCTCACCGTTGGTCTTCAGCGCCAGGTCATACTTCCATGGATGCTCCAACATGAGCTTGTCGAGGTCCTCCCGTTCCGCGTGGAGGATGCCGGCGGAATCCACCAGCACGATCTTTCGGGGATCTGCCCCGTACTTTATGAGCATGTAGGCCGTCCTTATGTTCGATGCGCCGGCGCCCACCAGAACTATGCCGACATCCCTTATGTTCTTCCCCACGACTTTAAGGGCGTTTATGAGCCCGGCCAAGGTGGCCGTGGCCGTACCCTGCTGGTCGTCATGCCACACAGGTATTTGAAGGCCCTCCCTCAGCCTTTCCAGCACGTGGAAGCATTTCGGGGACTCGATGTCCTCGAGGTTTATGCCTCCAAACGCCGGCTCCACCATCCTACCCGCATTAACTATCTCGTCGACTTCCACGGCACGTACAGGCAACGGTACGGCGTCCACGCCCCCAAGATACTTGAATATGAGGGCCTTCCCCTCCATGACCGGCAGGGACGCCTCGGGACCCACATTGCCTAGCCCCAACACCCGCGAGCCGTCTGTGAGCACTGCAACGCTATTCCACCTCCATGTGTATTCAAAAGAGGTGTCCGACCCTCCTTCCTTTATCTTCTCCGAGACCGCTGCGACTCCGGGGGTGTACCATATGGCGAAGTCTTTGAGCCCCCTTATGGGGACCTTGGGGACAATCATTATTTTCCCCCCATAAAACTTCGAGAGGCGAAGCGCCAGTTCGTACCACTTTTCTGCCATGAGGCATGAGACCGGGCTATTATTAACTTTTAGCCTTCCACCGTCCACAAGTTCGTTTATTGGCTAAATGGAGGTACAGAAAGATTTATATAGGCTAGAAAGAAGATATTGACAGCGGCGGTAGTCTAGCCTGGACTAGGATAGGCGGGTGCGGGGCGGCTAGACACCTATTTTCTTTCTATTTCTGCTCTGAGCTCTTCGTAGGCCTTCTTAGCCTCCTCCACGCTGGCCTCATCCTCAAGCGTTGTAACATCGCCAAGCGGCGCGTTCATGGCCACAGCGCGTAACAGCCTCCTCATGATCTTGCCAGACCTGGTCTTGGGGAGCTTAGTGACGAAGAATATGTGGGCCGGCTCCGCTATAGGCCCTATGGTCTTCCTGACGTGGTCCCTCAGCTCCCTGATCAGCGCCTCTCCGGGCTGTACGCCCTGTTTGAGGACGACGTATGCTATGGGCGCCTCGCCCTTTATTTCGTCGGGGATGCCTATGACCGCGGCCTCGGCGACCGCCGGGTGCTCTATGAGAGCGGACTCCAGCTCGTATGTGCCTAGCCTATGGCCGGCCACCTTGAGCACCTCGTCGGCCCTGCCAAGCACCCATATGTACCCATCGCTGTCCTTAACGGCGTAATCACCGGCGTAGAACATTCCGGGGAATCTGGACCAGTAGGTCTTGATGTACCTGTCGGGGTCGCCCCAAATACCGTGGAGCATTCCAGGCCAAGGCCTCTTTATGACCAGGTACCCTCTGACACCTGGAGCCACTGGCTTGCCCTCCTCGTCCACGACATCAGCCTCGAAGCCGGGTAGCGGCGGCCCGTTGGTGCCCGCCTTCATGGGCACCAGGTAGAAGCCCGGGGCATGGCTAATCACTATTCCCCCGGTCTCCGTCATCCACCACGTGGATCCAAAGGCGACTTCTTCGCGGCCCAAGTTCTTATACGCCCAACGCCAGGCCTCTGGGTTTATGGGTTCGCCGACGCTGTGCATGAGCCTAATCGACGACAAGTCATGTTTCCTGACCCACTCCTCGCCGTACCTCATGAACATCCTTATTGCCGTCGGCGACGTATAGAAGATCGAGACGCCGTACCTCTCTATTATGGACCACCATCTGTCTGGCTGCGGGTAGTCGGGTGCCCCCTCATACATGACCTGGGTGGCCCCAGCAATGGTGGGGCCCAGAACGACGTAGCTGTGTCCGGTGACCCAACCTATGTCCGCAGTGCACCAGAAGACGTCCGTGTCCTTGATGTCGAAGACCCACTTCATTGTTGCGTACACGTGGACGGCCCAGCCGCCCGTATCGTGGACTATGCCCTTGGGCTTGCCGGTGGTGCCAGACGTGTAGAGTATATAGGACGGGTGCTCGCTCTCCACTTGCTCGGGCTCCACATATGCGTTTGTCGGCACGTCGCCAATTGCGTCATCCCACCAGTGGTCCCTAGGTGGGGTCATCTTAATGTCGTCGAGTCCCAGTCTCCTATACACCACCACCTTTTCTACTCCGGCCTTTTCCAGCGCTTGGTCGGCTATGTCCTTGAGCCTAACTATTTTCCCTCGCCTCCAAAATCCATCGGCGGTTATCAGCATCCTGGCGCCTGCATCCGCTATGCGTTCCGCCAATGCGTCCGCTGAGAAGCCCGAAAAGACCACGCTGGTTATGGCCCCTATCCTCCACGCTGCCAGCATGGTTATGGGGAGCTCCGGTATCATGGGCAAGTATATCGTTATTCTGTCGCCCTTACGTATACCGAATTTGTGCTTCAACATGTAGGCCGTCCTATTCACCTCCCTATAGAGGTCATAATATGTCAACTTACGGGTTTCCAGGGGCCTGCCAGCGTTGTCGACGGGCTCTCCCTCCCATATGAGGGCCAGCTTATTTCTGCGCCATCCCCTTGCATGTCTGTCCACAGCCAGATAGCTCAGGTTTAGCCTTCCTCCCACGAACCACTTGTAGAAAGGCGGGGCCGGGTCCGCCGTCACAACCGTGTCCCACGGCTTGAACCATTCGAGTTCCCTTGCCACATTAGACCAGAACTCCTCGAAGTTTTCCAGACTCTTCCTATGTATTTCCCAATACGTCTTTATATCAATCTCGCGGTCTTTCCAAGATTTGTTCATGATGTATTCCCCAAATGGCAGCTCCTTCTCAGCCATATAGTACGCTATAGTATTGGTATTAAGTTTTTCCATAATGATATTAATTTGTCGAATATAGAATAGAGAACCAAATTTATATCTAGGACCTACATTGGTGTATCGGATGGACTTTTACGAAATACTGTGGGGATTTGTACGCATGCCCGAAGGACTCGTTGAATATGCGCGCAGTATTGGGATCGATTTGGGGATTCCCCCCGAGGACTTCGCCGATAGAATGCTCTTCGTGGCACGCGGCATGGTGCGCGTAATGGAGGTCGAGGCCTCCGATGTGCCCCAGTTCTCGGAGCGGTGTAGGGGGGCCACGAGGTTCCTCAGAGATGTGCTTATGGACGCCCCCCTCTACGGCTTGGACCCCAGGGAGGTTAAGGGCCTGGAAATGCGCATGAGGGCCATCTGCGGGGAACGTGAAACGTAAATAGTTGGCGTATATGCCGGTGCCATGGGCTGTAAGGTGGAAAGGCCCTACGAGTATGGGGAGCACACAGCCGACATACTGATAGTGGCGTATGGATGCACGCTCGAAGAGTCGTTCATCAACTCTGCCCTGGCCGTAATGGACGTCATGTACCATGTGGAGCGCGTCGAGGCTAGGGAGACCAGGGAGATCGCCATAGAGGCCGACGATATGGAGCAGCTCCTCTTTAAGTGGATAGATGACGTTCTATACCTCTTCGACGGCGAGAAGTTCGCGCCAAGCCGCCACATGGAACTTGCGTTGGTGCATAACGGCGCGTGCAAGTTGAGGGCGGTGATCCACGGCGAGAGGTACGACATAGAGAGGCACGGTTTCAGGGGCACCATAGTCAAGGCCATGACGTACCACGAGATGTCCATAGAGCGGCGCGGAGATGTGTGGCGGGTACAGTTCGTTGTTGATGTGTGAGTGGTCGTCCATCGTAGAAGGGGCCCGAAATGAAAAAAAGGTGTAACGGTCTACTGCCATGAAGCTTAGTGAGGCGAAGGAAGTAGCGCGTCGGTACATGGACAAGTTGCAGTACCAGGAGTTGGCGGATTCGCCAACGGTAAGGTTCTACACGGACTGGTCGGCCTTCGAAAGGTGCGATGTAGGCGGCCAAGCGCCCACGGTGGTGTTGGACGCCGACATGTACTCGTTGGTGCTATCTAACGGGGAGCCCACGAGGTTCGTCATGCCTGACGGAGCGACGCTACGTGAAACCGATGACATTTTCTCGGTGTTCAAGATTGAGGAAAGCAAAATAATGGCCAGGCACGTGTTGAGCGTCCCTAAGGCGATACATGTAAAGGTGGGCAAGCTCTCGTCCCCCCTCACCATATTGGCGGACTTCGCAAGCGAGTCCGTGCACGTGGCTGGGCACATTGTGCTGGAGGTTGGCGATGGCGCTGAGGGCGCCGTGGCGTTGGTCGTCAGGTCCAGAGGCACCGCGTGCTCCAGCCTCATGGTGGAGACCATAGTGGGCGACAACGCAAAGCTCAACGTTCTTACGGGTACTGTCGCCGATTCTCCCTCCTCGGCGTATGTACATATAAGGACGTTCGTGAGGAGCGGCGCCGAGATAAACTACCGTAGCTTCGTCACTGGGGGCGCCATGACGCGGGTCAACGAGGATGTCACAGTGATTGGTAGGGGTTCAACCGTTGACTTCATGGGATTGGAGCTGGGCGTAGGCAATGAGAGGATAGACCACTTTGTGTCTGTGGTTAACGACGCTGAGAAGGGCGTCGGGAGGGTGCGCCTCGTCTCGGTGGCGCTTGGCGAGTCTCAGATAGTGCAGAGGGCGCTGGGAAGAATAACAGAGAGGGGCCAGTGGAGCGACAACTCGGTGGAGGGCATCGCATACACGGCGACTGACAAGGCCAAGGTGATCAGTCAGCCGATACTGTACGTTGAGACTGGCGAGGTGGAGGGCGCGCGCCATTCTGCTGCGGACGCCTCCATAGAGGACGAGAAGAAGTACTATATAAAGACGAGGGGAATCAGCGAGGAGGAAATACCCGTGATAGTTACGCGTAGCCTAATAGAGGACTTCCTGGCCTCGGTACCCGAGAGCGTCAGGAACATAGCGATACCTCTGTTGCTTCGGAAGGTGGAATCATAGCGAGGCGGCGCTCCGGTCCATCCATCATTTACTGAGTCAACAACCACATTTGGGCGTGCCCCGGCGACTCAACGCAGTTGGCCTCAAGCGTATCCGCAACTGACAGGACGCTTGGACTGTCTAAGGGATTCGAGCTGACGGCCTAGCCCGGCCAGTCTGGGAGTATGTCGACAATTTAAAAAGCGTCCCCTCACCGTTCCTCCCGTGGAGGACATAGTAATAGTTGGTAATCCGACGCTTGATAAGGTGGTGCTGAGAGACGGGTCCGTGCGCTTCTCGATTGGGGGGCCCCCATATTACATAGGCATGGCCCTGGCCGAGCTGGGGTATAGGCCGTTGGCCGTCGGTGTTGTAGGTAGGGGGATCAAAAGAGCTGTGGAGGACCTCCTTGGCTCCATTGGCGTCGTGCCTAGGTTGATCCCCGACGAGGAGACGACCACGTTCGAGCTGGACTACAGGCACGTCCCGAGGAGGGTGCGGCTCCTTAGAAAGCCGTCGGCCAGAATCGTGGGCGTCCCCCGGGGGA
>JALWZH010000130.1 GCA_027002815.1 Thermoproteales archaeon | reverse complement strand
CTTGAGGGCGCAGTAGGCTGCCTTGCCGCACATGATGCAATGCCTGTTCTCATCCATCACAATCGTAGTGAAGACACCCACAGTACCCGCATCAAACTGATACTCCTGAGCAGCAATAACAGCCCTGGCAAAGGCCCCCGTGGCGTTGTCGAAGTTGGACAACATGGAGAACCAGAAGGCTGACGCTACCTTATGCTTCTCGTCGAACTGTGACATGTAGTTCTCGAAGGAGCCCCAGTCCAACTGGTCCTCATCCCACTGGCCGCGTTTGGCGGCCATGTACAGGTCGTACATGCGTTGGTTTGAGAAGTCCCAGTACGGTGGGTATGCGTTTGGGTACTCTATCTCGGGCGGATACGTGTCTGGCGGTATGTCATCCAACTCCTTGGCATTGGCCACAACAGGCACACCACCATGCCTACGGGGCTCCCTTATGTAAATTTTTATATTGGCCATATCGGGTTGAACACCATTTAATTTATAGCTTTTCTTAAAAGATTTGGAATTGGTTTCAATTAATTACTTGCCCTTGAAGCGCGGCTCCCGCTTCTGTATGAAGGCCAGGACGCCCTCCATGTGGTCGTCCGTGTATCCGGCCACTTCCTGCATGTAGGCCTCGTATTCCAGTGCAAGCTCCAGGTCCTGGAAGTAGTGGTTGTTGAGGGCCCTTTTCAGAAGCGCGTAGGCCTTCAGCGGTCCGGAGGCCAACTTCACGGCTATTTCATGCACCTTGGCCTCGAACTCTGATTGGTCCACCACTATGTCGACCAGGCCAAAGTGATGCGCCTCGTTTACCGATATCTCCCTATTGGAGAAGTATATCTCGAAGGTGCGTCCGTGGCCGAAGACCCGGGGCAGTATGTAGGTGAGGCCCGAGTCGGGTATGAGCCCCACTCTCCCAAAGGCCAGTATGAACTTGGCCGTGTTGCTCGCCACGCGCAGGTCGCAGAAGGCCGCTATCCCTATGCCCGCGCCCGCCGCCACGCCGTTTATGGCCGCTATCACGGGCTTCTCTATGCTCCTTATCCTCATTATTACGGGATTGTAGCGCTGTCTCAGTATGTCGCCGTGGTTTATCTTCTCGCCCCTCTCGTAGAACTCCCTCAGCTCGCCCAGGTCGGCGCCCACGCAGAAGGCGCGCCCCGTGCCAGTGATCACTATGGCCTTGACCTCCGCGTCCCTCGCAGCGTTGTCAAGGGCCTTGGCCAGCTGTTCCAGCGTCTCCTTGTTAAGGGCGTTGAGGACCTCCGGCCTGTTGAGCCGTATGTACGCTACGCCCTCCCTTACCTCGTAGGCGATCATCTTCCCTTGTACTGGGGCTGCCTTTTCTCTATGAATGCCCTCACGCCTTCCCTACCGTCCTCGGAGAAGAGCGCCAGTATGAAGTTCCTCCTCTCGTAGTCGAGGCCCGCGCTTAGCGTGGTCTCCCAAGCGGCGTTCACGGCGTCCTTGGCCAACGCGAGGGCCAGCGGCGACTTGGACGCCAGCTCTCTGGCGAGCCTCTTGGCGTGGTCCAGCAACAGTTCCCTCGGCACAAGCCTGTTGACCAGTCCCCTCATGTAGGCTTCCCTCGCCGTAATGAACCTGCCCGTTAGGATGAGCTCCATGGCAATGAGCCTCCCAGCAGCACGCGCGATGCGCTGGGTTCCCCCCTCCCCCGGAATCAGGGCCACGTTTATCTCGGGCTGCCCGAAACGCGCGTCGTCTGAGGCCACGATCATGTCGCACGACATGGCCAGCTCGAACCCCCCTCCTAGGCAGTAGCCCGACACAGCAGCTATTATAGGCTTCTTGAAGCGTCTGACCCTGTCCCACAGCTGCCTGTGGCCGCGTAGGTAGACCTCGGGGAGCTCAAGGCTTGACATCTCCTTTATGTCGGCCCCAACGCTGAACGCCCTCTCGGTCCCCGTCAACACGACCACCTTGATGTCGGGGTCAGCCTCCAGTTCGTCCAGGGCCTTCACTAGGCTCCTAACCATCTCGAGGTTCAGCGCGTTCAACGCGTCTGGCCTGTTCATCCTCACGACCGCTATAGGCGGGTCCTTTGAAACCTCTACTAGCTGAGACATGAGGTGGGCAAAAGCCCATCTAATAATAGGTAAGGCCCACCTAATTATAATTAATTTTGTGCTACCCTTCTTGGGCGGGCCTATAGAACTCCTCCAACTCCGGCAGGAAACCGCGTGCCCTTTCGAGGGCAGCGCGGAGATCGCCAACAAGGCCAAGCACGTCGCCCTTTATGTTGAATCCGAGGGACAACGCCTTGGCTATCGAGTCCCTGTCCGATATGCCCATGGCGGTGAGCCTCAACGCCTCGTTCGCTGCGGGGGCCACGAGGACCTCCACGTCGACCCTCTTGCCCTCTTCCTCGGTCAGCTCGGGCCTCTTGTATGTGCCGGGGCCGGGATAGGTGTAGAAGCCCACCCCGGTCTTGACCCCTAGCCTGCCCGCCCTGTACATCTCTGCGAAGAGCTCCCACGCATATTTAAAGGCCTTCTCGTATCCTGGGCTCGGCTCCCAGTCGGGGTACTGCGACTTAACCTCGTCGTACCTCGCGCCGTCGTGGTACTCTATTTCTATTGAACCGGCATAGTCCATGAGCTCGAACACGCCCATGGGGAATCCCGCCCTGTACCTCAGGGCGGAGTCCACCTCCCTGACGCCGTATATGCCCTTGCGGAAAAGCGCGGCGGCCTGATACCTGACGGCCCTGTACACCCTGTTGGCTATGAACCCCCTGACGTCCCTCATGACCAGCACCGGCTCCTTGCCCAGGGACCTAGCCAGGTCGACAAGCCTACCAACGGTCTCGTCGTCCGTTTCCCCGCCCTTGACGACCTCTACGAGCGCCATGACGTAGGGCGGGTTGAACCAGTGGAAGCCGGCGATTCGGCTGGGCCTGACCGCACGCCGCTGGAGCAGCGTTATTGGGAGGCCACTGGTGTTGGACGTTATGATGGAGTGTTCCTCGGCCTTGGAGGCCTCCTCGATCACCGCCACCTTGATGGCCAGGTCCTCGGGCACCGCCTCCACGACCAGTTCGGCGCCCCTTACGGCAGACGACACGCCGTCGGCGCAGCGTATGTTCCTCAAAGCAGCGTCGCAGTCGATTGAGGTGGACCGCTTGGCGAGCCACTCGCATGCGCTTGCCACGGCCCTAAGCCCCCTCTCACAGTTGGGGTCCGCAGAATCGTATGCGCGTACTGTGTGGCCCTTCAAGGCGAAGACGAGCGCTATCCCGCTCCCCATCCGGCCAAAGCCTACGATGCCTATCATGCCGGCCTAAACACCGGCACAAGCTTGCCCTGCTCAACCTCCACCACGCCCACCTCTACGGTCATCCCCACGCGTACGTTCTTCTCGTCGTCGACTCCTAGGAGCCAGCCGATGATCCTCGCCGTCCCCACGTTGGCAATGGCCACTATGTACGGGTCGAAGTGCTCGTACCCCTGCGGCTTGGCATAGACCTTGGTGTAGGTCTCTATTGTGCCCCTGTTGGGCAGGTCGATCCACTCGAGGCCCGAGACCATGCACTTGGGGCAATCGTCCTGGGGCGGGAAGTAGATCGAGCCGCATGTGCCGCACCTTGTGGCCCTAATCCTGCCCTCCGCGAGGCCCTGCCAGAACTTGTGCGTCTTGGAGATGGGTATCTTGTGCCTATATATGAGGGGTATCGAGTCTATTGTGGGTCCCTGCCTCTTTACAGTCCTCTTCTCGCTCATCTCCTCAGGACCACCACGTATGCCTGGTGCCCAATTCCAGCAACGTTGTGGGCGAGCCCCACGTACCTCTTCAGGGGGGCCTGCCTCCCCCTCTCCCTTTCTTCCCTAAGCTGCTTTACTATTTCGTAGACCATGGAGAGGCCGGTGGCGGCCAGAGGGTGGCCCTTCCCCTTTAATCCGCCGGACACATTGACCGACACCTTTCCCCCAAGGTCCGACTGGCCCTCCGCCACGAACTTGCCCCCCTTGCCCTTCTCCACGAAGCCCAGGTCCTCGTAAGCCATTATTTCGGCTATGGTGAACGCGTCGTGTACCTCGGCCACCTCCACGTCGGTCGGCGATATGCCGGCCCTCTTATAGGCCATTGCGGCAGCCCTCACTGTGGCCTCCAGCCCCACGTAGTGGGGCCTACGCACCATGTTGGGGGTCTCCGACGAGTACCCTATGCCGCCGATCCACACTGGCGTGTCTATGCCCAGCTTCCTTGCGGCGTCCTCAGACGCCAGGACCGCCGCCGCAGCCCCATCGGATATGGGCGATGAGTCGAGGAGCTTTATGGGCCAGGCGACTGGCCTGGAGCCGAGTACCTCCTCCACGGTCACCTCGTACTGGAAGTGCGCCTTAGGGTTCCTAGCTGCATGCCTGTGGTTCTTCACGGCTACGAGGGCCATGTGCTCCTCGGTGGTCCCAAACCTGGCCATGTGGGCCGACGCGTACAGGGCGTACTGGGCCGGCATGGTCGTGCCCACGAAGTGGAACTCCCATAAATAGTTGCCTGCCCTCCCGCCAACTGCCAGCGAGGTGGCCGTGTCCACTTCGGTCATCTTTTCCACTCCCACTGCGAGGGCTATGTCCGCCATCCCGGAGGCCACATAGTTGTGCGCTGTGGTGAGCGCGGCGAGCCCCGTCGCGCATGCGGCCTCGACCCTTATAGGACCCACATGGGTCAGACCAGCGTAGTCGTTCACGGGGACTGCGGGCATGAGCTCGTATTCCCGTGTACCCACAACTCCCACGACGCTCACCTCCACATCTCTCTGGGTGAGACCCGCGTCTTTAAGGGCCTCCGCTATGGCCTCCCACGCCAGTTCCTGCAAGGTTACGTCTCCTCTTACCCCAAACGTGGAATGGCCCACGCCAATTACGGCTACTCGACGCATAGTTTCCGCCCTGTCCATGATAAAAATTGTCGCGCTAAATTAGACATAATTAATTATAAATAACTTACCGAGGGGTCGACGAAAGGGCCATGGAAATATAGATGTCTGACTATCTTCTCATGTGGAGTCTCGAACTAAATAGACTGGGAGGTATTTATATAATTAAAATCTACCTTTAGAAAGAATTAGAAATCTATTAAAATTGATTTTGAAGTGTTGGGCATGGAAAAAGCGGATAAGAATGGCCCCCGCTGGTACTTACGTCGACTGCAGAAGATTAGGCATGGCAGCTACATCATAAGTGTTCCTCCGGAATGGGTGAAGCGACATGACGTGAGGCCGCATGAGACACTTAACGTTGTTGAAGCTAATGGGTACATTCTGGTGTCTCTCCCCCAGTGTCCATGCCCAGTCCAGCTCAACGCCGATACGGTGGATAAGGAGACCCTGAAGTACCTTATACTTGTATACTATATGCAGGGGGCCGACATCATAGAGATAAAGTCCGCAAATGTTATGAGCGCCGATCTTAAGCGTGAGGTCAAGGCCGTTGTGGGTGGGCTCATAGGGGCCGACATAGTCGACATGACGTCGTTCTCCATAACGGTGGGCATAGACGATGGGGGGTATGGATCCAGTAGGAACGGCGTGGTCACGTACTTCGGCAAGATGCTTCAGTTCCTGGCCCGCCTTGTGGCCGATCTTAGGACGGCAGTGGTTGAACGTAACGGTGACTTACTTGGCGAGATAATTGAAAGGAGTACCGACATGGACAAGCGATACAGATACGCGGTACGCCTCATATCGAAGATGTCCCAGTACCCGGAGCTCAACGTGCTCGGCAACATGAGAGAGCTAATAGCGTACTCTGCGCTGGCCAAGGACATGGCGAGGGCGGCATACCACGTGTCTAGGTCCGCCCAGATAGCGCTGGGCGTGGACAGCGACGTCGGCGTGCCCCTGGCCCTCGTCTCCGACATGTACCAGGGCATAGAACGCCTTTTCTCGAGCGGCGACATGGCGCTGATCCCCGCGATAAGGGGCCAGTACAGAGAGCTGAGGGAGCACGTCAAGTCCACGGACCAGCTTGCGTACGAGGTCAGGCGCATTGGGGCCTACGGCATAGCCATAATGGACGACATAGTGAACCTCTACGTGGCCCCAGAAAAGTGCAGGAAGGAGTCCTGACCCTTACTGGCAGCCCGAGTTGGCCGGCTCGCGGTCGAGGAAGTACACGGTGGCCTGTATCTCCGCCACAAGTCCCTGGGGGCCGTTGACGGTCATTCGGTACAGCCCCGTCCTGCCGGACCTGTGGACCTCCCTGGCCTCGGCGGTTATCTCCTCTCCTGGCGCCACCTTCTGGCGGAACGAGATGTACATGTCGAGGGCCAACGCCATTTTGCCCCCGGCATTACTCGCGTATGCGAACGCTACGTCGGCCACGGAAAAGATGTATCCCCCGTGGACCATGCCGTTGAAGTTGCAGTGATCCCTGCTGGGCACCGCCCTGACCTTGGCATAGCCTGGCCTCACGTCCAGCACCTCTATTCCTAACTCCCTAGAGAACTGGTCGGGCACCGGCCTCATGGGGACAGGAGAGCATGGGGGAAATTTAAGCTTCGTTCTTCGCCTGTGGGCCGCCTACGTCCCCCTTGCCTCCTCAGGGCCTGCGAGGGACCTCTTCACGTACTCCACTATTGCGAGGGCCCTAGAGAGCCCCTCGGCCCCTGCATTGTCGCCGCTGGCCTCCAACGCGGCTATGAGGTCCCTAATGTTCCAGCTCAGCTCTTCCAGCCTCCTATATACGTCACTCATTTACTATCACCCTCTTGCTCTTTCCTTCCCAACGTGGCAGGGTACCGGGCGGAACCAACTCCACTTTTGGCCTCGCGAAGACTGCCCCCTCAACCGCGTTGGCGATCTTCTCCGCCAGCTCGGGGCTCTGGGCCAGGGTCTCCACCTTGATGATGAACCTGTGCTCGTGCCCTGTCTTGTCCACGATCACCTGGTATTCGAGTACGTCTGGGAACGAGAGCAGGGCGGACTGTATGGCGGACGGGTAGATCTTGGAGCCCTTATAGTATATCACGTCGTCGACCCTCCCGATCACGTGTACCACGGGGAACGCGTCGCGGCCGCAGTCAGACGAGATGTACTGTACCTTCACTATGTCCCTTTGCCTGTACCTGACGAGGGGCATCCCCTCACGCGTCAGGTGCGTTATTACGAGTTCCCCCTCCCCCTCCTCGCCGATCGGCTCCCCCGTCTTGGGGTCTATGATCTCAGCGTAGAAGTGGTCGGTCCACAGGTGGAAGCCCACCTCCTCGGTGCACGCGGTCGCCTGCCCGGCGCCGGGCCCGATCAGCTCGGTGCTCCCGAATATCTGGCGCACCCCACCCCCCTTTTCCTTGACGCCGTACATGTCCGCGATCTTCCTGATCATCTCGATGGTCATCATCTCGGCGCCCGGTATGGTGATCCTTATCGACGTTGAGCGCGGGTCTATGCCCTTGCTCTGCATGGTCTCGGCCACGTACAGCTCGTAGCTCGGGGTCCCCGTTATTACGGTGGGCCTCCACTCGAGTATGGTCTGCACGAGCGCCTCCGTTCTCCCGACGCTCCAAGGGATTACTTTGGTCCCCACGGCCTGTGCGCCTAGGTGCAGGCCCATGCCGCCCGTGAAGAGGCCGTACCCGTAGATGTTGAGCAGTATGTCCCTCTTAGTGACGCCTGCTGCCACTAGGCACCTGGCCACTAGGTTGGTCCAGAGCTCCATGTCGTTACGCGTATAGGGCCCGACGGTTGGGCGGCCTGTGGTGCCGCTGGTCATGTGCCAGCCCACCAGCTCCTCTAGGGGCACAGTGAGGAATTCGCCCCCGTAGGGATAGCCGTGTTCCCTTAGGTCGTCCTTAGTCGTGAAGGGGAACTTCCTAAGGTCGTCCAGCGTCTTCAGGTCGTCAGGGTGCACGCCCGCCTCCCTGAACTTCCTGTGGTAGAAGGGCGACTTTTCGTAGACCCGCCTAAGCTGGTGCTTAAGCCTCTTGAGCTGCAGCCTCCTGAGCTCGTCCCGCGACATGCGCTCGACAGAGGGCTCCCAGTAGAGCACCTCTCCCTTAGACATGACGCCGTTGCTTTATAGGCCTAAAATGTTTGCCGTGGAATATTTGTAAGTAATTGTGGGTTCACTTAAATATGCGGTGACGGGGAAGCCGCCATGAAGGTGAGGGAAAGGTACCTCATAGGGCTGGGCGACACAGATTCTACGGGGGCCATATATTATGCACGGTACCTATACTATTTCGACCTGTCCCGCATATCGCTGTTCAGGGGCGCCGGCATAGACCTCTCGGTGTTCGACGTGTTGAGGGCCGTGGCGGCCTACGTGGAGTACAGGTCGGTCGTGCGCTTCATGGACGAGATAGAGGTCACCTCCTGGTTCTGCAGGGTCGGCAGGACCAGCCTCAAGATGTGCCACGAGGTACACGTCAGGGGCGAGCTGGCCGCAAGGGGGTACGTGGTCGACGTGTATGCCCCGGGCGGCAAGGCGGAGGAGATACCGCCCAATGTGAGGGACCTCCTCGAGAAGGCCCTGGACCAGCCCGACATAGAGCCGCGATGACCCTGAGCCCAGAAAGCACACATGCGGACGATTGATACGCCCTCATGGTGCCCATCGGCGGACATGCGTACGGTCAGACACGTGGCTGGGTCGCGTACGTCTTCCCCTGCACGATTAGGAGGCGCGGTCCATGCTACATGTCGCCGGTGCGTACTGTAGCAGCGCGTACGCCCGACTGGTAGGTCCCTCCCACTGGCGGGCGACATAGGCCTGTTTTTGGATGGTACTCGGCCATGGTAGTATAGGTCTAGGCCCAGTGTTATCTTAATTAATAATAATATGATGATAATAGATAATTTAATATTTGGGCCTAATGTCCAGAGCCTAATGTTGGGCCGTCTCGCGCAGAGGCTCCTGATTTTGGGGGCTGTAATACACTTGTTGCGCCTTGCATATGACGCGGAGCTCCTGCGCGTTGTCCAGCTGTTCGCCGTGTTGCTTGGGCTGGCCCTGGCGGCTGTGTGGCTGGCCGTAACAGTGAGGCGCGACCCGTGTTCGGCCCGCCTGTACGCAAGCATCGCCCTTTGGTTCCTCACCCCCTGGGGCCTTTACATCCAGCTGAGGCAGGTGGTGGGGGAGGCCATGTCCAGGTTAAGAGGTGGACCGCAGACGCATGCGCCCCTCCTTTCCCCTCCCTTTGCGGGTTGTTGGCGCGTGGTCAACGGTGGAGTCACGAAGGAGGAGAGCCACAGCTGGGGGCTAATATCGCAGAGGTACGCGTACGACCTTGTCCGCGAGGAGGACTACGGGAAGCTCGAGAGGACGTGCGACTATGCCGATGTGGGCTCGTGGGCCACGTTCGGGGCTCCAATACTCGCTGCGGCTCCCGGACGCGTGGTGGCCGCGGTGGACGGCGTCGAGGACAACGCGCCCGGCCTGGTGCGCCTCGGCGCTAGGCACCTCGCGGGCAACCACGTGGTGATAGACCATGGGGGCACCTACACGCTTTACGCCCACCTGAGGCGGGGCTCCGTTAGGGTGCGGCCCGGCCAATGGGTCGAGGCGGGGACCCCCATAGGGGAGGCCGGCAACTCGGGCATGTCCTCGGCGCCGCACCTACATTTCCAGCTGATGGACAAGCCCAACTATTTGGCCACGCGGAGCATCCCGCCCACGATGCTGTACGCGTCTGCGGAAGGCGAAAGGAGGGGGGCCCCACGGAAAGGCGAGACCGTATGTGGGGGTGGCCAGCCCACGGCGGCGGGAAGCGGTTTAGGTGAGGGCAGGCCGCGGCCCTGAAGGGTCCCGTTCCCTGACAAGGGCGTACCAGTACCCCCTCACCACGCGCCTATAGTTGGGCCTCACGCGCATGGCCAGCTCCATGGCCCGCGCCAGCTCTTCTGGGCCGTGGGGGTTGTAGATGCCGCCGGCGCTGGGAGTCCAGTCGACCAGCGCTATGATGCCCCTCGTCACCCTCTCGATCTCGGCTATGGCTCTGGGCATGTCGGAGAAGTGGTGGAGCGAGAATATCGACACGGCGGAGTCGAAGTACCCGTCGGGAAAAGGCAGTTCCTCTGCCCCCGCCCTGTAGAGCTGTGCAGACCCCCCATAGGCCTCTCTGGCCCTTTCCAGGGCCTCCCCGTCAGGGTCGACGCTGTGGACCTCCAACCCCATGGAGAGGAGCACGCCCAGCGAGTAGCCGAAGCCCGTGCCTACGTCGAGCACCCTGCGGCCGAGGGGGAGACCCCTTATAAATGCGGCGACTTCTTCCCGCGGGTCCATGTGCGGATGGCCGTGACGGGATATATAGGTGTTGCCAGGTGCAAGTGGGTTCCACTAGGAAGCAACTTTTAAAAAGCCTGCCCATCAACGGTGTTCATGGAGACCATAAGGTTAGGAAAGAAGGTCCAAGATATAACATTCGAAGGTCTTTCACCTAACAACGAGATAAAGAAATATAGGTTAAGTGACTTCACCGGTAAATGGATAGTGGTATTTTTCTATCCGGCCGACTTTACGTTTGTCTGTCCCACCGAAATAGAGGACTTCGCGGACAGGTACGACGAGTTCAGGTCCGCGGGCGCCGAGATCGTGAGCTTCAGCACGGACACAGCCTATGCCCACAGGGTGTGGAAGGAGACGTCTCCCGCCGTCCGAAAGGTGAGGTTCGTTATGGGGGCCGACCCCTCTGGCAGGGTGGCGCGGTACTTCGGCGTGTACAACGAGGAGACGGGGCTCGCCGAGAGGGGCACATTCATCATTGACCCGGACGGCGTGGTGAGGAGCATAGAGGTGGTCGACGGAAACATTGGCAGGAACGCCTCGGAGACGCTCCGCAAGCTCAAGGCGCTGCAGTACGTCAGGGAGCACGGCGGGGAGGTATGTCCCGCGCGGTGGGAGCCGGGCAAGGCCACGATACCGGTGAGGATAGACCTGGTGGGGAGGATCTAGCCGCCCAGCTCTTCCCGGAACACGTCCAGGAAAGTTCTGTATGCCTCATCGCCGTAGAGGCACACCACGATCCTCCTGACGTTCCTGAGCCCCATCGCCTCGGCCTTGATGGCCCGGGCCATGGCCCGCGCGGCCACGTCGTAAGGGTAGCCGTAGATGCCTGTGCTTATGGCGGGGAACGCAATGCTGGCCAGGCCCAGCTCCTCGGCCTTCCTAAGCGCGTTGGCCACCGCCTCCTCAAGCTTTTCGGGCCCCTCGGCCCCCCAGCGGGGCCCAACGGCATGTATGACGTACCTGGCCCTGAGCCTGCCTGCGCCCGTCACGGCGACGCCCCCCACCGGCACGGGCCCATGCCTACGCACGTACTCCCGGCTCTCCTCCTGTATCTGGGGCCCCCCCTTACGCGCTATGGCCCCGGCGACGCCGCCGCCATGCTCAAGGTAGGGGTTCGCTGCGTTGACTATGGCGTCGGTGTCCATCTCCGTGATGTCCCCCTGGACCAGCTCTAGGCTGACGCCGCCCGGCAAGCTGAACCTCATGGGGGACCCAACGCGGGGATATTTATACGATGCGCGTCAAGCCCTGAGGCTCCCCACCGCAGCGGCAAGGGCCGACACAGCCATTATGGCGAACGCCGGTCTCAGCAAGACCTCCGCGGCCATCACGGCCTCCTCGAGGCCCCTAAGGGATCCCACTAACAACAGAATCAGAGCCACGGCTATCACGTTTATCGAGGCGACCAGGAACGCGCTGCTGGTCCCCCGAAGGGAAACGTACGAGGCGAACTCGGCCAGCGTGTACACGGTCCACATGGCCACAATAGCGTAGATGGGGTTGAACATCCTCTCAACCGCGTACCCGAAGACGAACGCCCCGAACGTCCCAATGCCCAGGAGGAGGACGAGTAGACCCGTAGCCGTGTAGAGCCCTCTACTCCGCCCCCTCCCGAGGGACATCCATCCAAGCCCCCTGAGCACCACGCCGGGCAGATACGTGATCAAGGCCACGTACGGCAACACTATTACGGCTATGGACGCCGACGTCACAAAGGAAAGTATAAACCCGATACTCAGCAGTCTGGCCATGGAAGATAATTTCGATTTTTTAATGTTGCGTCTTTTATCGCCTGCCCCGCCCTGTCCGTACACCGGTGGGCCTGGAGATTCCCTCGAGGAGGGTCCTGAGCACGTCTTCGGGCCATCGTGGGCGCACCACCGTGTGCGGTCTTCCGCCGGTTAAAGCCCCCTCGAATTCCAGGAGCCCCCTCTTGGCGTCCCGGCCGAACGTGTAGCCCCCCAGCGTCAGGTCGCTCTTGACCACCCTGTGGCAAGGGAGGAGCACGGGGTAGGGATTGGAGGCCAGGAGTCTCCCCACGGCCCTCGGGCTGAGGCCCACCACCTCCCCGTAAAGCCTGTACGTGGTCACGGCGCCGGGAGGAATGGATGCCAGGGGAAGCAGCCTCGTGTCCACCGATCCCAGGTCCAAAGCCCTTGCCAGGTCCCCCAACGGCACGTACGTGGAGCACCGTGCGGGCCCCAACGCGATGCGCCCTTCCCTGAGCGCCACTATGTAGGGGCCATATCTGGAACACAGGGCCCCCTCCATGCGCGCCGCGTATGTGTCAAGTAACGCGCGCCGCCACCTCGTCCGGTATAACCCCCTTCTCCCTGAGCAGCCTTACCAGCTGTCTGTAGGCCACGAGGCGCTGTATGTTGTTGGCCCCCTCATATATCTGGGTTATCTTTATGTCCCTGAGGTACCTCTCGAGCCCAGTCTCCCTGATTACGCCGACACCCCCATGCACGTTTATGGCCGTCGATATGACCCTCTCTGCCACCTCAGTGGCGTAGAACTTGGCCAGGGACGCCACGTAGGTGAACTCCCTCCTTCCCTGGT
>JALWZH010000129.1 GCA_027002815.1 Thermoproteales archaeon | reverse complement strand
TTGTGTTGAGTGCTTCGTCTGTCGGTTTTATTCCCTCGGACCTGGCTATGTGCCTCAGCCTCTCCACGACGGCCTCACGGGGCAACGGCGAAAACCTAAACACAGCACACCTAGACTGAATAGGCTCTATTATGCCGGAGAGATAGTTTGCCAGTAGTATGAACCGGGCGTTCGCAGCGTACTGCTCCATGATCCTCCTAAGCGCCTGCTGAGCATCCCCAGTCATATTATCAGCCTCATCAAGCACAACAAGCTTAAATGGGACACCAACGGCCGTGGAGCGGGCCTTTGCGAATTCTTTTACTCTTTCTCTTATTGCTGTTATTCCTCTTTCGTCGCTTGCGTTTAGTTCTAGTGTGTTTTCTTTCCATTTTTCGCCGTAGAGTTCTCTGGCTAGTGCCAGTGCCATGGTGGTCTTGCCCGTGCCCGGGGGACCGTAGAACAGGAGGTGCGGCATGTCCCGCCTAGCCACAAACTCCGCCAACCTCCCCTTAACATCCTCAAGATCCACAACATCCCCAAAACCCCTAGGACGATACTTCTCAAACCAGAAGAGACTGCTCATAACAGCTCCTTGATCAGTTCTGTGGGCACGTATTCGTTATCTTTCAGGATCACATAACCTAAACGGTTAAGTATGAGGAGGAGCTGGTACTCCCTTTCACTTAAGCTGTCGATGGACGATGTATTGAGGGGCAACTTATTATACAGCTTCCTCACCGATTCCCTTGTAGTTAAGAATTCCCTATTAACAGTATCGTCACGCAACAATATGACGAGGCCCCTTTCAACTAGCCTTCTTAAAAGGGCCCTTGAATATACCTCCTCCACATCTATAAAGAGCTTCTCCCGTATAAGCCTCAGGAGTCCCCTCCCCTCCTCAGAGCTATAGGTGCGGGAACCCTTTGGACGTCTCAGTAGGCGGAGCTCCTCGACAATCATGTTCAACATGCCCTCAATAACGTCAAGCCTCTGCTCCAGTTCCTCAAGTTTTTTCATGACGGCGTCATGCATGTATCTCAACTATGTCACCGTCATCAAGCACATAGTTGAGGCCTACCCGCTTAAAATTGTTCGGGTATTCCTTGGCGTGCCAAACCACGGCGTACTTGAAATTATCGTAAAGGGAGGAATGCACCATTTTCGCTACGTCGCCTACAGTGGACCCCCTTTTGACCACTAGCGGCCTAGAGGAATATTCGCTTGAATGGACCTGCTTTGTGTACACGCGTATTAGGCCGAGCTCGCTCAGCATCGTGGAGGCGAGTTTAGCCCTATCCAACTTGCATTCGTTCAATGCTGCAGGTATATTGGGAACAGCCAAGTCAGACGGATCTATGCGGGGCGCCATATCTGCCTTGGAAAGTACTACTATTGCCGGCCTATAGAGGACCTCCCCAAATATTGCATCCTCGACGTTCTCCAATGTGGCCTCTCCCTGTATGTATACTGTAGCATGGTGTATCCCGTAATCCTTCAAAAGACGTTTCACGTCGTCATACGTCCCATCCATCAACCTTCCAATAAGTTGTATGCCGCCGGAGCCGCGCTTCACAATCTTCACAAACGACCTAGGCCTTGTTATCGATATGCCATGATCCTCAAAAAACTCGCGTATACGTTCAAACTTACCTATTGGATCATCTGTAGCGTCAAGCACGATCAGTATTCCATCTGCGTTGCGGACCAATGAGAGAGTCGCTATGTTGAGCGAGGACGAAAAGTTTTCCAGTACCAGGCTCGGCGATCGCACCAATTGGAAGTACACCCCCTCCTCCACGAACATGCCCGGGACGGGCTCCACTACGGAATACGGGGTCTCGTCCGGCTCGATATTGGCATTTGTCAGACACTTCATCAGCGCGGACTTGCCGGACAACGGGGGACCGACGACTACTATTTGCGCATCTCCATCTTTACTTAAGTATAGACGGCTTGAGGAAGAGCCACGTATGGCCCTTTCCTTCGCCTTTCTTTCCTCAGATTCTCTTCTCAGTTCTGCCAACCTCCTCTTGACCTGCTTCACCAGCTTTTCAGTGCCTTTGTGCTTAGGTACAGCGGAGAGGAACTCCTCCATGGCCCTAATCTTTTCCTCGATGGTGCGTGCCTCCATGACCTTTATCCATTTAGCTCTCGCCTCAGCAGGAAGATTAGCCGGCATCTTGATAGTGAAGCGTCATGATGCTATAAAAAGATTTTCTCTATGAACTTTATGACATTATTTATTCCGTAGTCACCCTTATTCGGACATTTGGCATCGCGACACGCATATCCATAAAACGTACTTCATTACGAATCTAAAGTCCTACCGATTGAGGTAGAACTTTATTATCCCTGAGATCATAGAACCTTGATGCCATTGCACAGAGCTATAAAAGAATTAGAAGACATGATTGGCGATAAGGAAAAATATAGGGAGGAACTACGCGACTTCCTCTCCAAATCGTGGCGATGGGCCAAAGAGCCAAAGTATAGGCTGATTTTCAAGATACAGGCGAGCGCCCTTAGAGCCGCCAGGGAATTCCTCGACTCACGCGGCTTCGTTGAGGTGCTTTCCCCCATAATTGGGCCTGTGTCAGACCCCGGCATTAGGGGGGCAAAACAAGCCGTCATAGATTATTATGGTCATGAATATAAGGTAATGAGCAGCGCCATACTCTATAAACAGTACATGGCTGCATCGCTTGGAAACATATACATGGTGTCGCCCAACATAAGGCTGGAACCTATAGACAGCATATATACGGGAAGACACTTGGCTGAGTTCTATCAGCTCGACATAGAGATGTTCGGGGCAGACCTATGGAAGGCCGTAACGCTTTCAGAGGAACTCGTGTCGTACATGGTTAAATATATCATGGATGTACACGGCGCCGAACTCGAGAAGCTGGGCAGAGAACTTCACGAATACAAACCTCCGTTTCCACGATATTCGTATAAAGAGGCTCACGCCATGAGCGAAGAAATAGGGTGTAGATTTAAGTACGGTGTAGAAATACCGTGGAGATGCGAAAAGGAGCTGTCCGCCATGCACGATACACCCTTCATAATATATGAGTATCCACGCGGCTCAAGGGGCTTTTACGACATGGAGGATCCTCACAGGCCTAATATATTGCTAGATTTCGACATGATATATCCCGAGGGCTTCGGGGAAGCGGTCAGTGGGGCCCAGCGGGAGTATGAGCCCGCTAAGCTTGTAGAGCGTATACGTGAAGGCGGCGAGGACCCAGCAAAGTACAAGTGGTTCCTAGAAATGGCGCGGGACCTATACCCACTCATGACGGCAGGTTTCGGGCTGGGCATTGAAAGGTTCACAAGATTTATATGCGGTCTAAGAGCCGTATGGGAGGCAAGGCCCTACCCTAAGTTGCCAGGCATAGCTCCTACACCGTAAAGCCATAACAATATGCTGTTCCTGTCCAAACTATACCTAATGCTCAAAGCCCTACGAGTCGCCATAATGGGCCTCGACGAGTTTTCCGATCCCCACGACTATCCACTGGACGACGTTATCCATAGGGCACTGAGGGGAAGAGAAGCCGTGTACCCCTTCGGCATCTTTTACAGGTATGGAGCAGTCACGCTCGGTTCCCGTTCAACCATTAGGAATTGGGGGCTAGGAACGCTTTTCCTGGTTCCCCCGGCCTTCGTCCCCGGCAGGTTGAAGAAGGCTTCCGAGGTATTCAGAGAGCCCATTTACACCGACGTTGACCTATCCACAGAAGTTGGCGGATTCAAGGTGGCTATGCCTCTTGTTGTCGGTTCCATGGGCTCCACGGCCATAGCGGGAAAAACTGCTATACCTATCGCCAAGGCTGCCGCGCGTCACGGTATAGTTATGTCCATAGGCGAAAACGTGGCTACTGTAAGGGGATACGAAAAGAGGTATAATAGGACCCACCCATCATGGAAGGAGAGGGCCATGGCATACCTCGAGGAGCTTGATTCGAGGGGTCAAGGCCTAGGAGGGTTAATCGTACAACAGAGCGTTGAAGACGCGTACAACGAACTTTGGAACCGCGTATATACCGACAAAGATATAGACCAATATATAGATCGGGGACTACTGGGATTCGAAATTAAGATTGGGCAGGGCGCCAAGCCGGGCCTCGGAGGAATAATCAAACTGCCCAGAGAAGAGGCCGAAAAACTGACTCGCAAGTACAATATAGATTTCTTCGAGGGAAGGAACGCGATCAGATACTCGGTCCCCAGTACGTACACCGAGAATATACTGAGGTCGCTTATACGCAACATGAGGACCCAATACCCAAGGGTCCGCATATGGGTCAAAATAGGGCCGTACAGGGATGTCATCAAAGTGATCAGTATCGCCGCTGAGGAGGGGGCCGACGCCGTGGTGATCGATAGTAGGGAGGGGGGAACAGGCATGGCTCCCACAGTCTCAATGAGACATTTCGGCTACACCACGCTGACCGCGGCCCTTGCAATATTCGAAGCAAGGAAGAGGGGCATAACCGTAGACATGCTTCTAGGTGGACGGGTATACGACGGGGGAGACGTGGTCAAGGCCGTCGCTTTGGGGGCAAGCGGCATATATCTTGCAAGGCCCCTAGTACTGTCTGCCCTGATACGCGGCGAAAAGGGCGTTGCCAATCTCCTTGAGTCCATCTCGGTCGAGACCAAGATGGCGGTCTCCGCTTTAGGCAAGTACCATATTAAGGAGGTGACCCCCGACGACATTGCGGTGAGCGATCACCATGTTGCGAAATTATATGGGTTACGATACATACATGAGATACCTATAAGCGACCGATAGAAACGACGAGACGCCACCATAGCTATCTTGCTACCGCCACCCACACATCGCAAAAAATATATAATCTGACCTTAACTTCCCGCGGGCCCGTAGCTCAGCCTGGATAGAGCGGCGAGGAACGACATTCCCCGCAGGCCTTGGAGAAGATCCGTCGAAGCGGAGCCGTAGAAGGCCAACTGCGGAGGGCCCGGGTTCGAATCCCGGCGGGCCCGCCAACTTACATTACCCAATCGCCTTAAAGACCAAAAAGCCTTCTGGCCATATCGACCTCGAGCCAGATGTTCGAGGTTCTCCTACGTGTAAATGCGCCCAAGTGTAGCTCTGTATCAGCCTAAAACGTCTTGTTTCTGTTTACAGGAAGCCTTACGCTTAAATTTGGGACGGTTTGCTAGTACTATGTATGAGGTGCTTCAACTGATCCACGTAATCGCCGCCACCGTCTGGGTTGGGGGACATCTCATCGTGGCGCTCGCATATTTGCCTGAGGCAGTGAGGCGGAAAAGCCTGGACATGCTTCTGGATTTTGAAAGGCGATACGCGAAAAGAGTCGGCGTACCAAGCCTCTTAATATCCGGTGTAACAGGGCTCGCAATGGCGTATAGTTACGCTGGATGGTTTGGACAGGCTTGGCCTATTGGAGTTAAGATAGGCTTGTTCGCGTTGCTCGTCCTAAATATTGTTCTTGCAAGACACGAGCTACATAGGACTACGCCCCATCGAACAGGTAACCCGATAAAGTTCGCGGTTCATGTGGCCATAGTTACGGTCATATCAGTGCTTTTGGTAATTATGGGGTGGATGCTAAGGATGGGACTCTACTGAGCGCTTACAAGCCCCGAAACAAGCCTCGTCGCATTAACCTACCGTGGACAACCCGCCACAGTTTGTATTGACCTTTAACCGTGTCTGTCCTTATTTAGTAGGCTTTTTATCCTGGACACACCATCTATCTCGTGAATGTATTCCACTACAGGAATGGGGACTCTTGACTCCCACTCTGCGGAGCCTTCGGCCATCAACCTCCTTATGTATGTTCCTGTATATATGTCCCGGCTAAAACTAGGCGGTTCTTTCACCTTTACACCCCCCATTTTAAGACAGTGAGCCGTGTATGGGTCCCCAGTGAACGCGACGTCAAATGGGGGACACCACTGCCTTACATAGGCGTGCCATATGCTCGGTTCACCCTCAGTGTCGGGAACGGAACACATCTTTACGCGTCCATGGAGGCCAGCAAGCGACCTATGGATCATCTCTATCCTTTCCCCAACTGTAAATGGGTTGTCAGGCGTCAAGCCCGCTTGTGCGGACCCAATTGCAAGCACCAAATTTCCGTATTGTTCCACAAGCCACCGCACCACATTGTAGTGGCCCAAGTGGAAAGGCTGGAATCTACCTATGAAAAGCGGCCTCATGAAGAGCCATCGAACAATGCCATATATATCATGATTACATGACCCTTATTGTGGCACCACGCGTGCCGAGCGGTGTAGCCCATACTGAAATATTTATATGCGCCTTACTATGAGACCTGAGATGACTAATGATAAGCCTTATATATGCATGAGGTGCGGCAGGGCGTTCTCAAAGGATGACATGGAGGTGCTTATGGGGATACGCTGCCCATATTGCAATTATAGAATAATAATGAAGGCTCGGTCCCCTGCAGCCAAGAGAATACTGTCAGTGTAGAACCCCCCATGCCGTTCATAAAAAGTGTGCAGGCGTTTTTCAGCTATGAGTGTGGTGATGAGACCAAGGTAAAAATAGTTGGGATACCGTTAGAGGAAACAGTCACGTTTAGAAGGGGCACATCACAAGCGCCTAGACGTTTAAGGGAACTATTCGGCTATGTTGAGTACACCACAGTGGCAGGAAATGTTGATCTGTCCATGGCCTGCGATATGGGGGACATAGAGCTGTCCCCTGGCGATGTATATGGAAGCGTGAAGGCCGTCATGGACACATATAGCAGAATAAGGCCCCCAGTGATAGCCGTGGGCGGCGAACACACTCTCACATACGCCACAGTGTTGTCAACACGACCAAAAACCTACATGCATATAGATGCACATATGGATCTACGCGATGAGTATCCCCCCGGCGCGTTGCTGACACATGCCACGTTTCTGAGACGTGTCCTGGAACGACATGACATGTACGTCATTATGATGGGCATCAGAGCATATGACGACGAAGAGGAAAGGTACGCCAAGGAGAAAGACATGTACGTGTTGAAATGGAAAGATGTAAGCCCCCACAGCATCATAGACGCCGTGTCAACAGCGTCGAAACCTACATACCTGTCAATAGACGTGGATGTGCTGAGGCCAAGCGAGGCACCAGGCGTCGGCAACCCAGAGTGGGGCGGCATAACATACGACGACCTCATTAATATGGTTATGACAGCCACGCTCGGCACCGACGTGAAACATGCCGATATAGTCGAATATACCCCTCTACACGATGTGGGCGATATCACCGGCATCAACGTACTCGGGATATTGATGCACCTGGTAAGGGCAATGGGACACAGATAGCCACGCACAATGTGCCCATTTCAGTCTACATAGTAATAACTAAATAAAAATAAGAATTACTATCTTAATAGTCCTTTACAATATATGCATAGTAAAGTCCTACAAAGGGAAAAACGAGGAATGAGACCACGGGAAGCACAACTCCGAACAACATAAAAATGTACATAAGCACCAATGTCCCTGGATCTCTATGTAATATACGTCCAATGTCCCCAATAGCATCTACGAAGGAGCTATATATCGTTCTACCGTTAAATACGTGAAATAGAGACGATACGAGCAGTAGATCCACTAAGGATGCCAGTAAAGGCCCCAAAAGCGGAAGCAGGCCAAACATCTTTTCCAGTACAAGTAGTGGGAGTATTACCGCCATTATATGTCCAAGGCGCCCTACAAATTGCCTGAACGCAAGGTCAAATGTCGCACCACGTCCCTGGGCCAGATGCCGGGACGCCGCTATGGAAATGGACATGCCTAGCCAAAACAAGACGCCGCCTAACAGCCAAGCTCCAAAAAGCCCAACCGCGGCATACGTCCATTCATATGACAGGAAACTTGAAATGAGGGCCAGAACAGATACGAGGAACACTACGACGAGGCCTGCGAGAGAGCCGATCAATGGAGGCAACACTAAGAGTCCCATGTTTTTGGCGTAGAGCTCCGCTACATGCAGCAAGCCAGATGGAGCCACACAGCATAACACAAGGCGCTTTTTCTGTTTTCCTAATTTGGCATGGCCTATGCGAACTCGACCATATATAATCACAGAAGCGTGTATTTACAACAATCTAAATTCTGAATACCGTGATTACGATACCCTTCACCCTCTGGTGGACCGGCCGGGATTTGAACCCGGGACCACCCGCAATCTGGGGTTCCCCTTATTTAACCGACCGTGCCAAGCGGGCATTCTTCCGGGCTGAACTACCGGCCCGACCACACATGGGGTCAGGGGTTAAAAAAGTTTTACTGAGACGGCCAACAGCGTTGAGATTGGGACGTGGAGACTGAGGATGATGCGTCTCAACACGCCCAACATGCACTCCTTTGGGCTTCACGTGCAGTGGCACAACGGCGAATGTTAAATGTTATTAGGTTATGAGCCCTCTATAAAGGTGTCTGGGCATGAAAAGGACCATGTAGATTTTGCGAGCGATATGGACATAATAGTCAAGTCCGAGTCCAGTTTTTCCACGCTGGAGAAGCCTTTTGGGGCCTTGGTGGGCGCTGGGCTTCCCCTATTCAGTTTGGCAGGGGGACTCGTGCGCAAGGTGTTGTACGACGTCCTCACATCGTTCCATATAAATAGGGGATATAGAGTAATAGAAACGCCGCTAATAGCCTCCGCTGAACTGTACAAGGTCTCCGGCCACATGGACTACTATAAGGATAACATGTTCGTGTTTACGATAGAGGACAAGGAATTCGTGATCAAGCCCATGAACTGTCCCCACCATATACTTATATTTGCCAACGTGCTGCAGAAATATAGAACTAAGGTCAATCTGCCCTTTAGGACCTTTGAACTGGGACGGGTGCATCGCTATGAGCCCTCCGGCTCCCTGTATGGACTTTTAAGGGTCAGAGGGTTTACTCAGGATGATGCACATATATTTGTCAGCCAGGAACAGGTCAAGGACGAGATGGTGAAGGTGTTCGAAGAGATTAGAGAACTCTACGAGAACGTGTTCCACTTACCAGTTAACATGCACACAATAAAATTAAGGCTGAGCTTCGCAAATTTGGAGGAAGTCGGTAAGTATTACGCGGGCACACATGAGGAGTGGACCTCAATACAGGAATTCATGAGGGGAGTGGCAGAGGAGATAAGAGACAAATATGGCATAGAGTACTATGAGGGTGTCGGAGAGGCGGTCTTTTATGGTCCAAAACTCGACGTGGTGACTAGGTTGGGCGACCTAGGGGAATGGCAGATAGGTACCATACAATTCGATTTTAACCTCCCCAGAAGATTCCGATTGGTGGATCTGGTGGAGAGGATATACGGCTCCGACATGCAGATACACATGATCCACAGGGCATTACTGGGCTCAATAGAGAGGTTCCTTGGACTGTATCTTGAATACACGGGGGGACGCCTGCCCATAGTACTTAATCCGATACAGGTATTGATAGTGAGAATATACACGGGCAAAGACGACATAGACAGAAAAATAGCCGAAAACGCCGATGTTGTGTATGAACGACTCAAGAAGGCACAAGTACGTGCAGCAAGAGTAGACGCAGATAAGGTTACTTTGAGCGCAACTATCAGGGACCTGGAAAGTAGGGTAAAGCCCTCCGTGTATGTATTCATTGGCGAAAGAGAGATCAACGAGATGTCGGTTAATATAAGATATTATGATATAGAGAACAAAAAACATATCAGCATTAAAGAAAAAAATAACGACCTAACATCTACGGTAGAGCATATTATAGATAGACTAGAAGAAAAGACTAGAAACGTTCTGAACGCCCGTTTCAGGATATACGAGGACCTTGAATACATGGTATAGGCGCCGCCAACCCCCACTCACCTGCCCCCAACCGTGCGGAGAAGCCAGGAACCCATGCTCGGGCCGGCTCCCCCATGGACGCCCCAGCCCCGGGTTAGGGCTGCTCCCTCCCGGGCCTGACCCGGTTCCCCGGTACCCCGCTGGGTCCGCCCTACAGCGGACCCGCCGGGGAGCTGAGGCCCCATGGGACCGACCCTCACGGCGGTGTTCCTGGCCCAGCCGCACGGTTGGAAGGTGGTTGAGTGGAGTTGCGGCCCCCGGTCCACCTCCGGCCCACCTTACGGTGGGAGAGGGGCGGCGCCCCTCCAGGCCCGCGGCACAGTAAAAGAACGCATACGCTTCTTAAAAATTTTAGGGATGTACCCCTCTTCTACGTTAAACATTATATATGCTGTACTTCCCATAAATGCGGCGTTTTATAGCCTTTCCCAATCCACCTTTTCCCTGGAGAACAACTCCCCTAACTCGGCCAGCGTGCCTATGTACGTGAAGTCGGTTAGGTAGAGCTCCGTTTTCGATGGGTCTATGTCCATGTATGTAAGGATCGTGTGTGTGCTGTCTACTGAAAGGATATTTGATATATCTGTGCCTGTGATCAGATGGTTGGAGGCGGGAAGTATGACGACCTTGAGCTCTTTATCGATTGGCGCACTCTTTCTATACATCCTTTGGTAAAAAGTGGAAAAGGGTATGCCCATCTTGACTATTATGGGCTCACGTATGGTGTATCCTGTAACGTCCCTTATAGTTACTGCTGGATGTGTATGCCCCATTACTAGCATGTCCGTATTCAATGCGTCGCTTTCTGCAGGCTTTGTATGGCCGTGTAGAAGCAGGACCCTTTTCCCTTTGGCCCTTATGACCATGCCCCTACTACTGGTTAATTGTATTGGCCCCTCAGTTCTACTCATGATTTTATCAAGACCCGTGTCGTGATTGCCCGGAACTATTATGAGTTCCGAGACCATGCTCGACACACTCCTTAGAAATTCTGCCACGTCAATTATAGTTTCCCGGGGATACGGAAGTTCGTGTTTTAGGTCTCCCAATATGGCCAGCACCTCTGCGCGAGTACCCCTAATCCAGCCCGCTATGGTCCTTACGATCTTTTCCGTCTGTCTAGGCATGTTTATGCCCCTTTCCTGCAGTTCCAGTTCATATCCTATGTGGAGGTCCGCTATGACCAAATACCTGGCAGTGTCTCCGTCCAGCGTTATACCGCGAAACACTATTATAGATCGACCAAAACCTTAATATTGATTTATGGAGTGCCGCTGAGCGTTACTCCCCAGCGGGTCAGACTAGGCAGACAGAGGTGATGTATGTGCCTTCCAATGGAGATCCATATGTCTACAAAACTCTTGGTCCGTATGACTATTCAAAAATGGTGGGGAGTTCTAAACCGATGGGACCCGTAAAGGTAAGGGTCAGGGGAATTTACAGTACGGCACTCTCGAGGTACCTGCTCGATGAAGGCTTCCGTTTGGTGCAGGCAAGCGATGTTACGGCTTCACGTCTCGGAATAGAGGTCGTAGGCGATCCTCCCGATGCGACGATAAAGGATTCTGATAGGGTTCCTGGCTCTTTAATAATAGTTGGGTCGTGTGAGGCTGTAGACGCCATAGAAAACGCCATTTCGAGGCTTGGCCCTATAGTTAGGGCCCGCTCAATCGCGCCGCTACACTCCGTCTACCTTGGCAGAGCGGTTCAAAAGGGGAATGAAGTACTCATAGACCTTGGTGGGGATATATACGGCAAGGTGAGGGGCAAGTACGTGGTTACACCTGGAGGCAAGTACATTGTTTCTGTTACAGGAACCCGTTTCCATGGCAACATAGTTGATGTCACGCTGGACGTGTGGTTGGACGGAACCTACATATCGCTCATACCAAATTCCCGCGTTTTGGTCAGTAGACATATAAGAGATATAGAGACAATTACGAGGCTCACGGTTTTGGGCAATAAGATGCTGGAAAGGGCAGGCGGCTATGGAGTCAAGTTCCGCTCGTCTGCCAAGTACGCCGATAACGATACCCTGGAACGCGAGTTTGAGGACCTCATTTCAAAACTCCGCTACATAGCTGAGAAGCTGAGAGGAGCCGAGGGTCCTGTAGAGGTCATTAGGGGCCAATGCCTCACGTTGGTGTCCCCAACACGACAATGCAAATTGAGGCTGGACCACGTAAGGAAGCGTGTGGTTCCTACGATGATCGGTCATCACATGATTAAGAGCGCGATCCGTAACAGTCCACTCCTCAACCTTTTGGACGAGGTGTCCCCCAAATGTGATGTGGAGGAGAACGCAGTATTTAGGGGGCTCCTTCCCCAGAGAGGTGAAGAGGTGAAGCTCGTACACGTGAAGCCTTGGGGAGAGACCTACATACTTGGAAAAGGCACTGTGATATCGAGACACGACGACGGGATTGTAGTCGAACGAAAGGTAAGGGGTAGAGGATTATACGATGGGATTGACGTGCCTAAGGAGGCCGGGGATGTGGCTTTGACGTGTATAGATATTAATAGGAAATATATTGTACATACATATTATAATAAGTATGGTCAAGAAAAAGGTACGTATATAAACATAAACACTGAGGTGGAGGTTGTGGGCAGGATTGTGAAATACATAGACCTATTGATAGATGTTGTTATTAAGAATGGGGAGGCACAGGTGGTCGACCTAGAGGAACTGGACACGGTGAGCAAGTACTACGATGTCGATGATGTGATGTCTATAGTCAACCACGTCAGGGAGCATCCCCATGTGTGTACCTATTCTGGCCTTAAACACGTAGAACTTAGACCTGATTCCCACAACCGTTTAACATGAATGAACTTGCTCCATCTTCTTTGTTCAACGCCTTTACCAATAAATATCCGTCCTCCCCATTGGGATAATAGCTTGACAATGTCCCCCTCACCTCAAAGCCAAGCGATGTGTAGAGGGATAGGGCCCTGA
>JALWZH010000128.1 GCA_027002815.1 Thermoproteales archaeon | reverse complement strand
CTTGACGGCGCCCACCTCCACGTCTATGTCCCCTAGAAGCGATATGGGCCTATCCACCCTTACCGCCTCGCCGCAAGCCTCCCCTGATCCGCCTTTGACCAACACCCTAACTGAATGCCCCATCTACACACTGCGTCGGCCTACATAGATCCACGTATATTCCGTGTAGCTTTGGCAAATAGAACGCCGCTTTAACGGAATCTGTGGCTATGCGTCTAAACCGTTTTGCGTATGGCGAGACCACTAGGCATGCATCGCCAGTTATATATACGTTCTGCCTTTCCATACGTTTCACAAGCGGACCCAACGCCTCCACTACGAATCTGCTAGTAGTTATATATATAGGAACCCGCGCCCTCGCATCGCCGTACCGCCGCCTTATGTAGTCTATTACCCGGAGCACGGAATCTACGTCTAGAAACGGACACCCTAGGAGCACCGCATCGGATGCCGCTGGATCCGCGTTGCGTACCGATCCAAGGATCTCATTGGTATCTACAGTCACGTCTTCCACGAGGTCCGCCACAGCGAGGTACTTGTCCCAGCTGGGGGTAACGCCCTCGATCACGGCAAACACGGAGGCCGAATACGTGGAAAAGGCGGCGGCGAACTCACGTTTGGACTCCTCGTTCATGAACTTGACGTTGCCCCTCAGAAGGGGTATCCTATCGCCGGCCATTATGCCTATTTCCCTTCCGAGTAGCCCGGCCGTGAGCGGGTCCAGCTCCGCTTTGCCCAACCTTATGAGGACTCGTGGTGCCCTCCCCTCCAAAGTGTACAGAGGCGTGTATGGCGCCCACCCTGTAAGACCTGCCAGGAGGGCTAAGGGGCCTGGTAGCTTGTCGCTCATGGCGTTTCTGAACATGTTTATGTATGCGGATGCGCTGGACTCGGCCCACGCATGTGCGGTCCACTCCCTTGCAGCGACCACGTCATATGGGGCGCAGGAAAACGTGGTTGACGCTCCCATCGACAGGAGCATCGACATGATCCTCTCCTGTCCCTCCCTCGTCTTTCCGTCCACCGATATGGTCCCTCCCAGGTCAAAGCTCATGGGGTTTACAGTGGTTAGGACCTTGAAGCGTGCACCCATTTTGGCTATGTTTTCCAGGAACCTTATTCCCCATTCCCCTATAGTCAGGTAGGACACGCCGGAGACGTGCGCGGTCTCCACCTCGATGAGTTCCCCATTGCCCAACGCGTCCGATACCTCGACCAACACCTCGGCGGCGTACCTGACCGCCTCACCGAATTTGCCGGCGAGGGCGGCCCTCACCTCTGCCTCGTTGACTGTTTGCGGTCGCACTTCAAGCGGTTCTTACGCCATAAAAAGGCTTTCTCTCCCGACCCTAGGAACTAATTTATAGGCTCGCTACAAGGTGTGGAGATCCCTCTGGATAAAGCAGTGGAGGTGGTCAGAAGGCATCAGAACGCCGGCAACATTATCAGGACCCCCCTCATAAGGTCCGGCTACTTGAGCGAGGCATTGGGCTCTGCGGTGTATCTAAAGCTCGAGTGTTTGCAAAGGACCGGCTCCTTCAAGGTGAGGGGGGCGCTTGTCGCGTTGGAACATGTTAAAAGTGGTGGCGTCACCGGCGTGGTCACAGCAAGCGCGGGAAATCACGCGCAGGGCGTGGCGTACGCGTCCAGACTGCTCGGCCTGGAGGCCACCATAGTCATGCCCGTGTACACCCCATGGGTAAAGGTGCACAGGACGCGGGACTACGGCGCTAAGGTGCTTCTACATGGGGAGACCTACCAGGAGGCGGAACAAGAAGCCCTGCGGCTTTCAAGGGACGTGGGTGCCCCCTACGTGCATGCATACGACGATCCTCACGTCGTGGCTGGGCAGGGCACCGTGGGGATCGAGATAATTGAGGACCTAAATGAGGTCGACGTGGTTGTGGTCCCAGTAGGCGGAGGCGGGTTGATCTCCGGTATTGCGTATGCAGTGAAGCAGAAAAATCCGAACGTAAAGGTGGTTGGGGTTCAATCTGAGGGTGCCCCCTCGGCGTACATCTCGCTTAAGGAGGGGAGGATAGTCTCGCTGGACAACATAGACACAATTGCGGAGGGCATATCGGTCAAGAAGATTGGGAGACTTACGTTTGAGGTGATGCGGACGTATGTCGATGACGTGGTGCTCGTAAGCGACGCTGACATAGTGCACGCCATGTATGTCATGCTAGAACACGGCAAGGTGGTTGTCGAGGCCGCCGGCGCTGCAAGCGTAGCAGCGCTGATAAGCCGGAAAGTTGACGTGACAGGGAAAAAGGTCGTTGCGGTGCTTAGCGGCGGCAACGTGGACCCTACAATGCTTGTGCGTGTAGTGACCAGGGAGATGGCGAGGACCGGGAGACTTGTTAGGTTCAGGGGCGAGATCCCCGATGTGCCGGGCACGTTGATGAGGGCATTGTCGGTGCTTGCACGTCACAACATAAACGTAGTCGAGATATACCATGAGAGGTACGACCCGTTGCAGAGGCCGAACTACGCCTATGTCGTCATTGTAGCCGAAGCGCCGCCGGAACCCGGCGTCATAAGATCGGTCATGGAGGGCCTTAAGGGCCTTGGCTATCGCTTCTGGGTAGAGACTTAGACCGTTCCAGGCCGGCCATCACGGCGGCGGCCAGTATGAGCATGTAGGCCATTACGAGCCCTATCGATGGAACTTCCCCAAATAGCGTAGCGCCCCAACACGCCGCGAATACCGGTTCCGTGGCTGCCACGACTGAGGCCGTGGACGCATTGACGCTTCTCAGCCCACGTGTGAATAGTATGTAGGGGACCACCGTGTTGAATATGGCCATATAGGCGCCCGCTGCAAGTTCCCTGGCACTCGGGACGCAGAGAGGCGCTAGGGGAGAGGATAGTAGGGCCACCACCAGCACGGAGCCCAGAGCCACGTCACGGGCTTTCCCCATGGACGTGTAGCGCCTTGCGAGCGCTATGTAAACGCCGTAGCTGACGCCCGACGCTAGGCCGATCACCACGCCCATGGGCGAAACACGTCCAAGGTACGACTCGCCGAATATCATCAGAAGGGCCATGACCACGAGGCCGATCCCAAGCAAGGCGCCTCTGCCAGGCCTTTCCCCATAGAGCGTCGAGACTAGCGCGGTCCACATAGGTGCCGTGTATAGAAGGAACGCGGCCAGCCCAACTCCGCTAGTCACCACAGAAAAGGGGTAGAGCACGTATAGGGGGGCCAACGAGCTTCCAACTATTATGGAGACCTTGCTCACCCTCCTGTAGAAGGGCAGTACGACTAGCGCGGCTATCCATGGCCTCAGATAGCCCAGGCAGAGCGGATCCCCCCCGACTCTAGCCGCGATGCCTATCGTAGACCACCAGAACGCTGCCAGTACAACGTAGATGAGCACGCAGTGGCGCTTTCACGGGGTAATAATTGTTCCATGGGGTTATCCGATGGCTCAAAAATCGTCATCGGTCGGGCGCTCAGCCCTCTTCACCATGCAATGTACATGCTCCGAAGCTTTAAAATGGTTTCCTGTGTTGCCCCCATGTCCGTCCTGGTGTTGGGGATCGGCGGCGGGGGAGATGTGGTAGGCGCATACGCGTTGGAGTCGGCGCTGAGGCGCTTCGGCGTACATGCCTACATTGGGGCAGGAGTGTGGGAGCGCTTTGTAGTGGACCCGGTCCCAGGGCCTCTGCCCCTAGACCTGTTGGAGCCAGTTAATAGGAAGGGCACCAGCGTTGGCATTGTGTATGGCGATACAGTTGCGTCGAGGGGTGGCCGTACGTTTAGGCCCCAGATAGCCAACGTGCTCTCGGTGAGGGGCGGCTGGGGACTTGCATACGACATGAACGCCCCTCCCCGCGTCATCGGGCGCGAGGTGTACGAACTGTGCGTCGAGCTTGGCGTGGACCGCGTAATTGGGGTCGACGTGGGGGGCGATGTGTTGGCCGATGGCTGCGAGGCGACGCTACACAGCCCGTTGGCCGACGCAATATCAGCTGCAGCGCTCTACGAGTCTGCGAGGGCTGGCCTAAAGGTGGAGATAGGTGTCATGTGTCCCGCATGTGACGGTGAACTGGATAGGGAGACCGTGTTGTCGAGGCTCTCGTCGATAGCCTCTATGGGGCTCTATCGCGGCGCCATTGGACTGTCCAATGACGATGCGCCGGCCCTCGAGAGGGCTCTCTCCGTGGCCGTCAGCGAGGCGAGTCAATTGCCGTACAGGGCGCTAAGGGGGGAAAGAGGTCCGCTCGCCATACGTGGGGGCACCAGGACCACGCATGTGGACATAATATCCACGCTGACCTTCCTAGTGGATGTCGAGGGGGTTTACCGCGTCTCTCGCATAGTTAGGGAGGTGCACGGCTCCTCTGGCCTCCTCGACGCGGTGGAGAGACTTCACGGTATCGGGGTGGCCACAGAGTACGATTACGAGCGGCTGGTCGCGGCCTACGGGCCGGAGGTGGGCCTCGAAAAGTACCGTGGGTTGAGGGCGGAGCTGTGCCGTTGGACTGGCTGATCCTGGGCGTAGTCCAGGGAATAGCAGAGTGGCTCCCCATTAGCAGTAAGAGTCTCCTATTGTTGCTGGAGGTCAGGATGGGGATAGGGGAGGCGTATGCGCTGGCGCTTGTGATAAACGGCGCCTCTTCCGTGGCGCCCCTCATATATTTCAACAGGGCGTACCTACAGCCGGCCACGCTGCGCTTCCTAGCGGGATCCGCGGTGGGGACCGCCCTCGTTGGGTTGCCCATGTACGTGCTGGGTAGCGCAATTTCAGGGATAGGAGAGCCCCAACTCCACATGCTGGTAGGCATGCTGTTGATCGTGGTGGGCATGGCCCTTTACCAGAGCAAGGTGGGTGGGAAGGCGCCTAGGATGGATATTCGCGAGGGCCTGTTGGCGGGCGCGTTCCAAGGCCTGGCGGCGCTGCCCGGGGTGTCTAGGTCCGGCATTACCGTGCTCTACTTCCTGTTAAGGGGGTACGCCATGGTCAATGCCGTTAGGACCTCGTTCCTTATGTCGCCGGTGGCTAACCTGGGAGGCCTCGCCATAGGCCTCACATCGATAACACCAACGTGGGATGTAGTAGCGGCGTTCCTCACAGCGCTGTTGGTCAGCATAGCCACCATCGGCCTCCTCAGCAACGCGGCAAAAAAGTACGGGTGGATCCTCTCGGTGATTATAGGGGCTTTGAGCGTCCTCGTTGGGGTCGTCCTCCTATATGATGAAGGGCAGTAGACCCGTCAACACTATGCCCATATGGTTGTTCAGGTACACTATTAGGAATGCGAAGACCACGGACAACGTGTTGAGCACTTTTATGAGCGGGTTAAGCGACGGCCCAGTTGTGTCCTTGAACGGGTCCCCTACAGTGTCCCCAACAACGGCCGCCTTGTGGGCCTCACTCCTCTTGCCCCCGAAATGGCCGAGCTCTATGTACTTCTTGGCGTTGTCCCAGGCGCCCCCCGCGTTGGCCATCAGAAGCGCCCTTGGCACGCCCACTATAATTGCGCCGAATATCAAGCCCACGAGGGCCTGCCAGCCCAACACTATGCCGGTGGCCAGCGGTATAACTATTGCGACGAGTCCAGGCACTACGAACTCCCCTAGGGCCCTCCTTGTGGCTATGTCGACGACCCTGGCGTAATCTGGCTCCTCCTTCCACTCCAATATGCCGGGCCTTTCCCTGAACTGCCTCCTTATCTCGTTGACTATCTCCATGGCGGTGACTCCAACCGCCCCAAGGGTCCTACTGCTGAACAGGTACACGACTATGGCCCCGATGAATGCTCCCACAAGCACGTTGGGGTTGGCGGCGGATATGCTCTTCAATATGTCGCTGAGTCCGATCGAGTAGCCCAGGGCGTTTATGGCGCGCACGACCTCGAAGATGAGCGCTATGAAGAGGACTAGGGCCGCAAGGGCGGCGCTAGCTATGGCATATCCCTTCGTGGTGGCCTTAGTGGTGTTTCCAATGGAGTCGAGCACGTCGGTCGCATTGCGCACCTCTTCAGGCAGCTCGGACATTTCGACCACGCCGTTGGCGTTGTCGCTTACCGGGCCAAATGAATCGGCCGTAATTATTATCCCGGCCACCGAGAGGAGGCCCACGGACGCTATGGCCGTGCCGTATATGCCGGCCAACAGGGGCCCATAGGTCCCGTACGTTGCCGCTGCGACATCCCCAAGTATTGTATAGCCAAGGTAGTACGTCACACCTAACACGGCCGAAATTATGCCTATTGTAGGTATGGCGCTCATGAGGCCTATGCCGTATCCGGTCACTATCACTGTGGCCGGGCTTATCTGCGCCTGTTCCGCTATCTTGGCAACTGGGCGGTAGTTGAATGACGTGTAGTAGTCTGTGATTTTCAAGATGACCGGCGTAAGTAGGGCTCCGAGGGACGCGGCCACGCCCATCGCTAGGGCTTCGAGGAAGCCGTACCTTCCCAGGACGGCGAAGCTGGCCACTATAAATAGCGCCACGGAGATAAGTATCGTCAGGTTGATGGACGTGGATATGCTCTTCATGGGGTCCCTCACGTTGCTTGTACGCAGCGCAGCTACCCCGATGAACGTTGCGAGGAGCGCCAGCGTCCCATATAATATGGGGAGCTCTATGAATTCGAGAGGCAGGCCGATTATCCATGCGAGGAACACGGCCGCAGTAAGGGTCACTATGTAGGACTCGAACACGTCGGCGGCCATTCCCGCCACGTCGCCAACATTGTCGCCAACGTTGTCGGCAATGACCCCTGGGTTCCTTGGATCGTCCTCAGGTATGCCGACCTCCACCTTGCCGACTAGGTCTGCGCCAAGGTCCGCGGCCTTTGTATATATCCCACCGCCGACCCTCATGAACAGCGTTATGAGGCTGGCCCCGAAGCCCAGGGCCACAAGGGGCAAAGCCCACTCCCTAGTGATGTTGCTGTAGGCCAGATAGAGCCCGCTTATGGCCAACAACGCAATGCTGGAAAGTGCAAGCCCCATAACTGCGCCTGCCCTCCACGCCACTCTGAGTGCGGGGCCTAGCCCGTTTCTAGCTGCTTGGGCGGCCCTAGAGGCGGACCGCGTGGTCACGTACATGCCTAGGTACCCCGCCAACATGGAGCCCAGCGCCCCTATAAGGAAAGATGCCGCAGCAAGTACGCCGATGCCTACGCCAATCACCACCGTTAGAACGGCCAGGACGAGACCTATAGTCCTGTACTGTCTGAAGAGGTATGCCCTCGCCCCGACCGAAATAGCCTCGGATATTTTCCTCATTTTCTCCGTGCCCGGATCCTGCTTAAGGACCCATCTGGCCAGGTAAACTGCGTATATCGTGCCCACAACGCCTAGGACCAGCCCAAGGAGGGGCAGCATGGCACGTAATTTTTCTAAATTCTAAAAAGTTTCTCCGTCTATGTCATAGATGGGGCCTCAATCCTTTAAAATACCCAACCCGCGAAGAAGCCTTTCGAGTTCCGCCCTATCCCTGTCATCTATCGGCGGCGTCGGTTCCCTTGGAGGTCCCATATCTATCCCCAATGCCAGTTCAGCGGCCAATTTGTAGAGCGTTGGCCATTTGCCTCCCAACTTGCCTGTTAGACCGCAGCCGCCCATGAACCTCCACAGGGGCATGAGCTTCTCATGTAGCGACAGAGCATCGCCGAGTTTGCCCCCTTTGACGAGCTTGTACATGGTCAGGGGTAGATCCCCGAGAAAGTTCGGGCTGCCTAGGATTGCCCCATGGGAACCCATGACCAGCGAGGGTACCAGGAACATGTCGAGGCCCTGCAGCACGGCCACCTTTCTGCCCACCAGGTGCAGTAGGTCTAAATGGTACTTGAAGTCCCCGCTGCTGTCCTTTACGCCGACCACGACGCTGTATTCGTCAACCAAGAGTTCGAAGACCTCGCTAGGCACGTTGTACCCCACTGCAAGGGGAATCGTGTAAAGTATGGTGGGCGTATCTGCCTTCTCGAGCACCTTACGGTAAAATGCGTAGAGGGCTGCCCAGTCATATTGTATGTAATATGGGGGCGTAATAACAACCGCGTCCACGCCCACGTCTCGGTACCTCTTTAACGTCTCAATGGTGCTAATGTGATCCCCAGTACCGGTGCCCACCATAACCACAGCCCTATTACTAGCCACGGACACGGCCACCTCGGCCAGCTTGACCCTTTCCTCCATGCTCAGCTTAGTGACCTCGCCTGTGGAGCTAGCCGGGAAAATGCCGTGGTAGCCAAGTTCCAACATGCGTTCCATGATGGTCTTCGCGGCGTCGTAGTTCACAGAGAGGTCCCTGTTAAATGGCGTTACTATAGCCACAGTCACGCCACTTAGGTCCATGGTGCATGGACGCGGTACGATAATAAAACTTGTTGTGTCCCCCACCATGCCTCTCCATATAATGGCCGAAAGGGTGGCCGAAGACGTCGTTGTGGTCGGCGACCCTGGAAGGGCGAGGACGATCGCCGGTATGATGCGCGGAGCGCGGACGATAAACGAGAATAGGGGTCTCCTCGCCTTTACGGGGCGTTACAGGGACCACGAGGTGTCGGTGGTGACCCACGGCATGGGCTCCCCCTCTGCAGCTATAGTGATCGAGGAGATAGTGCGGATAGGTGCCAGGCGCGTCGTCAGGCTGGGGACGGCAGGATCCCTAGGACGCTTGAAGGTAGGCGAAATCCTTGTAGCCCTGGCAGCATCGGCGCAGCCGGGCGGCATCTACTCCTCGTATTATCCCAACATGCTACCGCCGTTGGCCCCATGCCCAAGGCTCACGGAAGCCATACTGAAAAAGGCACGCGCGCTTGGCATTGAGGTGTCCAGCGGCGTTGTGTTCAGTAGCGACGCGTTTTACGTAGAGGACGTCTCATGGGCGTCAACGCTACGTAAGAGGGGCATAGACGCTGTTGAAATGGAATGCGCTGCCCTCTTCATGTTGGGGTGGTTCCTCAATATATCCACAGCATGTGTACTCGTAGTAACTAACGTGGTGGGGGAAGGCGCATTACATGCTGTGGATAACAGTATTAAGGCAGCTGCAACACTGGTGCTTGAGGCCCTCAGTGATGAAAGGACGGTCTCACGACCTGGTGAGGAGGAGACCGAAAGCTGATCTAGAAAATGTTTTTCGACTTTGCTATCGATGTGAGCCGTGCATCCAGTTCGCGCATGACCTTACTGAAGAGGAACTCCGAGGCGCGTTCCCTGGCGTTTCTGGCCATGCTGTCCCTAACATCGGGATTGTCCAGCAGGTATTCCACCGCCTTGGCGGCGCCGTCCACGTCGTCGGGCCCCTTGACATGTATCCCATCCACCCCATCGCGTACAACCCATCGCTGGCCGTAGGTGGCGCTAGTGATGATGGGCACTCCGCCGTACATGAACTCGGTTTGGGTTATCCCAAACGCCTCCATGCGGGACAAAATTATGTTTATGTAGGACGCCCTTATCAGGGAAGCCTTTTCCTCGAAGGTTAATTCCCCGGTCATCACAACGTTGTTGAGCTTGCCGGCGAGCTCGCGCACCTCATCGTACTGATCCCCCGGTTTCCCAGCTATGACGAAAAGAGCATCGCTCCTATGCCTCAACCTCTCAGCAACCCTAACAACGTTCAGCGGGTTCTTACGCTCCTCTATGGTGCCCAGAAACGTAATGAGCTTGCGGTCGTGCGGCATCCCGTACCTGTACCTTATGAAGTCCGGATCCGCGGCATCTATGAGCACAGCCTCATCGTCATCTATTCCAGCTGGAAATATGTAGAGCTGGTCGGGCTTCGCCCCCAGGCTGATCATGTCCTCAGCCTCTATGGGCGTTATGGCCAGTATGAGGTCAGCCGCCCTGAAGATGGTCGGGAACACGGACATGTTCCACGTCATCCTATAGGTCCGCTCTATGGGCCCATACCTCTGTGGGTCTGGGGGCTGGTAATGCGACATGTGGCAGTAAACCACGTCGTGGGAGTCCTTCCCCTCGACGGTGGCGAGTAGGCGCTTCCATATGACCCACCTAGAGGTTTCCTCTGGGCCGTTCCACAGCGTCGAATGGGTAATCACGGCATCGATGCCCACCTCCCTGTCGATGTCATTTAGGACATCTATAAAATTCGAGAACATTATCCTCCTGGGGGGCCACTGGGCCTTATAGCTCTTGACGCGTATTGTGGGTACCCCAACTGCTGGGTCCGAATGGTATATAGTGTACGCGTCGCTCGGCCTCACCACCTCGTGTCCGTCGTGGTACTGGCTTGTGACCAGCCACGACCTGCGGCCTAGACGGTTGAACCACTTGACCATTCTCTGTGCAAGCAGTTCTTGTCCCTTGCTGTTGGAAGTTTGGTACATCACAATAATAACGTTCATAGCCCTACACGCATGTGGGGGGCCCATTAAAAATGTTGCCGTGCCCTCAGCGACCGGAGGAACCGCGCCAACGAGGACTGGTCCACAGATATGTCCGTGTCCAGGCGCAGGCCCCGATTGTACTTGTGCGTCACGCCCACGGATATGTCGGCCTCGTTGAAGGCAGGCCCATCGTTTTCGCTGTCGCCCAGATACACGAGGGGCCCATCCACCCTGAGCAATTTCCTCAACATGGACACGGCACGGCCCTTATCTGCACGGACGGAAAAGATGTCTATGAAGGGCTCCGTGCTGTACCTCACTACGTAGAGGCCCCACCTGTCTGCCATGGCCGCCACTTCCAGTGCCCCATCGATCAGGTCTTGGCGTGGGCCCTCCTCCCTCCAATCGAGCGAGACGCCTACAAGAAGCCCCGTCATCAGTCTCTTTTCCTCCACGTAAAGGGGGAGCCCTCTGGAGGCTCGAAGGACCCTCTCCGCGAGCCCCGTTTTTTGGTATACCTCGGCGTAGACCACGTGGTGTTGGCCCCAAACCACCTCAAGCCCATTATTACATGCCCATGCCCAGGCGAAGGCCGTGCGCGGCATCACGAAGTCGCATGGCTTAGACGTCACAACGGCCACAGGAACTTTTTCCGCCAAGTCCCTCAACACGTCCTCCACTTCCGGCAGAGGGCGGGACTTGCTACGCGGGACGTCGATGGGCGCTACGGTGCCGTCATAATCCGTGAAGATGGCGCCCACCTTCATGCATCGCCATTCCCCATCGCTATATAACATTATACTAAAAAAGGGGGCGGGGGCCAGCCCGGTATGGGGAAGCTGGAACTGGTCCCCGTGGACCACCTGAGGGACCATGAAAGGACCCTGCCCCGCGGCCTAGCGCAAGTAGTAATGGAGGTCATCTGCGACGGCCGCCTCTTCAGACCAGTATTGGTGGACGAAGGCACCTTGACCATAATCGACGGCCATCACAGGACAAACGCGTTCAGGCTCCTGGGCCTCAAACACATACCCGCATACCTAGTGGACTACTGGGAAGAAGTGGTTCTACTTGAAGGGGCCACCAAGCAGGAGGTCATAGACAGAGCCACGAGAGGGGATCCATTTCCCCCAAAGTCCACTAGACACGTGCTTAAGCAGTGCTGTGTGCCCCTGGTCAACGCGGACGTAATGGAACTGGGCCTCAGGGCGGACAGCTTCTGCGCCAACCAAAAGGCAAGGGAACTCCTTGGCGAGACAGCCCACAACACGCTATGCTCGCTTCTGAGGGAAAGGGAATCGGCACGAGCACAGAAAACTTAAAAATACACAGGAGATTTTGGGGTGCACTCTAACCTTAATGTTTCCCCGATGTCCCATTCCGGGGCCAGCCCGGACATGGGCGCGGGGAAGAAAACCCCCACCACCCAGAGACCCAACCAGCCGGGTACAACCCACCCCCGAGAGCGGGCCTTGCGGCCGCTCTCGAAACCGGTTGATCCTGCCGGACCCGACCGCTATCGGGGTGGGGCTAAGCCATGCGAGTCGAACGCCCCGGGGACCCGCCGGGGCGTGGCGCACGGCTCAGTAATACGCGCGTAACCTACCCTCGGGAGGGGGACAACCCCGGGAAGGTAGCCTAGTTGGGCCAGGACCATAAACGTCTTAACCATCCTCTGTATTGCGACGGTCTACTATATCGACACACATCAAATCCTTAATCATATTCGTCTTCACTATTTTTCTGGCCCAGCTGGCTACCCCGGAGAACTGGGGCTAATCCCCCATAGGGGATGGGCGCTGGAAGGCCCCATCCCCGAAAGGGTCCCCGGCCGGTCCGTCGGGGTCCGCCCGAGGATGGGCGCGCGGCCTATCAGGTAGTTGGCGGGGTAACGGCCCGCCAAGCCGAAGACGGGTAGGGGCCGTGAGAGCGGGAGCCCCGAGATGGGCACTGAGACAAGGGCCCAGGCCCTACGGGGTGCAGCAGGCGCGAAAACTCCGCAATGCGGGCAACCGCGACGGGGCCACCCCGAGTGCCGGCCGAAGAGGCCGGCTTTTGCCCGGTGTAAGGAGCCGGGCGAATAAGCGGGGGGCAAGTCTGGTGTCAGCCGCCGCGGTAATACCAGCCCCGCGAGACCGAAAGGTGGGGTGGTAAATGGAGTCCAAGTAGATGGCTAATGTGTAATTATACAGTGAGCAAGAAAAGATTAAGGCTAACCAGTAAGGATCAGAACTTGATCGATGTAGTTAAGGAATATCTAGAGTTGAACGATATTACGCCAAACATATATGTGAGAAGTAGAAGTAAAGGTTATCATCATTGGTATACGCTTGAGCTATATAGCCGAAAGGCAATCAAAGCTGGAACCATATTAGATCTAAGACATCCCAAATTCGTATACCTTTAATTATACCCCTTAATAAATAATAATCATTATTATCATTATTACTTTGCCCTTCTTCCCCACCTTTCGGCGCGAGTGGTCGGGGTGATTACTGGGCCTAAAG
>JALWZH010000127.1 GCA_027002815.1 Thermoproteales archaeon | reverse complement strand
GCGAGGGACCAGCCCAGCAGCCTCCCCTCGGCCAGCAAAACGCGGAACGTGTCCCTAGGCGACACGACCAGCCCACCTAGGACATCAACGAAGTTACCAAACATGTTAGGAAAAAACCTAACCAATAATAAACATTTCGGCCAACCCCCAATGGCTCGGACATGGGCAGCGATGAGAGGCTCGTGTATGTGCCCGTAATACGCCGCGAGGGGGCCGTGGTCGATCCCTAGGCTTGGGCTCTTGGCGTGGACTCCCTGAGCTCCCTCCACGTGGGGGCGCTGGTCCTGGGGCCACGGGCCACCACGACGTTCGTCGGCTTGAGCTCCACGAGGTCCATCACGGTCACATGGCTGTAGAATATCCACGCCGCTGCGGCGACCTCGGCGAGGCCCCAAAGCCTACTTTCAACCGTCCCCAACGGGGAGAGGTCCCCGGCCCTGTAGGCCAGCCGCACCTGGACGCCCCTCACCCTGTCGTAGGACCTGTAAACTGTCAGCACGTCCCCCGTCACCATGACGTGCCTAAACGCGTTGTTGACCAGTATGTCGCTGAGCAGGTCCTTCTGCTCGACTATGAGGGCCCCATGGGCCGGCTGCAACTCCCTGAGGCCCGCGAGGAGCAGGTGGAGGCCGTACACGTCCAGGTGCGGGAGGGAGCTGCCCCAAACCAGGGCCAGGTCGAAGGGCCCCGCGACGAGTTCGGGGAGCATGTCGGCGCTGCCGGGCACAGCGGCCACGGACACCCGTCCACCCAGGCCAGCGGCCTCGACCCACCCGCCCACGTGGCCCAGCGCGTCGGGCCTCGCGTCCACCACCGTGAGGTCCACTGCCAGGCCCAGCTCCGCCAGGGCCGAGGCAAACGCCACGCCGGCTATCCCCGTGCCCCCCATCACGTCGACCACCCTGACCCTGCCCCGCGACGCCAGGTCCGACAGGGGGCCCCCGAGGAGGGACCGGGCGAAGGCCCTGACCGCGTTGAACCTGTCGACGGCGCGGGGGTCCCCAGGCGCTTCGAACCACCCGAGGCCCTCGTAGAGGCTGGATAGGCCGGCAGGCCTCATCCCCCCTCCCATACGCCCTTCCGCCTGCGGGCCCTGGCGATGAGCGACAGGTCGACGCGGCCGTGCCTGGACACGAGGACGTGGCTGTCCTCGGCCGCGCGGTCGAGGGCCGCCCGTATCCTCTCCTCCGCCCCGACCTCGTCCACCAGCACAGCGTACCCCAGGGCCAGGCCGTGGACCAGGGGATTGCCGTACGTGAGGTCGCCGGGCCTCACCACGTGCACCTGGACGTGGGTCCCGAGGAGCCGCGTCAGCCTCACCGAGAGCTCCACGGAGAGGCGGACGGGGTCCTCCACGTCCCCCACCACTAGGAGGTCCAGGTCCCGCGGCGAGCGGGCGAAGAGGAAGCTCCCGAAGAGTATCACCGCAATGGGGCCCCCGACCCTCTCCCTGACCACGTCAATCAATTCCATGCCTGGCCAACACGCGCCTGGCTATATCAGTTACCCTCCTCGCCCTCCCAACCGCGTCCCGCGCCACGTCCCCAGTGATGAGGTCCCGCGGGCCGTACACCCTCCCCCCTACCAGCGTCGGGTAGCGGGACCTCGTGTACCACTCGGTTAGGAGGCCCAGCGACTCCACAACGAAGTCCAGCTCGTCCGGGCCCAGCTCGCCGGCCAGCACCCTGGCCGACTCGTTGGCAAGCTCGGCGCCGTGGTTCCTCACCCACACCCTGTGCACCTCCAGCATGGCCCTGACCGCCTTCTCCACGGCCTGCTGCGCCATGAAGACCGCCAGGGGGAGGTCCCCCTCCCCCAGGGCGCGCTCCGCCCTACCCAGGTCCAGGAGGGCCTCCTCGAGGAACCTCCTGGCGAACTCCCTGTAAATGGACATGCCCCCACCCACGCCCGGCCTTATCTACTTTAGGGCCAGCCTCATCTTCCTGAGCCTCCTGGTGAAGGGGTCCACCAGGTAACCCATGACCCCTAGCGTCACCACGCCGAGCATGTTCTCGTCCTCCGACTCGCCGAGGACCACCGGGCTGTGCCCCTCGCCCACGCCCGGCAGCTCTATGTACGCCTCGCCCACCGGCCTCCTCACGACGGTGCCGTCGGCTAACACGAACTCCTCGACCCTCCTCGGCTGGAGCCCAACCCCCACCCACACGTCACGCCTAAGCACAGTGTATACGGCCCCCGTATCAACGAGGAGCCTCACATCGGCGGTCCCCGTAGGACCCCTCACCCTGGCATCCAACATAGACCAAGCCCATACCACAGGGCGGACACAGCCTTATAACACCTCCAGACCCCAGCACAGCCACGGCGCAAGGCTACGGACAGTGCGGTACTCATTTCAGCCGTCCCCACGATTGGCTTGGACGAGCCAAACTCTGCTATTATAAGTGAGGTGGCCTCTATGAGTTTACATTCAACGGGTTTAGCCCGATGTCTGAGGTATGGAAATTAAAAAGGGCTTGGGGTGGAGCAAGGGGTTGGACTGCGAGTTGGTATATGTCCTGCTGGGCCCAGTCTCTATTGTGAGTGATGGATTTAAATATGGACCTTTATACCTTTAGTCGTGAAAGGGATCAGGATATACCTGCGCGAAGAACTCGAGAAAAGGTTAAGAGAGGCCGTTGCCCGTAGGTACGGTTTTGTGCGTGGGGGGTTGAGCCGCTCGGTTGAGGAGGCAATATACATGTGGCTCCAGGACGAGCCCATTGAGACCGATATAGACATAGACATGCTGATAGAGGAGCTACGCGGCTCTGCGAAGGCCGACAAGGACGGCGTGACGTTACAGAAGAGCCTACATGAGCTACTTGATTGACACTAACGTCGTCCTGGAATTTATCCTGGATAGGGATAGGCAGAGTGAGGCGGAAGGGGTCATTAGGCTGGCCGCCGATAGGCGTATTGACGCGGTTATGACGGACTTCCACATGGACGCGGTGCTCATAGTAGCCCAGAGGTTCCTCGATTGGGAAAGACTAGTCAAATTGTTCCTTCTCATGGCCAAGGTTTTCCGGGTGTACTACGTGTCCCTGAAGGACAGACTTGCCGCAATCAAGGTGGGGGGTTCCATGGGGCTGGACTACGACGACGCCGTGCTCTACATCTGTGCCAAGAGGTTGGGAGCCCATATAGTGAGCTACGATAGGGACCTCGACAAGACCGGCATCAGGATGGAGCCGGGGGTCCTGCTGAACCGGTTTCCCTGACAGGGGGGATCGCAATGTATGCCGGGTCTGGGACATGCAGTGAAGTTGCCGGTTATCGGTGTCCCCACCGTAGGTGGGGACGTGGGTGTCAGCCGCCCGTAGGTGAACGCTAGGAGGGGCCGTCCCTTGTCCCGGGCGTTGGATGTGCGTCTCGCGGTGCCGCGGCCCCTTGTCCACCTGCAGTGGGAAAATGCATGTGGGTTGTCCCAGGCGGCTGATTTTTATATGTCTGGCCCCGCGGGGCCATGTTAGACGTGGCCGTGATCGGTGGGGGGTCGACCGGCACGAGCATAGCCTACCACCTGGCGAGGAGGGGCTACAGGACGGCCCTCGTCGAGAGGAGGGGCATAGGCGCCGGGATGACGGCCCTGTCCACCGGCGTGGTGAGGTCCTTCTACAGCGTGCCCGAGGTTGCCAGGATGGCCGCGTACAGCCACAACTACTTCCTCCGCTTCGCCGAGGAGCACGGCGTAGACGTGTTCACTAGGTGCGGCCTCCTGGTGGTGGGCGGGGGCCCCGACGCCGACGCCATACGCGCCAACGTGGAGATGCTGAGGGGCATGGGCATAGGCGTGAGGCTCCTGGCCCCCGACGAGGCCGGCGCCCTCGTCCCCGGCCTCTCCCGTCCAAAGCGGTTTTCGATGCTCCCGCCGACAAGTTGATTTCGCCGGCAAAGCGTTTGCTTCAGGGGTTCGGGTTCCCCGAGAGATGAAGCAGGGGGATCGGCCATGGTCCCCCCTCGTCAA
>JALWZH010000126.1 GCA_027002815.1 Thermoproteales archaeon | reverse complement strand
GGCCCCGGGATTATCTGCGTGGTGGACGGGCCTAGGTACGGCGGCTACTACAGGGCGGTTTTCAGGAGCGCCGATGGGAGGGACGTCATGGTTGGGGGCACCGTCCTGCCCGTGTTCGACGGGCGCAGGGCCTACGGAATAGATACGTGGTACATAGATCCATATACGTGCGAGACGGGCTTCGTGGTGGATCTCACCGATGCTAGGGGAAGGTACAGTCTTGAGTGGGTGGACGACAAGTACATCTACATGTCTGGCCCGGGCTTCCTGATACTGGACAAGGAGGGCAGGACCGTTGCAGAGCACACGAGGCCCGCGGATCGATTCCAGCCGGGCTGGTACACGGCCTACTGGTCGAGGACGGACAACCTGATGTTCTACTACGCTTATGACCGAGGCGGCCTCGTGACATTCAAGGCTATTGACCTCCTCAACATGCAGGTGGCCTGGTCCAGGGAGTATCCCGAGCCCCTGGCGTACGTCGAGGGCAACATGCTGGGCCTTGGCCCCAGCCAGGTCGTGGTTTCTGGGGACTACGTATACGCGGCCGCGCTTGTCCGCAACAATAACGAGAAGCGGCTTGGAGTGGTGGCCTACAAGGTGGCCAAGTCAAGCGGCGAGCTTCTGGCCAGGGCCGAGTCCATGGCCACTGTGCCGGGCCTGCCGGGAAGCGGCGCCGAGATGATGGGCGGCGGCCATAATCTGCCGCTTGTGGTGGACGGCGATCTCCTTCTGGCCGGCGTCTACGTGGCGCAGATATTCGAGGGGGAGGGACTGCTCGCGTTGTTCGCGTTCGACATGTCCAAGGGGGAGCCCCTCTGGATAAACCACTTCTATGTCAAGGGAGGGATAAGCAGCTACAAGCTCCTCACGACAAACTCCGGTTTCGTCGCAGTGGTGGAGCCCCACTACACGCCGGTACGCGAGTCGGAGAGGGGACTCATACAGCTGATGCGCGAATACACCATTATCCTTCTGGACAAGGCAACTGGGGACACCCTGGCCATGCGCAGCATAAACGCTACGATACTCGTGGCCGACTCGACCGGCGATGTGGTCTATATAGCGTACCAGGCGAGGCTCGGCGATGTCATAGTAGAGGCTCTGGACGCTGGGAAAGGGCTAAGGAGCATGTGGGTCGCCAAGATGGAGGGCGGAAACCGCGTATTTAGGTTGCCGTTCAGCATCTTAGCGGCCGGTGACAGGGCCGTGCTGTCGTACACCGAGGTGCCGTGGGGCTCGGCAAGGGCGCGCTTCAAGGTGGCCGTGTTTGGGGAACAGTAGCCTTACACATCACACCACTGTTGGCCCCATGGACACGTTGCCCGAGAGCAGCTCCACGTACACGCGTGCGATTTCGGCCGTGGAGTCGCGTAGCCTCCCCTCGTCTATGCCGGGAACGCCGGCGCTGATGATCAGTATGTCTCTGGTGGTCTCCGTCACCGCCGTCTCAACGGAGTCCCTATAGGGGAACACGTGGAGTATCTTGGAGTTGGACGCGGCGAGGACTATCTGTCCCTCGTCGAGCCGCCTGGGCTCGCCCCCGATGGGCCTGAATATCTCTCCCCTGTGCGCCCTACGCAGGGTCAACTGTTCGCTTCCTATGCGCTGCACATCGTAAAGCCCTATGGGGACCATGTACATGACGCTGACCGCGTTGCCCACGTCCACCGCAGGGTTTATGCTCGGCAGCTCCTCTCCCCTGAGCACCCTACGCAGGAGCGCCTCCTGGGCAGGCCTCTGCTTGGTCGGGTCTATCCCCAGCACGCGCCAATAGAAGTCCCTGTACGCCCTTATAATGGGGTGGTCCTTAAGGGCGTCCAGCCCCACAGACGAGCGGACTGAGTCGACGGCCCTGCGTACATACATGCGTACCTCGTCGTGGCGCACATTATTGTTTATGCCCGTTACTAGGCACACTCCAAGTTTTATCCCTAGGCCGCTCAGCTCTGGGCCTATCTCGACGCGCATGGTGATTAGCCGTGTTGACGGTATATATTTACCTACGCGCGTTTCCTCGCCGTTGTTTCTTGCGAGTGGAAATATTTATTATAGTGTAGTGTCTTCATTCTATGGGCAGAGGAGCCCTCGTTGGTATTGTAATAATAGTAGTAATTGTCTTAGCAGCGTTGGCATGGCTCGCATCGCAGCAGGCCCAGCCCCAGCAACCAGCGGCCCCAACGCCCGCGGAGACCCCATCTCCCGCCCCAACACAGGGGGGGCCCGTAGTGATATATGGGCAGTGGGCTGGCGTTGAAGGGGAAAACTTCGAGAGGGCCATCTCCCTATACAGGGAGAGTCCCGTGGAGTACGTGATACAGGAAAAGATCTGGGATGTGGTCACCCAGCAGTTATTCGCTGGGAACGTCCAGTTCGACGTGGCCTTGCTGCCGTGGCCCCAGAGAATCGTGGAATTGGGCGAACGCGGGCTCCTCGAACCGCTTGACGACGTGGCTAGTAGGCTAGAGGCGGACCTGGTCAATAGGTATTTCCTCGAGGCCGTGAGGGGTAGGGACGGACGCTATTATGCGGTTCCAATAAAGATGTGGGCTAAGCCGGGCATATGGGTTAACGTTAAAGCCCTTGAGAGGGCCGGCCTGACGCCTGACGACGTGAGGACCTTTGAGGGTCTACTGGCCGCGTGCGAAAAGCTGAGCGCGGCCGGTATACAGCCTCTGGCCAGCGGCGCGGCGGATAAGTGGCCGTTGTCCGACATATGGGAACACATGCTCATAATGCTTGGGGGCGCGGAGCTTCATGACGCGTTGACCTATGACCCAGCGGCGTGGGACAGGCCGGAGGTGAGGGAGTCCTTCAGGTTGCTTGCGGAGATGTTGAAACGCGGGTGTTTCGGTGATAGGGACCTGCGCATATCCGAAAAGTGGGAGGCCCAAGTGCCGAGGCTGGTCAAGGGCGAGGTGGCCATGTACCCCATGGGCAACTGGATAACCCTGTTCATAGCCAAGAGCGCCGATGAGCTTGGCGTCACGTTTGAGCCCGGTAAGGACTATGTGTTGGTGCCGTGGCCGTCGTACAGGGAGGGGATAACCCAGCCCATCATAGCCGGTGGGGACTGGGCCATAGTGCCTAAGAACGCGCCGAACAAGGCCGCGGCCGTCAAGTTCGCTGAGTGGCTGGGCGGCCCAGAGTACCAGGGGGCCATGGTGGAGGCCGGCGGCTACCTGCCCACCAACAAGAGGGTGCCCAGCGACGTCATGTCGCCGGTCGACCGGACTATACTGAGCCTGGCGTCCGAGCGCGGCGTGGTGGTGGACCTGGACGACAATATACGTCCCTCGGAGCTACAGCAGGAGATCTGGAACGCCTTGTTCGAGCTCTGGGCCAATCCGGACAACTGGAGCCAGATCTTCGACAGCCTAAAGTCCACCGTCCAATCGCGAATGGGCGGTGGCTAGAACAATATCTTTTTTGCTTATACCGGGCCTAGCCCTGGTAGGCTTCTTCGTCGTCTACCCCATATTCTTCAACTTCGTCCTGGCATTCATGGTATGGCCGCTCGGCGGGTCCCCGCAGTTCTGCGGCCTCTGCCACTTCCAGAAATTCGTAGATGACGCGAGGTTCCAGAAGGCCTTCCTGAACACCGTGATGCTGCTGCTGGTCATACCCCTCTCAATTGCCGTGGGCCTGGCGTATGCGATGCTTGTCCATGCCAGGCCGTTGGGCTACTTCGTCATGGCGCCCCTAGTAGCCGCTGGGATGGTTATTCCCCCATCGGTGGTGGGCATAGCGTGGATCCTCTCCCTGGACCCGAGGATCGGGGCCTACAACGTTCTTCTCTCCGCGTTAGGGGTGCCCCCCAAGGCCTACCTCTTCGACCCGCAACTACAGATATACGCCCTGGTGCTCCTCGCCACGTGGTCATGGGTGGGCTTCACGTTCATAACGTTCTTGGCGAACCTGGAGAGCATACCCAGGACGTTGTACGAGTCCGCAAGTATAGACGGCGCATCACGATTACAGACGTTTGTG
>JALWZH010000125.1 GCA_027002815.1 Thermoproteales archaeon | reverse complement strand
GAACTTGCTCCATCTTCTTTGTTCAACGCCTTTACCAATAAATATCCGTCCTCCCCATTGGGATAATAGCTTGACAATGTCCCCCTCACCTCAAAGCCAAGCGATGTGTAGAGGGATAGGGCCCTGACATTGCTCTTTCTCGCCTCTAGGTACACTGTGGGTACCCCTAATTCCGCTGCCTTGGCGAGGACAGCACATATCAGCCTTTTCCCTATGCCTTTGCCCCAATGATCCCTGAGCACAGCCACCGAGAGTATGTGGATCTTGTCCTCCTCGACGCATGAGATTACGTAACCTACAATCCCATGTTCGTTGACCGCCACGAACGAGGAGTCCCTACAACTCACGCATAGAAACTTCAAGAGGCGTTCACTGTATATATCTTCTGGTGTGAAGGCATCGCTTTCCACTCTGATTATGTCCTCAATATCATTGGGCCTGCAGTTCCGTATGCTGAGCCCCATCGCCCCTTTTATGTCTGATCAAAATATATTCTGCTAAACCGGTCTAGACGTGGTTGGGGTCATGGGAACGCCGTTTAGTCCGAGCGGAGTGGTCAGCACAGTACGTAAATACAGACCTGTAGGCATGGAAAGGTACATTGATGAGATAACGACAGCCATACGCACAGCTTTGAGAGGCGGAGAAAATGTTCTTATAGTCATCATAGCGCCCTACGGCTGGGGCAAATCAGAGCTTCTCGACGAGCTAGCGAACACCTTGGAAGGTTTTGAAGTTGTGAGAACCGTGCTTGTTCCGGGAAAGATAAGTCTCATAGAAAAGATACAAAGCAGGAAGGATGTACTTAAGCCGTTCCTGCTTTTAGTGGACGAAGCCGATGAAATAACCAGGATTGTCGAGCTTCAGAAACTGGGTGCCCTGAACAACGACGAGCTTAGGGAAATGCTGCTTGGCGTTGGGAGGGAGATCAGGGCCATACTAGAGCCAAGAAGCCACCTGGACTTGTTGGGCAGTGCCGATAAAGCGCGCAACGTGGTGCTGGTGATGGCCGTTACGCCCCAGCTGTACTATACCGTGTTGAAGAACATGTTGCCAGACATATTCGATATAGCACGGGGACGCGTCTATAGGGAAATAAAACTCGATGAACGCGTACCCTTATGGTTATTCCACGAAATGGTGAAAAGTAGGGCAAGAGCATACGGTGAGGAAAAACTCTTTACCTTTAGCGACATATCTACGGTTTACCATATTGCTGTGAGGATGGAGCGAAATCCCAGTCCCCGTTTACTGGTAAAGTTGATGTATAAACTTTACCAGTATAAGAAGTATGGGAACGGTATACTTGACCTGGTAAAGGAGCCGGATGTGTCGGACCTGGTAAAGGGAAGGGACAACCCCTTACTTCCACATGTCATCGCTGGAATACCTGTTCCAACAATACCCGACGGATATAATGACCATTTCCAACGAGTGGCGGTTGTGAAGGTGCCCTTCGATGACAGGGAAGCTCTTAGGGCGCTAAACGAGGCGCGGCTCCGCTACGGGCTCCCCCCACTACCTACACGCGACGTGTACGACGTGTCGTTCGCCCCATTTGATTACTATACCCTCGTCCATGACGGTTCAGTTTACTTGTATGTGGCGCTTCCCGAGGTTCCTTCAGAACTCAAACAGTTTTTTGACCACGTGGCATACATCCCCAACAAGACCTTGTTAAAGTCCGTTTTCGCCGATGACGATAAGCGGGACCTTGTTGAACACGTCGTACGTCATGTAACCGCCAGGTTCGAGTCGGCTGATGTACATGAGCTCGTGGAGGACCTTGTTGATATATCAGGCGCCAGGGTGCCCTTACCCCAAGGAAAGGCCACTGTCCAGAATAGGCAGGACATTAGGCTGGGACTGGTCACGCTTCACGTAATTAACGAACATGACTTAAGATCCGCCGTCTCAACCATATCTTCCATCGTAGACGGTGGAACCATAGCCGATATGCCCGTGGATTCAGTAATCATATTTCTGTTGAGCAGCACGGTACTATCCTCAGTACTGGAAGAAAAGGCGGCCCCATTGCTACAGAAGCGGTGGAAAGCCGTATATAAAGATCCGGCCCACGTATTTGTCAAGCTGTTTTGCTATGGGGCCGACAAGATGGAGCGGCTAAGAGATTCTATAATATTCAACGAGCTACGCAGAGTATATGGCGATGAGAACCCCTATTCTGAACACTCCCAAACTGCTAAAGACGTAATCAGCGATGTGGCAACCCACATAGAGGCCGTCCGGAGAACACTTTACAAATACACGTTAGCTATAAAGCGTAGTAAAGAGGGCAAGGCTACCTTGTTGAGGCGCATAGCGTCAGCATGGTTGCAAGGCTCGTGCACGGATCAGCCCCACCTGTGGTGCGATGAGGGTGGAAGGCCGTCTCTTTCCCTTGTAGAGGAAAGTTTCTACGAGTACCTTGCGGCCATAGACGCGCATATTACTCATAAGACCTTGGAGCGCGAGATAGCGCGTCTTTACCCGGTACATCTCTGGCGCGATTTCAAAGAGGACGACCTGATAAACCTTATGGTTTTACGTGGTCTACTGGTGCCCTGCGGCCCGAAGACGTACAAATCCTTTCCCCATTCTGGGGACTGCGCAAAGAGGTTCCTCGAATCCGTTATCGCTGAGGTACGTTCCCTCGAGAGCATATCTATCGAGGTGAACACGCCTCTTGGCGTTATTAGACTCTCTGAACGTGTACCTCTTGAAATAGGCGATGTGCCCGTGGCTATATCTAGCCCTAAAGAATTATCGTCTACCCTAATATCGCTAATGGAGAAGCGGGACATTGCGATCAAGCTGCATGAAGAGAAGAAGAGGGAGCTTACAGCCATTGGAAAAAACATGGCAGAACTCGCAGTTAAGGTTAAAGGACTGGAAAAGTTCAGGCGGTTGGCACGTATAAGGGAGGCAATTCAGTCCCACCTAGATAGGCGGGAATACGGGAACGCATTGTCTCTCTTAAAGAGGGAAGCCGACATAGCGGATAGGGTGAATGAGACTATCCGACTATTCCACAATTACAAGTATGACCTTGATATGGATGAAGGCGAGCTCCATGAGGACCTGGAAGCTATACTGTCCCTAACAGAACCCCTCAATCTCATAGACGTGTATATACGTGACCTCAAACTTATCGCCGAAGAGCTTAGGACAGACCGCATATCTCACTTCGAATCGTTGAGGAAGGAAGCGGAAGAGGTTGAGGCCATGGTGAGGTGGGTTAGACGTAGATTGGGCATCGACGTGAAGCCCGATAAAAAGGCCCTGCTCAAACTAATATCAGAAAAGGCCCGTAAGATGGGGATCGATGCCCACCTCATGATAGCAATCGCGAAGTTAGGGTACAATACCGGTATAGATATCGATCGACTTGTAACCGAGCTGGGAATGCCTAGAAGTGCCGTGATGGCGCAACTTGAAAGGTTGGCGGAAATGGGGGTCGTGGAGAAAAAGTATGTTGCATAGTATTGAAATTATAAGGGATCCAAGTAAAGGCGCGTACTCCGCAGATGTCGTAATAGACCTGGTCGGTATAGAGACCAGCCTAATAAATGCAAAGATAGTGATTGCTTATAGATGTACAGGGGATTTCGTCGACGTGCCTGTCATCAGGAACAGGGAGCTACATACGGTCTTCTCATGCGGCGCCGTGAGCAGCGGTTCAGTAATAGGGTACGGTAAATATACCGGCGCGCCAGTAGCCGCCCTATTGGAAAACAAGATCGTTATAATTGGAAGACCGTTCCACATTTACCTAAAGAGGCCCACACGCTTATTGGAGGAACTTCGCGATGTGGCTGCCGCGAACCTACTGTTGGGCTCCGAATGCGCAAAAAAGAAAATCATGGAGCTTATAATAGGAGAAAGAAAGGCCAAACGACTTTCGAGGAGCGTTCAGTTCTTAGAACTAGCACTAAGAAGCCGAGACACATCTGCTATCCCTTCTTTTATTGCAGAGATATTCTACGAATGCAACGTGACTAAGGAGGACGACGTGTTCTCGGTTATAGACCAGGTATTGAGCGATCTCTATCCATGAAGAGGTTAATAGGCGGTATTTACAGGATAGCCGAATACCACGTGCCACAAATCACATCGATATTACACGAATATGTTGATAAGGTTGAACTTAAACCGTTATATATATCCAGTACCTCGCCCAAGTTAAGTATCCAAGCAATTGATTCCGGTTTTTCTTTGGTAAAGTACAAGGGTTGTCATATAGGTATAGTCAGCACAGCGTCCGTGATGTACGCCGACGTCATTAAAGCCACTTATGATGTTAAGCCCATATTCATAAGCGATCTAAAATATAGCAAGCTTATTCTTACATATATGTCAAGAATAGGCGAGCTAGAGTCAATAACCGATGTGGACCTAGCCTTACTTGACGGATCACTCACATTCCCCGATTATGTAACCACACAGAGCGATGAACTTGGACGCGCAGTAGCCTTATTTGAAAAACTTTTCATCGAAAAATTAGACCGTATACCTGTACTGTCAATAGTCAAAGACATGTTTAGATCTAAGTACTTAGGTGGACAACAGAGCAACACGGTCCACTTACCCGAGTATTCAATAATCAAGTCCAAGTTGAGTGGGTGTAACGCTCCGTGCTACCTTCCGCCAGTAAAAGTAAGGTCGGCAATAGCTAAAAAAACCTCGATAAACATCTATGGTACATATATTAATATAGGAAATATATATTATGTAGAATTCAACGAAAAATCTTATAATAATATAGACAATATATTATATACGGTATACAGGATGTCCAAAAGAGGATACCCATTTCCATTATTTCTAGCGGATAGAATAGCCAAGGTAACTGGGGGCCTCGTACAGTCCACGAGACTCCTCCTGGAACGCTTGGTGTCCAACCCCGATATGTTCTCAGAGCTGAGACGCAATGAACTTTAGTTCCCCGTTTATGACGCCCTCAATTTTTTCTTTACAATACGGGCACCTTCCCTTATGTATCCTCGAGGTTTTTCTCGCAAGTATTATTATAGGAAGAGGACGCTTATATACGGATAGGACCCTCCCACACCTGCTACATACCACCTCTATTATCATGCCCGTCCATGCTGACTGGTAGAAAAAGGTCTCAGATATGAATAAATATGACCCAAAGATTACTGACCATATATAAGATTCATTATGGCGTATGCCACACAATCGTCCAGCGATAATCCCATTTTCCTACACACGTCAAGGAACTTGTCGTACTCGTCCCTAGTGAGGACCACTCGTTCCATGCGTAATACAAATGACCATGTTAATATAGCAACCTGACATTTTAGCGCGTAATACGTCGAACCCATCTGATAAATTCCCCTTGTCTTAACACCAGCATGGTTAGATACTATAGGAGCCCAGACATCGAACATATGGTACATCTAATCATAGACGCACTTGAACTTTCATACATAGATAAAGGTAAAATATATGTAGTAATATCCAGGGGATCTAAAACACGTGCATGCGCACGTATACATGGCATGTCAAGGGTTTTCGCCTTCGTGGGCATTGGGCCGGCCTATGTGATAGAATTAATAGGGGAGTGCCTTGTGAAACTGTCGTGTGCAGACATAGTTGAGATTATTGTACACGAGTTGATGCACATACCTTTCTCCTTCAGTGGTTCACTTAGGCCCCATGGAAGATACACCTCTACAAAGAATGTTAGGTCACTCGTTAGAAGGCTGGGTAACGTACAAGATCTGTGCAAATACGCTTCCACAGCCATGTAGAGGTCCAGTGTGGAAATATTATGGTGGCAATGCCCACGCAGCACCCCCATTAATCGTTATAAGAGGGCAACATGGTGCGGCCGCCGGGATTTGAACCCGGGACCTCCCGGGAACTGGGAGGCTGAGCTTCCACGCCTCCATCTTCAGCCGGGCGCTCTCCCGCTAAGCTACGGCCGCTCTGACACAACTTTCCACGCCATATTTATCTTTTGCGGCGATTTCGTGGTTGGGTCTTCCATATGGCGCATGGTTTAAATCTGGGATTCTCTCCGGATCATTATGAGCGACGCCTACGATGTGGTAGTTATCGGCGCAGGCATAGCGGGTCTATCAGCCGCACTGTATACATCACGTCAGAACTTGAAGACCTTGGTCATAAGTAAGGACCTGGGCGGCCAATTAAACATGACTACACTTATTGAAAATTACCCAGGCATATCTAAGATAGGCGGGCCCGAGCTTGCCAAAAGGGTCGAACAGCAAGCTAGGTCGTTTGGCGCCGAGATCGTCTTCGACGAGGTCGACGAAATTGTGCGTGATGGTAACGCCTTTATCATAAGGACTTACGGGGGAGACGAGGTGAGGGCCCTCGCAATTATCCTGGCGTTTGGCAAAACGCCAAAGGAACTCGGAGTGCCCGGCGAGCAGAAGTTTAAGAACAGGGGGGTATCATACTGCTCCATTTGCGATGCGCCGTTCTTCAAGGGCAAGGACATAGCGTTGGTCTCATGGGGGGACCTCGCCATAGAGCCCGCGACGATCATAAACGGCGTGGCCTCACGCTTCTACTGGATCTTCCCAGGCGACGAGCCCGGAGTAGAGAGGGAGTTCTTGGACCAGCTACTCGCGCACGGTAAGGTGGTGCTGGTGCCCAACAGCGAGGTTGTAGAGATAAGGGGAAGCAGGTCGGTTGAGGGGATAGTCGTGAAGAATCGTAAAAGTGGCGAGGTGAGGGAGATCCCCGTCTCCGCTGTATTCATAGAGGTAGGCTACGTCACTAAGAGCGACTTCGTGAGGGGACTGGTGGAATTGAACGAAAGAGGGGAAATAATAGCCGACTGGGAGGGAAAAACCTCTGCCCCAGGGATATATGCTGCGGGCGACATAGTGGCGTACCCCTACAAGCAGGCCGTCATAAGCGCCGCGATGGGTGTTGCCGCTGCTCTCTCAGCAACCTCATATGTGATGTCCCTGAAAGGCAAGCCTATGAAGACCATTATAGACTGGAAAGCGCATAAGTAGGGATCTCTACAAGGCCAGCTATACAGTTTTGGACAAACCATTCCGCACCTATTAAAGCCGCTATTTTTATCGCCATGCCATATAAATCGCGTCCACGGCGCCCTGTAAGCGGCGCCATTTAAGCCATAACGGCCAAAAAAGGACCGCTTACCGATCCGCGCATCTCTTAGCGGCACTAATTAGGCGCTCCGCTATTAGTAGGTCGTCCTTGACCACGATGCCCAGCGCTATGTCCTGTGCAAGGGGATAGCATCTTTCCACTATTCTGAGCGCTTCCTCTACCGTAAGCGCTATCAGCTCGGCTGGCACAACCACGTGGAGGAGCCTCCTATGAGGCGGCTCCGAAAATTCTCCGACAATCAGCACATCAACGTCGCTGTCCTCCCCGAAATCGCCACGGGCATAGGAACCTACGAGAAAGACCGTGCCCTTGACCTTGACAGCCACCTCCTCGGCAAGCCTAAGCGCCTCGCGTCTCAGTCCCTCCCTCCACTCAGAGATCCCCATACCCTCCTCACAAAGCTCATCAAAGTCTGTGCTGCCGAGAGTGCGGCCTCAGCGTCACGTCTCGTATAATATTCGTAGGGTACTCCCTCACTCCACGCATCCACGTACCTAGTAGGCACGTAGAACTTGTCCAATAGAGCCGCTGCTTCCAATACAGCGTCAACCTCCACGTATCCCGACAGCTCTCTGAGGAGCCTCGTTATGGCGTGGCCCCTAGTGGGCTTACCCATACCATAGAGGAGAGCCTTGACCGCGAACTCGCCAGCTTGATGCGCCTTAAAGCACGCCCAGTTGTAATCTCCCGCTTCTAAGTCCTTCAATGCCGACTCCAACGTCCTCTCGGCCATTAATATCCACCTGTCGAACTCTGAAACGTCCACGAAAAATGCGACGCGCAGGTTTAAAACCCTACCCAGCGGAGTTTTAAAGCTTAGGGCACCGTACAAGGCGCCATCCTGACGTTCAGGAAAAACGCATGCCAGAAATGGTGATTATTCTATAAGGGGCCTGGGTATTTGTCCTATGTTCTCTCTTATTGCGTTAATACTTTCTTCGAAGAGCCTCTTCTCTTCTTCCGTCATGTCCAGTTCAATTATACGTTCGATTCCCGCTTTGCCAAGGACAAGTGGGACGCATGCGGGCACGCCTTCGACTCCATATTCGCCTTTAAGGATTGCCGATGCTAGGAACACCTTCTTTTCGTCTCTTTTGATAGCCTCCGCCATAACAGCGACGCCAGCGCCCGGAGCATGGTTGGAAGAGTAACCCCTCAACTTCGTTATTTCGGCGCCTGCCTGTATCGTTTCCTTCACGATCTCGTCTATCTCGCTCCTCGATAGGAACTCTGTTATGGGCTTGCCGTAGACGTACGTGTGTCGCGGCAACGGCACCATCTTTTCCCCATGTTGGCCGACCACTATAGGGAGGATGGAGCTTGGGGACACACCGATACGTTTCGACGCGTAGTAGGCCAGGCGCCCTGAGTCAAGCACTCCGCTGAAGCCTATCACCCTCTCCCTTGGGAATCCTGTGGCCCTGTACATTACATACACCATAGCATCGAGCGGGTTTGTCGTCATCAACACTATGGCGCCAGGCGCATGCTCCCTGATGGCCCTGCCTATTGCGCCCACAATTTCAGCATTTTTAGCCGCCAATTCTTCCCTAGTCATGCCAGGTTTCCTAGCCAGGCCGGCGGTCACCACGACTATATCGCTTCCCGCCATGTCCCTGTAGTCGTTGCTCCCCCTATATTCTACGTCGATGCCGAGTATGGACATTGTGTGGTTGAGGTCCAGGGCTTCTCCCTGGGGAAGCCCTTGAACCACGTCTATGAGCGTGATCTCCCTGTCAAGCCTCCTAAGGCCCAAGTGCAAAGCGGCATCAGAGCCGACCCTACCCACTCCGACTACCGTTATCATACAAACAACTTGGTAAAGCCATATATCATTGATCTGTGCAGGCGCCTAAACGCGGATCTTTGATTGTCTAAAAGCGGCCTTGGGAAAGTACCCTCGCAGCCACTATAAGCGGGTGCCAAACTGGGGCAGTGGCCGGCATGTAGGATAGGTCCGAGAAAAACACGTCCTCTATGGTCGCCCTCCTCTCGACCAACACAGCCGCAGCATCTATGTACCCGGCCACAGCCTTGTCATGGCCAACCGCTTGGACCCCAATCACCCTTTCATCACTATCAACTATCATTTTTACGTATACCGGCGAGCCGCCGGGATAGTAGCCTGCCGTGGACCTAGCCCTTATAAGTGCCGCGCGAGTCTTAACGCCAAGCCTATTAGCCTCGTTCTCGTTTAGGCCCGTCTTCGCAATGTACAGATCGAAAAACTTCGTTATTGACGTGCCCGTCACTCCGGGGAACCTAATCGACCTAGCTTTGACCGCATTAGCCCCAGCCACCTGGCCCATCTTATTCGCGGGGGGTGCCAGAGGGACCCACACGCGCATTCCTGTCACGCGATGCACAGTCTCCGCAGCGTCGCCCGCCGCGAAGATGTCGGGCACAGACGTCTCCATGTACTCGTCCACGTATATCGCCCCGGTCTCCCCGAGCCTCACACCTATGTCCCTCGCAAGCGTGGTGTCCGGCCTCACGCCTACAGCCAAAACCACCTTGTCCACCTTGTATTCTCCCCTCTCTGTGACAACGTACTCCACGTGGTCTTTGCCTCTGAACTCCACAACCTTCTCGTTGAGATGCAGGTCTGCGCCTTTCAAGGTCATCTCCTCTGCGACTATACGTGCAACGTCGTTGTCGAGCATCTGGGGCAACGGCCTGTCGAACGCCTCAAATATGAGTACCTTTTTACCCAGATGTAACATCGCCTCAGCCATTTCGACGCCTATATATCCACTGCCCACTATGGCCACGGTTTTGGCCACACTCAACTCTTCCTTTAATTGTGGCGTGTCGGGGGGCAACCTTACTGTGAGTATACCCTTTAGGTCCACCCCATTTACAGGGGGGATAAAGGGTTTAGCCCCTGTAGCTATAACGAGGCGATCCCACGAAAAGCGCCTAGCGGATCCTTGAACCAGCGCAGTCAATGTCCTTGAACCTACGTCTATTTGGGTCACCTCGCTATTCGTATACACTTCGATGTTTCTGTCCCTGGAGAATTCCTCTGGCGTATACGTCTGCAGGTATTCGTGACCCTTAACTATGCCGGCCACAGCGTACGGTATCCCACAGGGAGCATGCGTGATCATGGGCCCCCTTTCAAACAGTACCACGCGTGCCTGTGGATCGAGCCTCCGCGCACGTGCAGCGGCGCTGGCCCCAGCAGCGCCCCCGCCAATGACTGCTATGGTTCTACCCATGTGGCGGAGCCCGAACAAACAGTAATAAGTTTTCCTAGGTCAGGGATAGGCCTCCTCGGCCAGCAACCTCCTTAAGACGTCGCGCATGCTCAGCACGCCGACCACTCTCCCCTCCGAGTCTATTACTGGCATATGTCTAATCCAGTTCTCTATCATGCGCATGCCTACTGAGAGGAGGTTCTCCTCTGGATGCGCGTATAGCACATTTCTTGACATGGCGTCGCTCAGCCTCAGGGACAGGTCTCCGCCCTCAGAAACTATGCGTACCAGGTCTCTTTCGGTGAATATGCCGACAAGTTTTGCGCCCTCCATGACTAGGACGCTGCCAACCTTGTGCGAATGCATCTTCTTTACGGCGTCCAGAACCGTATCGTTTGGATTGCAGTACACTACATCGCCATGCTTGACGACCTCCTTTACCGTAACCATATCTATAGAAATATAGTCCGTATTAAATGTTTCACAAAGTATGGGTCCTCTTGCCCCTTTAATGCCGCTACGCCTGGACGTGCAACCGAGCGGCTACATGACGGCGATGTAACTCTACTTGACCGCCTAAGTACATCGCTCCATGTCCCACATGCGCCTCGCCTAGGACAAGACGGCCCAGCGAAAGATTCGTGGCCTGCTCCACGTCGCTGCCCCACACACCCAAGAGAGTGCACCACGAAAACGAAAATTCTAATAATTGTACCCTAATGCTACGGCTTGAACGTGTAATACACCATTGTTTTAATACATGTATACGGGGTTAAAACCATGGAACCTTACCGCATCTTAGAGGTGGATGTAGGTGGCCGTACCTGGAGATTGCGTGAGTTCCCCCTCACTAAGGTGCTGGGCCCCGTAGACGCAGGGATACTGGTACATTTCGAGCGGAGAACCTGGGAAAAGAGCGCCTTTGACCCCGACAACGCGCTGCTTTTAGGTTCTGGTCCCTTCAAGGGAGGGCGACTCATGGGGACCCATAGACTCATAGCGGTCTTTAAAAGCCCTCAGACGGGAACTCTACATGTAAGCGCTGTGGGAGGCGCGTCGTACGCGTTTATGCGTACGGGGGTGGATGCGGTTGTAATAGTGGGAAGGTCCCACGTTCCACTTATAATGACGATCATTGGGGACAGGGGAGAAACGCCACGGGTGGAATTTCACGAGATATCATATGGGAAGCTTGAAGACTTATACCGAGGCTATTCTGGAAAACGGGGGATATACGCATTTACGTCGTACCTCATCGACAATTACTGGGAGCTGTTCGAAAATTACATGGCAAGACCCGTGTTGGTGGGTCCCGCGGCCGTAAGGACCATATTTGGCGCCATATTCGCCCCTGGCATTGATCTGCGCAGACGCGACGTTGCGTACGGACAAGAGGACTCGGCGGCGCGTGGCGGAGGGGGCACCGTGATGTACAGGTCCCATAACGTCTCAGCAATAATATTTGGGGGTAAAAGCACGAGGAGCGCCGGGACCGTGAACAACAGCGACGCCATAAATAAGGTCTTTAGGAGCGTTTACGGCAAAGACTACGTTAGCGTTCTCAACGAGAAGACTGTCAAATACCGTTACGACCCAAAACTGCGCACCGGCGGTACCTTTGGGGTGAACTATGTGCATTACAGGGAGTTAGTCCCTGGGTTTGCCTACAACACCGTATACGCGTCCAAGACTCTTAGAATCGAACTGAGCAATCTGATCCTTGAAAAGTTCTGGAAACCGTTCAATGTAGAGGTGTTTGAAAAGTCCAAGAGTTGGTATAATTGTGGTGAACCGTGCTCTGTGGTGTGCAAAAAGGTGTGGCGTGGCAAGAAAGTCGACTATGAGCCGTTTAATGCGCTGGGCCCTCTCATAGGCGTAGTGAGGTTCGAGGACTCTGTCGAGCTCGTTGACCTGGCCGACGAAAAGGGCCTGGACGCAATAGAGGTGGGGCACATAGTGGCCTGGATATTCGACCTGATACACAAGGGCCTACTAGAGCCGGGCGAGGTCGGCCTAGACTCTAAGCCCATGTTCGACCCCTCGCTTTATAGCCCATCCTCCTCGACCATGAACGCGAGGTTGGCCAAGGCTCTGATAGAGGGCCTTACAGAGGGGTCCAACGAGGTGCTGAGACTAATCGCAGAAAATGGTATACGTGGCGCTGCCAAGGCCCTGAACGCCAAGTATAAGGACAGGGTCTCACGGATAGGAATAGGGTTCGAGGACACTGCAGTGTATATCCCTCTGGGCGATGGAGGGTACATGACGCCAAACCTATATTGGACGCCGGGCATGCTTGCACCGCTCTTCATGCTTGGCAGGTACTGGACTGATTATAATCCCACGTTTGCGGACCCTGAGGAATACGCCAGATCTTCCATGAAGAGGGCCCTCAACGAATACCTGATAGACAATGCCGGCATATGCCGCTTCCATAGGGGATGGGCTGAATCCGCGCTTAGAGATATGTATAGGGATCTACTCGGGGTAGATGTGGACATTAGGGAGCACGCTCTGAGGGCTTATAGACAAATAGCTGAGTATTCCAAAATGGCGGGCGCGGAGCCCCGTATGTGGGAAGGAAAGAAGCCTAGGGACATAATATTCATGTTGGCCGGCGAAGTGGGGTCCGAGGAGTGGGCAGCCAAATTCGCGAGGGACCCAGAACAAGCCTCTTCCGAGTGGTGGACGCGGTTTTACGATGAGGTCAACAGGGAGCTAGGCCTCGTCCTCGTAGCAGAGACAAAACATTAGCGTACATCCTGGCGACAAGTCTCCTAAGCTTTGCATCGATAACGGAGCCAACG
>JALWZH010000124.1 GCA_027002815.1 Thermoproteales archaeon | reverse complement strand
CGATGATATAGGGCTGGACGCAGCAGTGTCCGTGCTGGAATCGGAGGGCGGGCTCATACGCCTCGGCAACATATTCGCCGTGGCCTATGAAAGGCCTTCCCCAACGCCCTCTATGATAAGCGACTACGAGTTCTGCCCTAGACTGGTCTGGGTGCAGACAAAGATGAGGGCGAAGCTCCTCACTAGGTCGTCCTTGGTCTCCCTCGTCAAGGGCAGGGTCCTCCACGAGCGGTACGAGCGGTACCTCTCGTCCTACCCAAACGTCATTACCGAGTACAAGGTGGAGACCGACTTCACCGCTGGGGTAGTCGACATAGTGATACAACGAGGCGAGAGGCTCATACCAGTGGAGCTTAAGACGGGCTACGCCACAAGGTCGGCGCACAGGAAACAGCTACAGGTATACATGGAGCTGCTCGGCTCCGACAGAGGCTACCTAGTTTACCGGCACAGGGTGGAGACCGTTCAAAGGGACCCAGAGTCATTGAAGGTGCTCGACGCGATAAGGCGCATCATGGCCAGCGAGAGGCCCCCTAACGTGGACCGGGACAAGTGTTCCAGGTGCCCCTTCAAGAAGGTGTGTTGGAGTGGTGCTGCGACGGGGTCCCTCCTGTCCCTCTGGCTTTGAGGGCCCAAACGCGGCGCAGCCTTATTAATTCCAATTTGCGCTATATTGCGATGAAGCGCGTGATATTCCATGAGCTTAAAAGTGTTGACGAGGCCCTGAGGGCCATTGCAGGCTACGTGAGGGAGATGCCCGTAGAGCGGACTGGCCTCCTCGCGGCCTATGGGCGCGTGCTCGCTGAGGACGTCTACGCCCCCATCGACGTCCCCCCCTTCGATAGGGCCACGATGGACGGGTTCGCCGTAAGGGCCGAGGACACCTACGGCGCCCACGACGAGTCGCCGCGCGTGCTTCGCCTGGTAGGCGCGGTAGACGCGGGCGAGGAGCCGCCCCGCGAGGTCAATTCCGGGGAGGCCGTCGAGGTTGCCACAGGCGCCCCGCTGCCCAGGGGAGCCAACGCCGTGGTGATGGTCGAGTACACAGGCGTGAGGGACGGACACGTGTACGTGTATAGATCCGTGGTCCCAGGCGAGAACGTGCTGCATGCCGGCAGCGACATAATGCTAGGCGAGCTCGTGCTGCGCAGGTGCACAGCGCTTGGCCCCCGAGAAATAGGCGTGTTGGCTGCGCTGGGCATCGACTCCGTGCCTGTGTATAGGCCCCCGAGGGTTGCGGTCATATCCACGGGAAACGAGCTCGTGCCGCCGGGACAGCGGCTGGGGCCCGGAAAGGTGTATGACATAAACGCGTACACGATATCCTCGTCCCTGGTGTCGCTGGGCGCCGAGCCGCATTACCTGGGCATCGTTAGGGACGACGAGGAGGAGATCAGGCGGGTCGTGGAGGACGCGGCTTCGAGCCACGACCTCGTCCTCCTGTCCGGCGGCACCTCGGCGGGACTAGCCGACCTCACGTACAGGGTGCTCGAGGAGTTGGGGCCCCCCGGAATAATAGTGCACGGCCTCAAGGTAAAGCCGGGGAAGCCCACCGTGGTCTCCGTGACCAGGGGTGGCACGCTGGTGATCGGTCTTCCCGGTTACCCCAGCAGTGCCCTGGTCATATTCCACCTCGTGGTGGCGCCGATTTTAAGGGCTATGACCTGTAGGGGACCGGAAAAGGAGGCGGAGGTGGAGGCCATACTGGCGTCACGGATAGAGGGGGGACGCGGCAGGAGGACCCTGTACCCGGTCAGCCTAGTGGAGACCCCAAGGGGGCTCGCCGCGTACCCGCTTTCCGCGGAGTCTGGCGCCATCACTACCGTTGCAAGGGCGGACGGGTACCTGGATATACACGAGAATGTTGAGTACCTAGAGGAGGGGGAGAAGGTCTCCGTGAAGCTGTTTTCCGGCTACAGGCCCGCGGAAATGCACGTGATCGGCAGCCATGACATAGCCCTTGACAGGATACTTGCGGGTGCAGGTATATCCGCAAAGACAATAAACGTGGGATCCTTCGGCGGGCTGGAGGCCGTGAGGAGGGGGGACGCGGACATCGCGGGGATACACCTTCTCGACGAGGAGACAGGCATGTACAACGTGCCGTTCCTCGAGGAACGCGGGATACGCAACGCTGTCCTAGTGGGGGGCTACCTGAGGGAACAGGTGCTCATGTTCCCCAGGGGGAACCCCAAGGGCATATCGGGCATACGTGACCTGTTGCGCGGGGACATAATGATAGTTAACAGGCAGCGCGGCACGGGCACCCGGATGTTGTTGGACTCCCACCTCCGCAGACTTGCACGCGAAATGGGCGCCACGTTCGAGGAATTGACTGGGCGTATAAGGGGGTACTGGAGCGAGGCTAGGACGCACACCGCCGTGGCGGCCGCCGTGGCCCAGGGCAGGGCAGACGTGGGCGTGGGCATTAGGTACGCGGCCGAGATGTACGGCCTAGACCACATAACAATTGGATGGGAACGATACGACTTCCTCGTAAACGCGGCCTCACTTAACCGGCCTGCCCTGGCCAAGTTCATCGAGTTCCTCAGGACTGGGGCCCGCGACATAATCGCCGGCCTGCCGGGCTATAGGCCCCTCGACGACATGGGCACCATAGTGTGGGAACCTGGGAGGTGACACATCCGCGTTCAAATCCCTCGTCACCGGTCAGCCCATACTTCTCTTCACGTGGCGCGTCCTGCGATCAGATTTAAATTTTCTACCTTGGAGCCCCTCTCGGAGTACTCGATCAGCGTGCGGCGCCCCGCCACATAGTAGGAGCCGCACTTGAGACAACGGACGAGGGCCCGCCTCTCGTCCAACGGGTGCACCACCCTGATACTTATCTTGCCCCTACAGGTGGGACAGGTAGGCGGCTGGACGTAGCTGTAGGGGCTGCTCCCCACAGTTTCTATCATGGTACAGTTGAACAGATCATCAAGGACGTCCAAAAGCGATGCAAAGGCGTGGTCGGGGTCCCTGGCCCTCAGCGACACGACCTTTATCCTGCCCGTGACCGCCGAATCGTTCACCTCCATCTCCACGTCGTGTAGGGAATGTTTGAGGTACAGCACAACGCTACGCGCAGTGACCACCGGCAGGTACCTGTCCCCCTTACTGCCCGTAATCTCCTCCACCTTCTTCATAATCTTCTTGCCAACGTCCCGCCTCATGGTGGCTATCTTGGCCAGGAGACGCGCTGCCCTTGTGAAGTGGGACGCACTGCCCCTCAAAATGGCCGTACGGAACATGCCTAGTATGGCAGGCTCAGTACAAAGGCACAACTCGTGCATCTCATTGAGCTGTATATAATTAGGTTTATGTTCCTTCCTTTTCCTCACGCAGCCACGTCAACTCGCCGAAATTTATCTTTTTGCCTCTACGTATTATCGACGTCATGTTCCACGATATGAGGCCCATGATCACGTGCTTGCACAGTTTCCCCCCAAACACGCTCCCCTCACACGTGCATTTTCCTCCGTATCTCCCCACCGTGACGTAGTGCCAGGTGTCCCTCCTGGTGTCGGACTGTACTGAAAGCCTTAGGCCCACCACCTCGCCGCCCTCCTCAACTATTTCGAGTATCCTTATGCGGGCGGGAGAAAACGACATGTAGGCGTCGAGCACCTTGTCCACCCGTATGTTCAACGCACGGGAAAGCTCCACTATGCTCCTCTGCACCTCCGATGCTATACTGCCCATTCATGGAAAACAGCGTTGAAGGTATAAATAGGCACCGGGCCCTAATCTATGGTCTCCCCGCCGTGCCTTACCCTCGACCTAATAATATCTTCGAACCTCACGAATGTCCCGTCCTCTTCCACGTAGCCCAGCACCCTCTGCTCCGTGTTCCTGCCGCACCTTTCACAGTACAGGTATATCCTGCCGCCGTACAGGGCAAGGTTGAACCCAACGTCGAGGTACCTCTTAGAGCCGCACTGGGAGCACGCTAATAGCCAGTTGGTCACGACCTCAACATGCTCACCATCACATTGACAAGGTAATGGGC
>JALWZH010000123.1 GCA_027002815.1 Thermoproteales archaeon | reverse complement strand
TGATCGCGGTGAGGTACCTGTTCCGGCGATGAGCCGCAGGGCGCTGGTTGACAAGGCGGGCCAGGCGCTGGTAGTGGCGCTGGCAGTGCTGGGGGCACTCCCAGTGGTGCTAGTGATTGTGGACATATACGCGAAGGGGATACCGGCAATAGCCAGGATCGGCTTGGTCGAGTTCCTCACGGGCCTCCCCCCAACGCCGCTGGACGAGGCGGGGGGGATAGGCCCGGCCCTAGTGGGGACCCTCGTCATGGCCGTCATGGGAGCCGCCATGGGGATAGCCGTCGGCTTCCCCCTGGGAGTCTACCTGGGCGCGTACAGGCACGAGCGTCTGGCCGCTGTGTCGCAGTCGTTCATAAACGTGCTGGTGGAGTACCCCACAATAGCCGTCGGCCTCTTCGTATACGCCGCAATGTCACTGGCGCTGCCGGCCGTGAACCCGGTCCTCAGGGCCCTGCTGGGCGTCGAGGTGTCCCAGTTCAGCGGTCTGGCGGGGGCCACTGCCCTCGCCATAGTCATGGTGCCGTACGTTGCCATATTCACTGCAAGCGCATACGCCAGCGTTGGGCGGGAGCTATGGGAAGCCGCACATGCGATCACTGGTGACGAGGCCAAGGCCCTCTTCGTGGTGCTCAGGAAGGCCGCCTGGAGGGCGATCCTCGCGTCCTTCCTCATAGGCACGGCCAAAATAATGGGGGAGACGGCTCCCCTCCTATTCACGGCGCTGGGCAACGACTATTATTACGCAAGCCCCCACGAATACGTGACGGGGCCGGTCGGCGCAGTACCGCTACTCATATACTACATGGCGCAGACGAACTACGAGGTGCAGAACGAGGTTGCCTACGGCGCCGCGGCGGTGCTCATCACGCTGGTGCTTGCAGTGTTCGTACTGGCCCGCGCTGCCTCGAGGAGGTGAAGGCGGGCCTATAGGCCCAGCTCCAGGTTGGCCACCACGTCCACCACGTCGCCGTCCTTGAGGCCTAGCGCCTCCCTGAGGCTTATTGGGGCGACCAGCTCTATTACGTCTGGCCCATAGTGCGTCCTCTCGATGATGAGGACCGCGGCGTTGGGATAGCCGTTAACCTCCGCCCTGAAGCACTTGACCCCGCCGTACGTCCTCACGCCGTTGCTGAACCCGCTTATCTGTATGCCCGGGAGCAGCTCGAGGTAGCGCCTATGCGGTATGTACTCGGGGAACAGCCTCACGTTGAGGGTGCCCGGGTAGGGCCTGAAGCCCAGCCTCTCCTCGAACTGTCTGACGTACCCCTCTAGGGACAGGTAGTACCTTCCCTCCCCCAGCCCCGTGAAGACGGCGCCCGACAGCTTGACCCTCAGGGGTGCGCCGAAGTACCTGAGCAGCACGCCGAAGGCCTCCCGCATCTCCTCCTCGGCCTTGCCGGTGAATGTCAGGGAGCCGTCGGCGTGCCTCACGAGCAGCCCCCTGTCCATTAGCCGCTTCACCATCTTCGAGGCGCCCTGAGGCGTTAGGCCAGTCGCCGCCGCTATGTCGGCAAGCCTCAGCCGCGTCCTCCTCTTGCTCGAAACGCCCATTGATGCGAGCAGTATGAGGGGCCCCACATCGTCCATGTCCATACGGCACCGACATGGAGGGCTTTTATTTGATGGGGTTTATTTAGCAGCGCGTGGCTGGGCACATGGGCTGTATAGAGGTCGCCGGCAGGCTGTGGAACGGCAGGCGCGCCGCGGTGTCCATAGCCGACGGCGTGGTGGTCGGAGGGAAGTTGGGGGGATGTCGCAGGTACGTCTTCGGCAGGAGGCACCTGGTGTTGCCGGGCGCCGTCGACATGCACGTGCATTTCAGGGATTGGGGGCTGAGGCACAAGGAGGACATGGCCTCCGCGTCGCTCGCCGCGCTCCAGGGCGGAGTTGTGGCCGTGGGCGACATGCCCAACACGGTGCCCCATATAAGGGACGCGTCGCTCGCCAGGAGACGGTGGGATGACGGCTCCTCGCTGCCCGTGGAGTATAGGCTGTACATGGGGATCCCCGAGGACCCCGAGGAGGTGGCCAAGGCGCGGCCCTACGTGGTGGGGGTCAAGGCGTATCCGGCCGACATAGAGAGGTACGGCTGGGACCACATAGTGGAGACCTTCGCGGTGGCCAATAGGCTCGGCCTACTGGCGGTGGTCCACTGCGAGGAGCCCGGCGCCATGGCCGAGGGGCCCAACGATTCCGAGGTCCTCTGCGCACATGAGCTTGCGAGGTGGGTGGTCGCGAGGGGCATAAGGGTTCACCTGACCCACGTCTCGGACCCGAGGACGGTCGAGCTCGTGCAGGCCTACAGGCCCACGATAACGCTGGACGTGACGCCCCACCACCTGCTGCTCAGCAGGGAGGAGTGCGTGGCGAGGCATGGGAGGGGGCCCTGCTACGTCCGGCCCCCGCTCCGCTCCAGGGAGGACAGGAAAAGGCTGTTCCGCTCGCTGCTCCTAGGAATGGTCGACGCCGTGGCCACGGACCACGCCCCGCATGGGCGGGACGAGAAGGCCTCCGACGACCCGCCTCCCGGAATATGCGGCATAAACGTGGCCCTCTTCCTGCTCCTGGACCTGGTGAGGAGGGGCCTCATGGGGCTGCACGACGTGGTGCGCCTCTACTCGTCGAGGCCCCGAGGCCTCATGGGGCTACGCCTGGGCCTCGAGGAGGGGTCCCCGGCCGGCCTCGCCGTGGTGGAGCTGGTGCCTGGCCGCGTGGATCCGGCCGCCTTCTCCGGCTCGTGCCGCTTCTCGCCGTTGGAGGGCCTGCCCACGTATGGCAGGACGCGCCTCGTGGCCACGCCCCGCTCTGTCTACGTCGATGGGGAGGTCGCCCCCTATGATGGCCCTTGACCGCTGCGGCGCGTATTACGTCGGGGAGCTGCCGGACCGCAGCCCCTGCATATACGTCGACGCGATGCTGGGGTGGCTGGCCAGGTGGCTAAGGGTCCTAGGCCACGACGCCCGCTATGACCCGAACGTTGGGGACGAGGAGCTGGCGGCTACCCCGTGCCTCCTCGTGACGCGCGACGTGGGCCTCTTCAGGCGCAGGGGCCGCAACGCGCTCCTCCTCGTCGCCGAGGACCACGCGGCGTGGATAGCCGCGGTGTCCGTCGTCAGGGGGGTACCCGTGGAGGTGGACTTCTCGAGGACCAGGTGCCCCCTGTGCAATACGCCTCTGGTCGAGGTCCCCAGGGAGGCGGTGGACGTGCCGCCGAGGGTGAGCTCGGACAGGTACTGGAGGTGTCCCCGATGCGGCAAGGCCTACTGGATAGGGGGGCACTGGAGGCGGATAGGGGAGGTGTTACGGAGGGCCGGCGACATGGCTGCCTCCTGCAGGCCCCGTCCCCTAGGCGGGGGCCGCAACGCGGCAGATCATTTATAATGTGGTCGCCCGCCCACCACGTGGCCGTCCCAAGGGAGGTCCTGGACGCGTTGGAGCCGTACGACGAGCCAAACGTGGGAAGGGGCATACTGAGGCTGCACTTCAACGAGAACCTTTTCCTTCCCGAGGAGTACTACAGGGAGGTCCTCGTCGGCGTGTCGCCCGACGAGGCGAGGTACTACACGGAGCCCCTGAACCGGTCCTTCAACAGGCTCCTCGAGGAGAGCTTCGGGCTGCCCGAGGGCAGTGTCTTCGCAACGCTAGGCGCCGACGAAGCCCTCCGCCTCCTCATGCACCTGCCCCTCCTGGCCAGGTGGAGGGTCGTGGTGCTCGAGCCCACGTACGGCATGGTCGGCCCCCTCGCGGCGTCGCTGGGGCTGCGGGCGGAGCGGTCGCTCCTCACGGAGACCTTCGACGTGGACGTGGACGACGTGGTGAGGAGGGGGCCGGCCCTCGTGTACGTGTGTAGCCCCAACAACCCCACTGGCAACGTGCCCAGGGGCATAGAGGAGCTGGCGTCGAGGCTTGAGGGCCTCCTAGTGGTGGACGAGGCGTACTGGGAGTACAGGGGAGAGTCCCACGTAGACTTGTTGGAGTACCGCAACGTGGCGCTCGTGAGGACCTTCAGCAAGGCGTGGGGGTTAGCGGGGGTAC
>JALWZH010000122.1 GCA_027002815.1 Thermoproteales archaeon | reverse complement strand
AGGCGGGGGCTGGGGGTTACAGCGCACTTTACAGCATATCCTTCACCCGCGGCAACGAGACAAGCGTGGCGGAGCTATACTTCGCGTATGGACTTGACAAAACGTACATATCCCATGCCAGCGGCGACACCTCAGTCAAGGCGCTCATAGGCAACGGCTCCATGTACGTGTTGCGGGTGGGCGAGGTGGCGGAGGGGGTAACCCGCTTCTATAACGGCACGTGCATCGTCGAGAACAGGACGTCGGGGGTCGTCATCGGCGGCCTGGGGCTCGTGTACTCCGTGTCGCGTTGCCTTCCCCCGGCTGGCCCCCTGCCAACGCCGTTCAGCGATATACGGCAGTTGCTCGGGGTCCCCACGTTGCCCCAGAACGATACGCGCGTGTTGGAGACCGAGTTCGGCGCCGCCCTCTGTTCCTCCAGCGCGTTGCCCGTCCCAGGGGCAGTCGCCCGCGTGAACGCATGCACCTTGAGTGGGGGAGCGATATACCTGTTGGAGGTCAGCACTGAGTGTCGGGCCCCCAACTGCGTTGAGACTAGGCTGGAGGCCAGGCTGGAGGAGTACAACGTCGGCTTCGAGCCCCTCGGCGCGGAGGAGCTCGAGGTGGGGATACCTGGAGTCCTGGCCAGGAAGGGGGCGACCGACGTTGTCTCTGGCCCCGAGTTGGGCAGGGCGCTCCTGGACGTCGTGGAGCCCATAGCCATGCGCTTCCCCAACGACAGCGATGTGTCCGTGATAGTGTTCTACGACGTTTCGTGCCCCTTCTGCGCAAGGCTCTTCACCGAGTTCCGCGAGGAGCTGTTGTCCCGGGACCTGTACCTCGTGGACCTGCTGGTCCGCGAGGACTCGAGGGGGGCCCATGCGGGGCTGCGCTGCATATACGAGGAGGACCCTGGAAGGGCGCTGGACATGTTGATGCGAGTGTACGAGGCCCTCGCCAGGGGCGACGTGGAGACGTATGGGGGCCTGCTGGAGGACCTCGAGGAGGCGGGCCAATGCCCCCTCGACGAGCGCACCCCCCTCCTCCTCGCCCGTATGCTGGTGGGCGACAGGGTGGGGACCCCCATAGTGGTGGTGGTTGGCGATGGGACCATGGAGGTCGTGTACGGGTTCGATGCTGACAGGTTGAGGCGCCTCCTGTCCTAGCGGGCCCCATGCCCTGCCGCGCGGTGATCACGGACGTAGACGGCACCCTGACCGAGGGGAGGGACACCTACGCCCTGTCCCTCGAGGCGCTGGCGGCGCTCAGGGCGCTGCTCAGGCGGGGGGTGCTCGTGGGCATCGCCACAGCCAACGGCCACGAGTACGCAAGGCACATAGCCAGGTACCTGGGCGTGTATCCCGGGGGACCCATAATCTCCGAGAACGGGTGCATACTTGAGGTGGGAGGCTCCGTGGCGAGGCTCTGCAGGATGGAGTTGAGGTGGATCGACGGCGTCGTGCCAAAACGCGTTGCCGGGCTGAGGCCGAGCCCCCAGAACGCCCAACGCACCTACGACATGGCCTACATAGTCGAGGGGGACCCCCACGCGGCCTTGGCGGCGGTTAGGCGCCTCCTGGGCTCCATGGGACTCGACGTTGAGGTTACGTACAGCGGCTACGCTCTGCACGTCAGGGAGCGGGGCGTGGACAAGGGCGCTGCTGTTAGGGCGCTTTGCGATGCCCTCGGGATCCCCTGCGACGAGGTGCTGGCCGTCGGCGACAGCGCGGTGGACGCCGGCATGCTGAGGTCCTGCGTGGGCGTGGCCGTGGCCGACGCCGACCCAGAGGCACGCGCGGCGGCCCGCTACGTCACCAGGATGCCGGGAGGCCTCGGCTTCGCGGAGGCGGCCTGGGCCCTTCTGAGGGGGGAATACTGCTGAGTCACTTGCACTCCACCAGCATGGTGGCCATCCTGCCCATTATGTCGTTAGCCTCTATCAGCATCTGGACGGCGGCTATGAACAGCTTGTGTTGCGGGTTGTTGGACTCATGCGGCTCGCCTATGAGCTCGGCCGTCTTTAGCAGCTCCTCTAGGTCGCCCATGAGGCGCCGTATCTTCTCCACGAGCTCCCTTTTTTCAGGGCCGATGTCGGTGTCCTCGACCAGGGAAAGTATGTTGCTGCTCTTCTCCTTGACGCTCTGGAAAAGGGCAAGGCAGGTCCTGTGGTCGTCGCATGGATACGCCATGCCCGTCACTGGGAATCACCATATAAAAATTTCTGGGAACAGTAGGCCAGGCCGGACACGGCTCCGTCCCACGTTCGGCCACCCAGGATCAGCATGGGGCTTGATGGCTGCAAAGGATTTAAATTATTGGATAAAGAGGATTGGTCCCTATGTCGTCCCCATTGGACAAGTCGCTTGAAGAGAGGCGGCTGTGGGGCTTAGGAGCAACGCCGAAGCTGGGCGTGCATCTGTAATGGGGAGATGACGGGTCTGCCCCACGGGGTAGGGGAGGTCGAGCAGGCGGTGCCCTCGGCGAGCCCGCGTAGGGAGGAGGGGGCAGGCAGGCACAGGCAAGGCGGCGGCAACGCCGGGACCAGGAGAGTTCCCGGCATGGTCCACATGCTCCTCTCCTTTGCGCCGTGGATGGTTTACTGGACGCTTAGCGGGATGGGGAGCAGCTTGGGCGTGGTTGTGCCCCTCGCGATTTCTTCCCTCCTCGTCGTTCTTGGCGTCCGCAGGAGGGACCTAAACATCATGGATGTGGCCCCGCTCGTCTACTTCGGCGCGGCGCTGCCGGCCACGTTCGTCCTCAATTTGGGGATTTTCATCGAGGAAAGCGGCCTCCTCGGCTACACGGCCCTTTTCCTCATGGCGCTGGCCTCGCTAGTAGCGAGGCGGCCGTTCACCCTCCAGGCGTCTAAAAGGGACTACCCGGAGGTTTACTGGAGGGACAGGCTGTTTCTCACAATTAACAGCATGATCACTGCCGTGTGGGCGATTGTCTTCATGGCGAACGCGGCCATATTCCTATTTCTCGACATGCCCTTCACCGTGATCCTCTCAAACGCGTTGATCGCCTTCGGCATAGCGTTTTCGGTGGTTTTTCCACGTAAGGCGCCCGCCTACCTAGCCTCAAAGGAGTTCAGGAAATATGACTGGAGGGTTGAGGTGGATCCTCGGAGACCAAAAGGGGAGGACGAGTACGATGTCATAATCGTCGGCTCCGGGATCGCCGGCTTGACCAGCGGCGCACTCCTTTCAAAAAGAGGGTACAAGGTCCTGGTTTTGGAGCAGCACTACCTGGTTGGCGGCTACTGCTCCGCTTTCAATAGGAAGGGCTTCATTTTCAACACTGGGGTGGAAAATATCAGTGGGCTGTGGGAGAGGGGGCCCATAACCCACCTACTTAGAGAGCTGGGGCTTAATAAGGACGAGCTCTTCGTGAAGAATAGGGTCAGGTTCATTTTTAGGGGCCGCTCGATCGATGCAAGCGACATGGAAGAGTTCGTGAGGGCCCTCTCGGACATGTACCCCGAGGAAAAGGAAAATATACGCGCATTCTTCGACGAGGCTAAAAAGGCGTACGAGGAATGCTACAGTGAGGCCGACCTCTACGGCACGCCACTATCCGCAGAGCTCATCGCAAAGGTTCTTGGAAGCAGAAAACTAGCGGATTACCCAGCGGAGCACCCGCACTTCTACGACTGGATGAACAAGACCTACAGGCAGAAGCTCGACGAGTTCTTCGCCAACGAGGATCTGAAGACCATCCTCTGCGCTCTACTGGGCTACCTAGGAACAGAACCCGATAAAACGCCGGCGAGCAGCGCGCTAACCGCGGTGGTATCCTACTACATCCACGGGGGCTACTTTCCCAGGGGAAGCGCACAGAGATTTGCCGACACCCTGAAGGAGGTCATCGAGAGGCATGGCGGAAAGGTCCTGGTGAGGCACAGGGTGGACAAGATACTGGTGGAAAGGGGAGAAGTTAGGGGCGTAAGGGTTGGGGACAAGATTTTCAGGAGCCCGATTGTGATCGCCAACGCAAATGCGAAAACAACGTTCCTAGAGCTCGTCGGCGAGGAGAACCTGGATAGGGGGTTCGTCGAATATGTAAAGGGCTTGAAGATGTCCCCGTCGTCCTTCATGGTCTTCCTGGGGGTGGACATGGACTTGTCCGGATATCCCACGATCATCGAAAACCTGGATGAGGGCTACAGCATAGTGATAAACTCCAACGCGGATCCGGGCCTGGCGCCGAGGGGCAAGGCGAGCGTCACGATACTCACCCTCGCCAACTACCACGACTTTCCGAGGAGGGGGACAAGGGAGTACCTGGAAAAGAAGAGGGCGTACGCCGAGGCGCTGATCGAGAAGGCCGAGAAGGTCATACCCGGCCTGAGCCGGCACATAGTTGTCCGGGACGCAGCGACGCCCCGGACCTTCGAGAGGTACACCTCCATGCCTGAGGGCGCCATCTACGCCTTTGACCAGTCAATAGATGTCAGGAGGCCGTACTTCAAGACGCCCATAAAAGGCCTGTACTTGGCCAGCGCGTCGACATTTCCGGGCGCTGGGATAGAGGCTGTGGTGATATCCGGGATGATCTGCGCCAACGACATATGCAATTGGAAGGCCGAGCCCCCTCGGAGGGCCGCGGCGCCCCTCCCGGCGAAACCTGGGCCTAAAAGTACGTGAGGGGTGCCCGTGGAAGCGTATTGGTGCCCGCATACCGCCACGTTGCCCAACGTCCGGAGAGGCACGCGGCCTTGGTGCCGCCCTAACGCGTAGGCCTGACCTAGGTCCCGGACAGCGCTTTGTTTATATTGGTAGGTCCGTGGGGACCCGTGTTCTCAGACCTAAGGGAATTCATAGCCTTCCTCGAGGATAGGGGCCAGCTTAGGCGGGTGAGGGCCCGCGTAACCCCAATATTGGAGGTGCCGGAGATAATTAGGAGGCTCGCGTACGGTGGGGGCCCCGCGGTCCTCTTCGAGAACGTTGAGGGCCACCCGGGGTGGAGGATAGCGGGGAACATCTTCGGGACGTACCAGAGGGTGCTCTGGGCCCTTGGGACCAATAGGCCCGAGGAGATCGGCGAAAGGTTCATGGCGCTTGCCTCGGCCCCGCCCCCCATAGGCCTACTGGACAAGTTGAGGGGCCTCAGGGAGGCCCTGGGCATGGCCAGGTACATGCCGCGCCCCGTGCGTAACGCGCCGGTGAAGGAGGTGGTTCTGGAGGGGGACAGAGCCACCTTGGACGTGCTCCCCGCGTTCAAGACGTGGCCGAAGGACGCGGGGCGCTACATAACGTACGGCCTGGTCTTCACCAGGGACCCCGAGAGGAGCGTCACGAACGTCGGCGTCTACAGGATACAGCTGCTCGACGGGAAGAGGGCCCTCATGCATTGGCAGGTCCACAAGAGGGGGGCCGAGTCAAGCGAGAAGGCGGGGGACGGCATAGACGTGGCTGTGGTCATCGGCGGCGACCCGGCCACCATGATATCTGGGGTGCTTCCGACCCCGTATCCTCTCGACGAGCTGCTCTTCGCAGGGATTGTGCGGGGGCGCGGCGTGGAGGTGGTGAGGTGCGAGTCGTCGGACCTCTACGTCCCCGCTAACGCCGAGGTGGTGGTCGAGGGCAAGGTGTACCCCTGGAAGAGGATGGACGAGGGGCCGTTTGGGGACCACTTCGGCTACTATACTCCCCCGGCCCCCTACCCTGTGTTCGAGGTGGAGGTGATCACCATGAGGAGGGACCCGATCTACTACGGGACCGTGGTGGGTAAGCCCCCCCTGGAGGACGCGTGGCTGGGCAAGGCCGCGGAACGGATATTCCTCCCCATCCTAAGGTTCCTCATGCCCGAGATAGTGGACATGAACCTGCCCCCACACGGGCTCTTCCAGGGCCTCGCCGTGGTGTCTATACGTAAGCGTTACCCGGGACACGCCAAGAAGGTGATGATGGGGCTCTGGGGGCTGGGCCAGATGGCGCTTACAAAGATCATCATTGTGGTTGACGCGGACGTGGACGTACACGACATGGACCAGGTCATATATGCGGTTTCCAGCACGGTGGACCCGCAGAGGGACGTGGTGGTGGTCCCAGGCACCCACGCGGACGTGTTGGACCACTCTACTCCGTGGGTGGGGTACGGGTCCAAGCTGGGCATAGACGCCACGAGGAAGCTGCCCGAGGAGATGCATGGGAAGGAGTGGCCCGAGGAGGTCGAGGCGGACCCGGAAACGGTCAGCCTGGTGGACAGGCGCTGGCCCGAGTACTTTCCCTGACGTGTAGCGGCATGGGCGGCCCGCATCCCAGGCATGCGCCCGGGCCCATGGCAGTGCTGGCAGAGTACGGCAGGTTTCTCAGGGTGAGCCACACGCTCTTCAGCGTGCCCTTCGCATACGCAGCGGCCCTAATATCGGCGGGGGGCGTGATCGGGTGGGACACGGCGTTACTCATAGGCGTGGCCGTACTGGGCTTAAGGTCGTTCGGGATGGCCTGGAACAACATTGTGGACAGGGAGATCGACTCGGCCAATCCCAGGACCGCGTCGAGGCCCCTCGTGGCCGGCAAGGTGAGTATCAGGGGAGCGTACCTCACCGCGGCTCTTGGGGCCGCCGCCTTCACCGCGTCGGCGGCGTTGTTGGGCCCCCTACCGCTCCTCCTGGCGCCGCTGTACCTGGCCATAGTATACGCGTATCCGTACGCTAAGAGGATGCACTGCTTTCCTCACCTGCACCTGGGCGCCGTGTTCGCCCTTATACCCATAGGGGGGGCCATAGCCGTGTGGCCCGAGGGCGATATATATACGATCATAGAGAAGATACCGTGGAATTACGTTGTAGGATCGGCGCTGTGGGTAGCCGGGTTTGACATGGTATACTCGATATTGGACAGGGATTTTGATAGGAAGCTCGGCATTAGGAGTGTCCCCGCATGTTTCGGCGCTGGGGCCGCGAAGGCCCTCTCGTCGACGTTCCACGCCGCAGCCGCCGCCCTCTTTATATTGGAGGCGCTTGGCCTGGGCGCGCTGGCCCTGGCATCGTCCCTGATCGCGGCGGCCGTGCTGGCGTACGGACAGCTGCTGGCGTACAGGGGGCGGATAATGGAGTCTTTCAACGCCAACCTGTACGTAGGCGTGGTGGTGGGCCTTGGCACGTCCCTGGCCGTGCTGTTGGGGGCCTAGGCCTCTCCGCCTTCCTCATATCTGTACAGCGCCCTGGCCACCTCGGCTATTGCGTCGGGGTCCGCCCGCAGCGCGTAGAGCTGTTCGGCCAGCACCGAGAATACCCGGGGCATGTCGTTCACTGGGCCGATAGCCACAGCGTGGATCCCCCCGAGGTCCACCTTCACGGTCAGCGTGCCCCGCTCCCTCACCAGTTCGACCCTCACCATGCGGTTGTGCAGCGGTAGGTTAATATTGGTGTTGGCCCGCCTGTCCACGTCGCTTTACTTTATTTGAGTTGTTTTTAAATGTATGTACACATGTTATGTTAATGAGGAAGAAACCTTAAAATATATAGGCGTAACGGTCAGCGTGTCGCTCGATTTTTTCGGTGAGGGGTTGTCGGTGATCAAGGGCTTGCCCGGCTCGGGAAAGACGACCCTGGCAGCTTCCGTGGCCTGCAATTATGGTAGGGTCGTGTGGTTCACCTTTTACGAGGAAAAGGAGAGGCTCAGGGCCAAGCTGAGACGGCTGGGCCTATGCGAGCCCACGTATATATACGACCTTCCGTCCCTCGGCGACGGCATCATAGCGGACTACCTAGTGGAGAAGATTGCCGACAAGAGGCCGGACATAGTCGTCATAGACGGCGTGAACGCGTTGAACTTGGAGGACGAACGCCGCTTCTCCCACCTGGTTCTACATAAGGGCCTCGCGTCTGAGGCCCCCCTGCTGACCATAAAGGAGGGCCTCGACACCTCGCCGATAGACTACATAGCTGACAACCTAGTGGAGCTCAGGTACAGGTTCGTGAGGGGCCTCTCCCTCGTCAGGGAGATGCGCGTCGTGAAGACGCGCGGCTACCCTGCCTACATGCACCTCGTGTACTTCGACATTGTGGAGGGCAGGGGAATCGTGTTCTTCACGCCTAGGGGCGCTTCCCTGGGACTCAGAGGGGACAGGATAACTACCGGCGCCCCCGAGGTGGACGACGTGCTGGGCGGCGGGGTGGAGGTCGGGTCCATAGTGGTCGTGGCTGGCCCCCCAACGGGCATAGCCAGCAAGCTGCTGGTACTCACGGCTATCGCCGTGGCCGAAAGGGGGTACAAGGTCCTGTACCATCACCACTACAAGTTCCCCTCCTTCATGGTATTCGCAGAGCAGCTGGGCGCAAGGACCGACAACCCCAACATAACGTGGCTCTTCCACCCAGTTGAGGAGCACATGTCGGTGGGCTGGTGGTACAAGTCTGCGTCCCTCGTCGTGGACGGCAACTACATGCTGCACGTGGCCGACAACTACGAGATAGTGGTCCCCCTGGTCGGTAGGCGGATGATTTATAGGGCGGTGTCCCTTTACAGGGACCTCGTGGGCGACAGGGCGGTGACAGTTTCAGTGTTCAACTCGATAAGTATATGGAATAGGCTGGCCGAAAACCTAGGCGGGCTCGTCGACTACATGTTCATATTCACCGACAGGCACCTCGTGATCAAGAAGGCGCCCAACATCCTTGGGCCCCTAAAGCTGAGGTACTCCGTGAGGGGCCGCAGGGTGGTCTTTGAGAGGATGTAGCGGGACGGAAAACGCTTTAAGCAGCGTCGGTGGTCCCAGCGTGAACGCGATGAGGGCACTGATGCTCGTCACCTTCGTGAACATGCTGGGGTTCACCATAGTGATGCCGGTGGTCCCATTCATAGTCTCAGAAATAGGCGGGGACCCCACCGTGCAGGGCGCCCTCATCTCCACGTTCGCGGTGGGCCAACTGGCCTCGGCCCCCCTGTGGGGCCTCGTGTCCGACAGGCTCGGCCGCGCACGCGTGATAACCATGGGGACCACGGTCATGGGGATGGGACACCTCGCATTCGCCCTCTCCTGGGACGTGCCCTCGGCCATAGCCTCCAGGGCCCTGAGCGGCCTCGGAGGGGGAGCCATATCGGCGGTCCAGGCAATGGTGGCGGACCTGACAGGGCACAGGGAGAGGACCGGCGCCATGGGCGCCTTCGGCGCCATGTTCGGCCTGGGCTTCGTCCTGGGCCCCGCCATAGGGGGGCTCCTCGGCGCCCTTGGGACCCGTGCGCCGTTGTACCTTGCGGCGTTCCTGTCCCTGGCCTCGGCCGCGGCGTCGACGGCGCTGCCAAGCACCTCGGCCGCCTCCCCGGGGCCGGTTAGGCCCAGGGCCGGCCTGCCCCTAGCGCTCCTGCTCGGCGCGGTGCTGGCATTCTACACGGCGTTTTCCCAGTTCGAGGCGCTGTTCTCCTATTACGGGGCGTTCTCCATGGGGCTCTCGCAGCTGGGCCTCGGCCTCGCCTTCATGTACATGGGCGCGGTCACGGCGCTTGTACAGGGCGTCCTCGTTCGGCGGCTCAGCAGGCGGGTCAGCGACGGCGCGCTGGCCTCGCTCGGCACGGCAACCCTGGCTGTGGGCCTCCTGACGTTGCCCTACGCTGGGCACTTGGCCCAACTGCTAGCATCGCTGTTGGCCATATCCATGGGGGCGGGCCTGGCCATGCCCACGCTTTTCTCCATGGCCAGTAAGATGGCCCCGCAGCACCTCAGGGGGGCAACCATGGGCCTCGTCCAGGCCTCCTCGTCCATGGGGAGGATCGTTGGGCCCCTACTCGGCGGGGGGATATACGCAGCCCTGTCGCCGACCCACATGTTCGCGCTTGCCGCAGCCCTGTCCCTCACCGTCCTCCCGCTTGCCGCGGCGTCGCTGCGCTTGCGGTGACGGCGGACTAACAGTTATATCTGGGCACTGCCAGTCGTATAAAATGGAGCGTAGGAAGGTGTTCAGGGTAAGGCAGTCGTACGCGGTGTACCTCCCAAAACAGTGGTGCGTGTCCCGGGGCATAACCGATGGGAACGAGGTGGCCCTCAGCTGGGACGGGGACGTGCTCGTGCTCAGGCCGCCCAGGGACACCCGCATAGAGATAGTGCTGGACGAGCCCTCGGAGAGCCACGCCGTTAGGCTCATAGTGTCGGCCTACGTGACCGGCCACGACATGATAGAGCTCAGGGTGAGGGGAATGCCCCTGGACTTCAGGCACTCTGTCCAGGTCTTCGCGCGTGGGCTCCAGATGTTCATAGTGGAGGAGGGCCCCGACACTATAGTGTTCAGGGTGCACGACGTGAAGATCGACAAGATGAAGCTCTTCTCGCGCATGTTCAACGTGCTCATGTTCATGCTGGACCACGCCGTCAAGGCGCCCAAGCTGGACAGCTCCTTCCTGGACTCCATAGACGACGAGGTGGACAGGTACAGGCTCATGATAGAGCGCATGTGCTACAAGTACCCGAACGAGCGCTGTATACACCACGTGCAGCTGGCCCGCCACATAGAGAGGGCCGCGGACCACGTAGTCGAGCTTGCAAGGATGGGGCCCCAGACGGACGTGTTCGTGACCCTGCTCGGCTGCGCGCACAGCTTCTCGGGGAGGGTCTTCACGAACAGCGTCGCCGAGATACTGGGGTTCTTCGACGAGGCTGCAAGGTGTAGGACCTCCCTGGCTCAACACGCGCTCAGCGACGTGGAGCTGCTGCACGCTCACCGCGTGATCGACTACCTGGCCAATGCGGCCGAGGTGTTCCTGGACATGAACGTGGCCGAGAAGGACTCGGTCGGGGTGGCGCAAGAGGATTTAAATAGGCGAACAGTGTAGTCACATGAGGATATCGTTCAGGGAGGCGGACCTGTACAGGCCCCTGGAGGGGGGCAGGGTCCTCTGCACTGCCTGCGCCAGGCTGTGCCGCATACCGGAGGGGCTCCACGGGTTCTGCGGGGTGAGGGTCAACACGGGGGGCAAGCTGTACCTGGCCAACTACGGCCTCATATCGGCCATAGCCGTGGACCCCATAGAGAAGAAGCCCCTAACCCACTTCTACCCCGGCGCAATGGTCCTGTCCATGGCCACGTACGGGTGTAACTGGGCGTGCGCCTACTGCCAGAACTTCGAGATCAGCCAGCGCCGCAAGGTGGAGGGGTGGCACCTACCGCCCGAGAAGGTCATAGAGCTGGCCGAGGCCTATGGGGCCCACGGCCTCACATACACGTACAACGAGCCCACAATATTCATGGAGTACGCCCGCGACGTGGGGGTGCTGGCACGCAGAAAGGGGTACTTCAACACCTTCGTGTCCAACGGCTACCTGACGCCGGAGGCCGTGGAGTACGCGGGGGAGTTCCTCGACGCCATCACGGTGGACTTCAAGGGCAACGCGGACCCAAGGTTCATGCGCAAGTACATAATGGTGCAGGACCCGGAACCCATATTCCAGGCGCTAGAGGAACTCGGTAGGAGGGGCATACACGTGGAGATAACGGACCTAGTCGTGCCGGGGATAGGCGACGACCTGGACCACGCCAGGAGACTTGTGCGCCGGGTCATAGACGTGTTGGGCCCGGACGTCCCCATACACTTCCTGCGGTTCCACCCTGACTACAAGCTGACCGACCTTCCGTGGACCCCGGTGGAGACGCTGGAGAGGCACATAGAGGCGGCGAGGAGGGAGGGGGCCCGCTACGTGTACATAGGCAACGTCCCGGGCCACAGGTACGAGCACACCTACTGCCCTGAATGCGGCAACATAGTCATAAAGAGGTACGGCTTCGACATACTTGACGTGAACCTTGTGGAGAGGGGGGGAAGGTACTACTGTAGGCACTGCGGCAACGAGATCCCGATAAGGGGCCGCCTGCTCCCCACGTGGAGGTTGAGGAACCGCTTTGCGTACGTGCCCATAAACACCATCACGAGGTACGTCAAGGCCTAACGGCGAGCTGCGAGCTTGTTCCTGTACGCCACGGCGAACAGCGCTATGAGGGCCGCTATTGCCGGCACCGCCACGAGCGGCGCCTCTGGCACGTAGCTGCCGTTGACTATGGCGTCCCCACACCCGTTGAAGTGCAGGTTGCTGGTCCCCAGGGTAACGGTGAATGTACACGTAAGGTCGACATTCACCTGTATCTCGTCCAGCGAGTCGGGGTCGTTGATCACCACGTTGCCGTCGACGACCAGGTGCACCGACCTACCGTCGCCATCGTCGGGCTCGCTCTCCAGCTTGAGGTTGCCGGACAGCGACGAGAAGACCATGCTGAGCTGCACCGTGTCCCCGCTACACACAGTGGCGCCGTTCTTCTCGACCTCCTCGACATAGCCGTTAATCGTGATGCCGTTGCCCGACCTGCTCACGTGTAGTCCCTCGTTCTCCGAATCTATGTCGACCTCAACCGTGTCGCCGGGGGACACGCCTATGGGCGAGCCCCCACACGTCAACGTGCACCCGCCGCCACACACTATGGTCAGTTCGCCGTCCACCTCGTTGTCCTTGTCGCCTACCGTCAACGTTACTGTGGTTGACGCTGACGCCAACAGCGCCAACGTCAGCAACACCGCTATTATCAGTGCCATGTTGCTTCCCCCAAAACAAATTAAAAATTTTGTTAAAGTTTTCTGGTTCTAAGCTGGAGGGACGTGACGGGAGGGAGGACGCGTTACCCGATCCCGGCCCTTATCTGGGCCCTTATGTGCGACGTAACTATCAGGAGCACGGCCGTGTAGAGCGCGAGGGGCCCCACCACGTAGTGGACCGACCATAGGCCCGCGTCGCCGTAGGCCAGGTAGCCGAGCACAGCCCCAAGTATGCGCGCCATGTTTATGGCGAAGAGCACCGCAAGGCCCATGGCCACCCTCCTCAGCGCCCCGGAGCCCCACAGCGCCGCTATTAGGGCCGACAATACTGACATGGACACTATGCCGCTGCACTCCGCCGACACTATGAAGGTCTTCGGGATTCCCAGTAGGAGCACGTAGTAGTTGCCCGCCACGTGGTCCAGCCCCAGCGCCCAGAGGGCGGCCGAGAGCAGCCTGGTCTCCCAGTACACCATGGTGTCCGCCAGGTAAAGGTACATGAGGGCGAACACGCCAAGGGCTAGGGACGCGCGCAGCACCACTGGGCCCCCCATGTTCACGCCTGGCCCAGCGACCGACCAACGCGTTTGTTCCCCCTCGGCGACAGCAGCGCCATGACGTGGTGACATGGAAGGTAATATATAAATATTGCTTATCCTCACCACCCGACGCGCTCCTTCCTAAGGTACCTCACGGTGGCGTCCAGCTTGGCGAACGCGAGCACTATGAGGTACACGTAGTAGTACATGGCGATGTACGGCAGCATCCTCTTGCCGACGATGGCGCTTGACATGGCCATGCCGGGGATCGGGTAGAGTAGGAAGTAGAGGAGCGCTATCAGGGGGAAGGTGGGCCCGCCGGGCAGTATGGGCACGCCTAGGAGCGTCTGCATGAGCACTAGTATTGGGAACAACAACATGCTCAGGGCCGACACGGTCGGCACGACGTACTCCACGAGGAGCAGGTTGGCGAGCAGCGCCTGGCCC
>JALWZH010000121.1 GCA_027002815.1 Thermoproteales archaeon | reverse complement strand
GGCCGTAGCCCTGGAGGAGGGGGCCGGGTACGCCGACACGACCGCCACGGCGAGGGCGTTCCACGAGTCCTTCCTGGCCCACGGCGGCATTCACATAGCGGACGAGGTGGTGGCCCTGCGCCGCGGGGAGGGGGGCGTCGAGGTGGCCCTGTGCAGGAGGGGCGAGGTCAAGGCACGCACCTACGTGGTGGCCACCAACGTGTGGGCCAACAGGCTCCTCTCCCAGATCGGCGCGGGGCTCCCCATAAGGGTCGTGAGGGAGGACATCGTGGTGGTGGATAGGGGCGCGTGGCTGAGGGGGACCCACCCCGTGGTGGCCGACCTGGCCAACAACTTCTACATGAGGCCCGAGGGCGACGCGAGGAGCCTTGTGGGCAGCCTCGACCCGGGGCCCCGCCACGTGGACGACCCGGACGCGTTCAATCCCATGGCCAGCCACTGGCTAGAGTCAGCCCCAGCCTACGCAGAGGCCATAGCCCGGAGGATACCCCCGCTAGCCCACGCGGGCGCCGCTGGGGGATGGTCGGGGCTCTACGACGTGACGCCCGACTGGCAGCCCATAGTGGACTGGGTGGACGCGAATGTACTGGCTTGCGTGGGCCTCAGCGGGCACGGCTTCAAGCTTGCCCCGGCCCTCGGCCTGCTTGCGGCCGAGCTGGTCGAGGGCGGGCCTAGGACCTTCGGGAACCCCTTCGCCCTGGACAGGCTCCGCGGGGGCGTCCACAGGGCCAGCAGGTACAGCGCCAAGGTGGTGGGGTGACCTATATGAACAGCATGGCGTTGACCGTCAATATTATCCCCGTGAAGGCCGCGGCGGCGGCCATGAGGGGCCTGCCCACGGCCATGCCGAGGCCGCGTATCGCTAGGAGCAGCGGTATCAGGACCAGGGGCAGCGTCAGGGAGAGCACCACCTGGCTGTACACGAGTATGTCTATGGTGCCTATGCCCAGGTACACGGCGACGGCCAGGGGCAACATGTTTATGAGCCTGACCCCCAGCCTCACCTTCCACGCCTCGAGCCTCCTCCCCAGGAAGCTCTCCACGAGGTACACGCCGGCCATGACGCTGACTATAGACGAGGAGATGCCAGAGGCTAGCACTGCCACGGCGAACACTATGCTGGCCGCGGCGCCGTAGAGCGGGGCCAGGGTCAAGTACGCGTCCTCGAGCTCCTCTATGCCGATGTACCCGTTCCTGTAGAAGGCGTAGTAGCTCATGACCTGTAGGGACACGTTTATCAGCGAGGCCACAGAGAGGAACACTATCGTCTCCTTGAGGTGCCTCCTGAGTATGGGGCGCGCGTCCTGTCGGGGACCCCACCTGTCCCTGGTCAGGTAGGCGTGTAGCAGCACCGCGTGGGGCATCACCGTGGCCCCTATTATGCTGGCCACGAGGAGGACCTGGCCCCTCTCCTCCAGCGTGGGCACGAAGGACCTCGACAACACCTCCACGGGGTCGGTACCCACGACGTACAGCTCGTACACGTAGCTCGCCCCTATGACCATCACCAGGAGGCCTATCACCCGTTCAAGCCTCCTCAACGTGTCAGCGTACAGCATGAGTATGAGCACGTCTATGATCGATATCCACACGGTGAGGAGCAGCGGCAACGAGAGGAGCAGGCTCAGCCCAACCGCAATGCCCAGGAACTCGGCCATGTCGGTGGCCAGGACCATGACGAAGAGACCGGCGAAGTACATGGCCCTGACCACGCGGCCGGGAACCCCGCCGATCCCCCTCAGCCTCTCGAACACGTAGTCGGCCGGCGCAGTGCCGGTGACGAGGCCCAGCTTGCCAGACAGGTACTGGAACACCATGGCCATCACGCCGGAGAGCCAGACCACCCAGAGGAGGGCCAAGCCGTATGTGGACCCAGCAGCAATGTTGCTCCCGAAGTTGCCCGGGTCCATGTACGCAACGCTGACCACGGTGGCGGGCCCAAACACGGCTATGGACCTAAGCCTAACCCCAATCATGCGACTCATCAAACACCCGTTAATAAATCGTTCACATTTGCCTGCACGCCCGGGCCGCACATCGATATGTGAACAGGGCTGTAAACAGGACGTAATAAACCACGTTAATAAAACGATTCTAATTCCAAGAAAAAACAAAAACTATTTCCATATACCCCTGTCAGACGTGCATCATGCCACAACGCCGACGGCGAACCGCCATGCATAACCGACACCAACAACACGTTTTTATCCGCGTGTACGTGTACGTTCGTGGAGGTAGTAAAGAGGGGCCTAAGGGAGCTCGCGGAGAGGGAGCCCCAGTTCCTCAGGGAGCTGCTCGTCGAGCTCCTGAAGGCGGACGGGGGCCTGGCAGCGGCCGTGGTTGAGGCGGCCCTGAGGGACGAGACAGCCAGGGCCCGGCTCGCGGCCGCAATAGCCGCCACCATAGCCATACCCCTCAACACTGCCACCCGGGAGGACCTGAAGAGGATAGAGGAGAAAATGGCGACGAGGGAAGACCTAAGGAGAATCGAAGGACGCATAGCCACAAAGGACGACTTGAAGAGTCTGGAGGCAAGAATGGCCATGAAGGAGGACCTGGCTAGGGAGATAGGCAGACTAGAGGAGAGGATGGCCACTAGGGAAGACCTGGAAAGAGAGGTGGGGAGACTCGAGAAGTTGATGGCCACGAAGGAGGACCTAGCCGGAGAGGTCAGGAGGTTAGAGGGCATCATGGCGACGAAGGACGACCTAAAACAATTCGCCACAAGGGAGGACCTTGCAAGGGAGATAGGGAGGATCGAGGAGCGCATGGCCACGAAGGAGGATCTAAAACAGTTCGCGACTAGGGAGGACCTGGAGCGGCTGCGGAGGGACCTCGAGGAGAGGATGGCGACGAAGGAGGACCTAAAGCGGTTCGCCACCCGGGAGGACCTGGAGAGGTTCGCCACAAAGGAGGACCTCGCGAGGGAGATAGGGAGGATTGAGAGGAGGCTCGAGGGCATCGAGGGGAGGCTCCTCCGGGTCGAGCGGACCATCGAGCGGTTCGGCCTCTCCCTCGAGGACGAGGCCAGGCTGGTTGTGGGGTGGCTCCTCGAGCGGCGGGGCCGCCCCATCCCCCTCTCCGCCCTGCGTCTCGACGGGGACTACGAGTTCGACGTGTATGGGAGCGACGGGGAGGTGACCGTGGTGGGGGAGGCCAAGGTGAGGTGTGGGCCCAACGACGTGGCGAGGCTGGACGAGAGGGTTGGGGAGGCTGCGAGACTGCGGCCCCAAGTCTTCCAGGGCCGCCTAGTCAAGGTCCTCTACTGCATGGCCGCCATGCCCCGCACAGCAGAGGAGGCCGAGAAAAGGGGCGTCTGGCTGGTCGAGGCCACCAGGGAAAGGACCACGCCCGGCGTCTGAAGGCTAAAGACGCCGCATAGACGCCCCACCCATAACACGAAACGACCAAACGCAGGATGGCGACGCAAAAAACATGCGGACCCCAACACAGACTCGTACAACCACTTTCAACAATCTCTAGATTACAGTCATGAGACTCATCAGGGGGTTCCGCAACGTAATATCCTTCCACACGGACTTTGTCTGTCCCAGGTGTCACGGGTACACGGAGTTCTTCGAGGACAGGGAAAGGGTCTGGCTAGGATGCGAGAGGTGTGGGAAGTGGGTCTACATGGAGAAGGAGGAGGCGTGGAACGTCTTCGAGGAGGACGGGTGGAGGGGCCTCATGGACGAGCTCACCAAGGCGTTTTCGAAATACGTCACCAGGGGATAACCTACAACCCCTCCCGGTACCTCCTGTACGCGGTTAACACAGTTCCGATGACACTCGCACCATTGCACCTGCAGGCCCTGTCAGTCTCCTCACGTCCGCTTGGTCCACGTGGTGGCAATAACAGATAACTTAGTTGATGTTGGGCGAGGCCGTACGGCGTCCATCCTGGAGCCGCTCTGGGACGTAAATCCCATTAATCCGTGGGCGCATAGCCCTGTGCCTACCCCGTACAGGCTGGCCATACGGGTGTCCTTCAGGGACGCATGCCCCATAGTGGGTTGGTCGGGGTCCGTGGCCTACTCCATTGCGGTGGACACGTTGAGGAGGGGGAGGTTCAGGGACAGGCTCCACGTGTCGCCGCTCTTCAAGGGGGACAGGCCCCTACTGACCGGCGTAGTGA
>JALWZH010000120.1 GCA_027002815.1 Thermoproteales archaeon | reverse complement strand
TGTTAAAGCAGATAGGCGTCATAGGGAAGGAGCGGTGAGTCACTCCCTGTAGTGTTCGCGGGCCGGAAAAACTCCTTTCTTCACCTCGTCCACGTATTGGGCCACCGCACTCCTGATAAGGCTGCCCGCGTCCATGTACCTCTTGGCGAAGCTTGGGCTTTTTTCCGATAGGCCTATGACGTCGTGTAGCACGAGTATCTGGCCGTCGCAGTGGGGGCCAGCGCCGATGCATATAGTAGGTATATTCACGGACTCTGTTATGGTCCTGGCCACTCCCGCGGGGACGAACTCGACGACTATGGCGAATGCCCCTGCCTCCTCCACCGCCTTGGCGTCCTCCACAAGCTTCCTCGCCTGCTCCTCGGTCCTGCCAGCCATGCGGAAGCCGCCCGTAGCCAGGTAGCGCTGGGGGTTGAGGCCTATGTGGCCCATGACCGGTATGCCGGCCTTGACCAGTCTGCTCACAGTGTCGGCCATCTCGGCTCCCCCCTCCAGCTTGACGGCCTCGGCCCCCGCCCTGACAAGGCGCGCGGCGTTGTGCAGCGCCTCCCTTGGGTCCGCCTCGTAGGTCATGAAGGGCATGTCCGCGACCACGAGGGCCCTGGGCCTGGCCCTGGCCACAGCGGCGGTATGTATGGCCATCTCCTCTATGCCTATGCCCAGCGTGTTGGGCATGCCGTGGACCACCATGGCGGCCGAGTCCCCGACCAGTATGCCGTCCACCCCAGCCTCATCGACGAGGCGGGCCGTCGGGTAGTCGTAGGCCGTTATCATGACGAGGGGCCCCCTACCCTTCCTGAAGTCCGCTATGCTGACCTTACCCATGGTACCACGCACCGGCACATTTATAACGTGTGGCTTTGCCGTGCTCCAAGCCGACTTGAACGGGGCCGGACGAACCGTAGAAACATTTTGGGTTGCGGGAACGCACTTTTACTATGCGGCGGGCCGGAAGCGGGCGTTCCCGCGGTTGTTCTGCATAGGCGGCACTTAGAGCTTAAGTACGGGGGTCCTCCCGAAGCCGGGCACGTGGAAGTAATCGTCGTGGACCGGAAACACCCTGACGCCTATGGTGACTCCCTTGGCCTCCGCAATTGCGGACATGTCCAGGAGGAGGCGACGCAACGTGGCCATATCAGTGTCCAGGGGCACCATGTCGAAGCCCACTACACATGCCGTGGATAGCAATGCGTAGGCATACGGGGACACGGCCCCCTCCTCGACCCTTCTCTTGAGCGTGTTGTCCTCGGCCAGGGGCAGCATGACCCTGTTGAAGCCAAGGTCACCTCTGATGGCCCTGTTCAGCGCGGTTATGGCCGCATATGTCCCAGGCCCCCCGAAACGTGCACCGGAAAGCTCCTCAACAACATCAACAGCCGACTCGTCGCCCCATGGGGACAGCGACATGTCGACGCCGAGGAATGGGGCCCCGGCGGCCCGCGCGACGCTTTCCCCAACGGAACGGGCCTCGCTGTACACCGCCCCCATAACGCCATGCACGTCCCGGCCCCGCAGGTCGCTGGGGTACAGCACGGACAGGGCTACCCCCGTGTCCCTGGGCACCGATATGGGGAAGTAGGGGCTCTGCACTATGGGGCCAAGCGCCAACGCCACGTTCTTCCCGTGTTCCGGCGTACCCTTCCTCTCTATTATGCCCACGAATTCCAGGTACGCGTCTATGTCCCTAAGCGCGGCGTACACGCCAAGGCTCTCCACGTATTCTGCCAGCACATGGGGCTCCTCGAAGTGCATGGCCGCTATATAGCTGTAGCCCATATCGGCGAGGTTCTCTATTGCCTTGACGGCGGCCCGCCTTTCCATTGGCGGGAGGGACGCCCTCACTGTGAGGGGGGACGCCCTCTTCGCCGCCTCGACGAGGCGCGACGCCAAGTCCGGCTCTGGCCCCTTGCCGAGCATCAGGGTGATGGATCTGACCTTCATTGCCAGTTCCCCAGCCCAACATTATAACGTTATGTGGCTATGGTGGCCGTGTCTACGAGGGGCACGGCGCCGTCGTCCACAATCACTACAGTGTCCTCGAACTGAGCCACATATCCGCCGCTCACCTCTTCGAGCACTGGGTAACCGTAGAGCACGCCCTTCCTACGGCCCTCCTCCACGACCTCGCCCGTCCGGTCCCCGAAAACGTCGAGCAGCCACCTGGGGCTGAAGGGAAGCCCGTCGAAACGCTTCTGCGCCACGTCCACGAGGGCCTTAAGCTCGCCCTTCCCCTTCCTCCCAACGAGCCGGTAGATTGTGACGTCCCTCCCGTCCCTGACGTACCCACTGCCATTGGTCACGAACGGCTCGACCGCATATACCTGCCCAGCCGAGAGCGGCGTTGAGGCTGCTCTGTCGGGATAGTTGGGTATGGTGTCGCCCGCATGTAGGTTGTACCTCTCTATGCGGTGCCCCGTCAAATTGTATATCGGCCTCAGACCATAGCCCTTGATGGTCCGCTCTATTGTGGCGCCCACATCCCTGGCCTTGACGCCGGGCCTCATATGTTCCAGTGCTGCCCGCAGCGCGTTGAGCGCGGCCCTCAGCAGCACGTCGTACATGCCCGTGCCAAGCTGAACCGTCACAGCTGCGTCCGCAATGAACCCGTCCACGTGTGCCCCTACGTCCACCTTGACTATGGAGCCGCGCGGTATCAGCTTGTCGTCGTTGGGCTTGGCCGTGTAGTGCGCCGCCTCGGTCCCAATGCTCACGTTGACAGGGAAGGCCGGCTGCGCCCCGCTCGACCTTATACGTGACTCTACCCTCTCGCACAGCTCTAGCACAGGCATGTCCACGTGTATTATGTCCAGCGCATATCTGAGGGCGTCCCGAACAGCCCTCCCGGCCTCCCTTAGCTTACCCTCCATGTATTTGCCGGCGGCCACCTGCATAAAAAGATGGGCAAAGCTTATTTACGAGGCGGCCCTGAGGACCATGCAGGAAATCTATAACAGGACCGTGGAGGTGCCCATCCGGATATCCAAGGGCGCCTCCGAGGAGGCGGCCCTGAGGAAACTGGAGAGGTGGCCTAGGGAGGCCGCGCTGTCCATAGTGCTCGACGAGTCGGGGGGAAACTTCAAGAACATGGTGGAGTTCACAGCCCACGACTATGGGCTCGCCCTAGGGGAAAAGAAGTGGGATGTGGATGCCGGCGGTGACACGATCAGGGCTAGGATGGTCTGGGACATGCTTAAGGACGGCGAGGTCAAGGGAAGGGCCCTACTGACTGTGGAGGTGCCCAAGCGGCCGCAGGGCGAGGAAGCCGGCAGCAACGTGTACGTGGCCAGGGTGACGTACAGGATAGAGATAGACGAGGAGGTGTTGCAGAGCTCCACCACTGCCGGTATAGTCGAGTTCAGCCTATAGCCGGTGGTTCAGCCCTCCACGTGTTTCCTCACCAGCTCCATGGCGTACCTAATGGCGCGGTCGATCTCCCCCCTCGCGGCCAGGTCCCTTATATGGGGGTCGCCGAAGAGACGCCTATGCAGCTCTATCCGCGTGCGGGGGCTCAGGCCCAGGCCCTTCATGTAGGCCTTGACCTCCCCAAGCACCCTACCCAGGTTCAGCACGTCGAGCTGGCCCTCGAGCCACTCCTTTATCTTCTGCGCCACTTCCCTCGAGACTAGGCTGCTCTTCCCATGGGTGAACACGCCCACCTTTATGTAGTCCACAGAGGCCTCTAGCCCCACGGCCGCCGTGGAGTTCCCAATGTCGGTGGAGTCCACGAATATGCGCCGTAGCCTCCTGGCATGTGCACGGAGCTCGGAGGCGCGCCGCGGGGCGTTTGGGACCGTGTATATGACTATGTCCGCCTCCTCTATCAGCCCAAGCACGGTGGGTTCCCACACATCGCCGACCACAAGCCTGATCCCGTACCTCTTGGACGCCTCGACGAGTTCGCGCGAGAAGTCCAGGCTGTACACAGTGACGTGGGCCCCACTACGCGCCATCCTGATGGCCTTCTTGGTCCCCTCCTCCCCTCCCCCAATCACGAGCACCGACACGTCTTCCCCCCTGACGAAAATGGGGATCCAACCCACGTAGGAGGTTTCGGGACCAAGTTATAAGCCTACCCTACTGTGCCTGGGCCTGGTACTGTTCCACTATGTCATAGCCGTACATATCCCTGAACATTTCCCTGCCCTTCTTGGTCATGTTCAGCGGCGTCCACGGCGGGTCGAACTCCACCTCCACGTCGATGTTCTTGGCCTCGGGCATCAGGGACTCTATAGCCACGCCGACCTGGTACGCCAGTTGGGACGAGACGGGGCAGCCCACCGCCGTCAGGGTCATACGCACTGTCAGATTGCCGTCCTCATGGAGCCATATCTCCCTTATGAGCCCCAAGTCATATATATTGATCGGTATCTCCGGGTCGTGGATCGCCCTCAGCGCCTCCACTATTTCCCTCAGCTTGTCCGGGGGCAGATTAGTCTTGAAGTACACCTCCACGTCGGCGTCCCTGCCGTTGCTATCAGCGGCGGCGCTTGCCATGGAGATATGGCGTTTGGGATTTATAATCTTAAAGGGGACGGACCACAATGAGGTGGAGGTACAGCGTGGTCGACGTGTTCGCCGGCGCGGGCGGCTTTTCGCGGGGGTTCGCCGACATAGGCATGGAAATAGTTGCTGCCATTGAGCTGGACTGGAACGCTGCGAGGAGCTTCAGCGCGAATTTTCCGGGTGCCGTCGTGCTTCCTAGGGACATAGGCGAGGTGGACGGCGACTACGTTAGGAGAATAGCAGGCCATGTGGACGTCCTGATAGGCGGCCCGCCATGCGAGGCGTTCACCCCCACCAATCCGAACCGTATGCCTGACCCACTGGACAGGCTCTACCTGGACCCACTGGGCCAACTGACGCTCCACTTTGTTAGGCTGGTCGGCGAGCTCAAGCCCCGCGTGTTCGTCATGGAGAACGTTGTGGACGTGATCGCGGGCCCCCTTAAGGAGGCCCTGGCCCACGAATTTGCCAGGGTCGGATACACGGCCCACTTCAACGTGCTGTACGCTGAGGACTATGGTGTGGCCAGCGCCAGGAAAAGGGTGTTCGTGTCCAACATGGTGTTGAGGCCCCCGAAGACGCGGCGCGTCACGGTTGGGGAGGCCCTCGAGGGCCTCCCACCGCCGGACACCGGCTTCCCGAACCACGAGTATGTCCCCATTAGCCCCAGAAAGGCGCGGAAGATCGCGATGCTCAGGTGCGGCGAGGCGCTAGTAAAGTTCAGGGGGGCACGGGAAACGTACGGCAACTACATAAAGCTGTGCCCCGACGACATAGCGCCCACCGTTATGGGCAGCAGGAGGTTCATACACCCGTTCGAGGACAGGCCCCTCACCGTGCGCGAGCAGGCGAGGCTCATGGGCTTCCCGGACAGCCACGTCTTTCACGGCCCTAAGGACTCCCAGTTCAACCAGGTGGGCGAGGCGGTTCCCCCTCCCCTGGCCCGGGCCATAGCAATGGAGGTGGCGAGGCGTTTGGCCGACGGCGACTAGCTGACGGCGAATGTGCCCACGACGAGCCGCGCCCTGCCAAGCCTCATCCTGGCTACTGACCTCACCATGGCGGCGAGGGACATGGCTGCGAGGGCGCTCGTCCTTGGCCCAAGGGCCCTGTTGGCTATTACTATGCTCGCTGTAGTGTACGGGCTCTCCACCTCGATCTCATGCACTATTTCCCTCCTCTCCTCCTCGCCCACCAGCTCGACGTGGACGTCGGCCCCGGCCAGGTGGAGCGCCGCCGACGAGTTCGCGCTCCTGGGGTACTTCCCAGCGACTTCGCTGGGGCTGCCGCTACACATGGTGCCTGCCCCCCCGAACGCCTCTACCCCCTTCCTAACCCTGTGGCGCACCCTCGCGGCGCCGTCCAAGGCGGTCAAAACGTCGAGTCCCCCGGCCGCCCCGCTGGGCACGTAGACCCGGCCACGCCACTTCTCGCACGTCAAGCCGAGTAGCCCGGCCGCCGACATGACGACGACGTCCTTGCCCCTTTCCAACATGCCGCACAGGCTTTCCCTGACGAACTCCGGGCTTGCGGCCTCCACCACCATGTCCACTGCGTCGACGAGCTCGTCCAGCGACGTGCACCTCGCTCCTATGGACCCAGCAAGCTCGGCGCACTTGGCCCCGTCCACGTCATACACGTGGGTTATACGTATGTCCTCCTCGCCGCGTATCAGGTCGGCGAAGGCGCGCCCTATGGCGCCAGCCCCGACGAGGCCCAGGCCTATGGAGGGCGCGGTGTACACCTCCATCCCCATGTCCAGCGCCCTGGGGCTATGCGTAAGCGCCCCTATCGACACCACGTCGACATATGGGGCATACCTCTCCACGTTGTGGATGCCTATCCCGCCGGAAGCCTCTAGGAGAACCCTCCCCCGCATGCCCATTTCCGCCAGCCTCCTATGCACCTCGGCCACCTCCTCGGGGGACATGTTGTCCAACATTATGATGTCTACGCCCTTCTGGGCAGCGTAAATAGCCTCGTCCACGGTGCCCACCTCCACCTCCACGCGCGCGGTGAAGGGCCTGTAGGCATATGAGAGCGCCTTCTCCATGCCGCCGCTGACGGCCACGTGGTTGTCCTTGATCATTACCGCATCGCTCAGAGAATGTCTGTGGGGGTCGCCGCCGCCTATGATGACCGCCTTCTTGTCCAGGTACCTCAGGAAAGGCGCGGTTTTACGCGTGGCCGCCACCCGCACGTTGGGGTTCACCGCACGGGCCCTCTCCACGATCCTCCTGGTTTCCGTGGCTATGCCCGAGGCCCTCATTAGGACGTTCAGCAGCGTGCGCTCCACCTTCAACACGTCCGGCGCCTCCCCCTCGAAGCAGAGCACCTTGCTTCCCCTGCCGATCCTCTCCCCCTCGCCCACGGCGTGGACCACCCTGAACCCCAGCAACTTCAGGAGTTCGACGGCCTCCGACACGCCCGCCGCAATCCCCTCGTCCCTGGCCACAACGCACGCGTGGACGCGTATACGCGGCATGTCAAGGGTGGAGAAGTCAAGGAAGCCTATGTCCTCGGCCAGCTCGTCCAGGAGCCTGTACGCGAACAGCCTTGCCTCTATCACGTGTACTCGAACATCCTCTCTATGGCCTTCCGCGCCCTCTCCGCTACATGGGTCGGCACTGTAACCCGGTACTCCTCGCGCAGCAGCGACAGGTACACCTTCTCCAGCGTTATGAGCTTCATGTACCTACATATGGCCTCCTGCGAGACGGGGATGAACTCCTTGCCGGGGGCCTCCCTTTCCATCCTATATATGATGCCCGTCTCGGTGGCCACTATGAACCGCGGCTTCAGGGAAACCTTCACGTACCTCACCATGCCCTCCGTCGACATGAACCTGGGCTCCACGCCCAGCTTGGGGAGCTCCAGGAGACAGGCCGTGCCACAGCCGCATTCAGGGTGGACCAGCAACTCCGCGTCGGGGTGCCTCCTAATGGCGTCCATGATCTTCGGCGCCGTGAGCTCCGCGTGCACGTAGCACTCGCCTTCCCACACGTCCATGTTCTCGCGGCCAGTCCTATGCTTGATGTAGAGGCCGAGGTACTTGTCAGGGACGAAGAGCACCGGGACGTCGCGGGGAAGAGCCTCGACTATTTTGAGGCAGTTCGCCGAGGTGCACACGTAGTCCGAGTGAGCCTTGACGGCGGCGCTCGTGTTTATGTACGCCACTACAACGCCGTTGGGATGCCTGGCCCGCCACCGCGCGATGTCTTCCGGCGATATGCTGTCAACGAGGCTACACCCGGCGTTGGGGTCAGGTATCACGACCTTCTTGTTGGGGTTTAGTATGGCCGCAGTTTCCGCCATGAAGTACACGCCCGCGAACACTATGAGCCGCGCGTCCGTCCTGGCGGCCTCCATGGAGAGGCCGAGGGAATCGCCCACGAAGTCCGCCACGTCCTGCACCTCGGGCACCTGATAGTTATGGGCAAGTATAAGCGCGTTCTTCTCCCTTTTCAAGTCCAGCACCTTTTCCCTCATGTGGCGGGCAGCGGCAAGAGATATATCAAGGATTTCATCCCGGCAAAAATTGTGCGTTTCCCGCCTCAAATGGGCAATAAATGGCTATATATTTGCGCCTAGAGGGACAACGGTCAACGCTCAACCTTTCCTCTCCCTTGTGAGGACCTCGCAGGACCATATGCCCTCCCTGTTGTCCGTGGTGTGGGCTATGGCCAGCCTTATTATGTCGGCCACATGGGGATGTTTGAGCGAGTAATAGACGTGTTTCCCCTCCTTCCTATGCTTCACAATTCCACAGTTCCTGAGACAGGAAAGGTGATGGGAAACCAAGCTCAGCGACTTGCCTAGGGCGCCTGCGATTTCCTGGACCGTCATTTCTCCCCTTTCCAACAGGCGGAGCACTATCTGTATCCTAGTGGGATCCGAAAGTGCGTCGAAAAACATGGACAGCGTCTCCGCGTCCACCTCACATACCGCCGCTTGTCCCATATGGCCGCGCATGCCACAAATTTAAAGTTTTTCCAAGTGAAAAATTTAATAATTATTGGAATATACTAGGCATGCAGGAACACGAGTGCTGCGGCGTCAAATTCAAGTCGAAGGAAGAGTACGAGAAGCACGTGGAGGAACACCACGGAGGTCACAGACATTGAACATATATATCTAATTATTTAAAAACCAGGTTTTTATTTTTTATATGAAGACTAAATATGACGTAGTTATAGTTGGTGGCGGCTCCGCGGGCTTTTCTGCAGCTATCAGGGCCGTGGAACTCGGGGGGACCGTGGCCATGATAAACGATGGGCTGCCCCTAGGAGGCACTTGCGTCAACGTGGGCTGCGTCCCGAGCAAGTACCTTATAAGGGCCGCGGAAACCGCGTGGAAGCCGAGCGCCGGCTATTTCCCGGGGATAGCGGCCCAAACCCAGGCGGATCTCAACAAGCTGTTCGACGGCCTGAGGAAGACCGTGGAGAAGTTGAGGAGGGAAAAATACGAGGACCTGCTGCAGCACTACGACATCCATTACGTGGAGGGGAGGGCCCGCCTGTCCTCTCCGGGGACCGTGCGTGTGGGGGACAGGGAAATACAGGGGGACAAGATCATCATTGCCACTGGGTCCAGACCCATAGTGCCTAAAGTGGAGGGGCTTGACACTGTGAAGTGGTACACGAACGAGTCCTTCTTCATCGATGACGGTATACCGCGGAGCATCGTGTTCGTTGGGGGAGGCACCATAGCAGTTGAGCTTGGGCAGGCTTTGAATAGGCTTGGCGTAGAAGTGCACATAGTTTCGCGTAGCGGCAGGCTGCTCGGCCATGAAGAGGAGATTGCTGGACGTTTCATAGAGGGGGTTCTCGCCAGGGAGGGGGTCAACATTGTTAGGGGCGAGGCGACCCGCATCGAGCGCGTGGGCGGCAGTGCCCAGGTACATATCGGCGGGGTCGGAACAATAACTGTGGACGCGGTATTTGTGGCGGTGGGCCGTAGGCCCAATTCCGAGGTGGCCGCAGGCATAGGGGTGGAGCTGAGGGGTGACGGGGGCATCAAGGTGAACGAGAGGATGGAGACAAACATACCAAACGTGTACGCCGCTGGGGACGTGACCGGCGGCGTGCAGCTCTATGGGGGTCGATACGCCGAGAACGCCGCTGCGAGACAGGGATTCGTGGCGGCCACCAATGCCATGGGGGGCAACGCCAAGTACGTGCCCGAGACAGTCCCACGCGTGACATTTACGGACCCACCGATAGCGTCGGTCGGACTTCGGGAGGAAGACATGCTTTCCAGCGGCATCGGCTGCGTGTGTAGGGCCGTCCCCATATCGCTGGTGGCCGCCGCCTGGGTTTCAGGGGCCACTGAAGGATTCGTTAAGGTGAACACGTACCCAGAGACGTGGAGGGTGTCCGTTAAGAGGGGGAGGATCGCGGGTGGGGTAATAGCCGCTCCCCACGCCGAGGAGCTCATACACGTCCTCTCGCTGGCGGTCGCCCAAGGCCTCACAGTGGACGACCTGGTCGACATGGTGCCTTCCTTCCCCTCGTTTGGGGAGGCGCTGCGCCTCGCGTTACTAGCGTTCTATAAGGACGTCACAAAGCTGAGCTGTTGTAGTGGGTGAAAAATTCAAAAATTATATAAGTATTAAATCCATGTCGCTGTGGGAGCTCATGCACGACAAAAGGCTCGCCGTTGCGGCCCTACTATTCGCGGTGTTCCACACCGTATTGACGGGCAGCGTTCAACTACTTACCGCACAGCTGCCCATAAGCGGCATGTCCCTCTTCGGGAGGTGGCTCTACGTGGCCGCAGGCGACTACGTGATATTCGTGGACCTAGTCGCGTTCCCCCTCACCGTACTCCTATCCCTGTTGGTTGGGCTCAACGTGGCCATGTACTACCAAGTCCGCAACATGTGCCCCATCAATAGGGGCACCGCGAGGATAGCGGCCACGTTGAGCCCCTCGCTGTTCGCGACATCCCTATCGTGCTGTGGTGGGGGCCTCATAGCACTGGTGGTCCTCGCGGTGGGCGGCGCATCAGGTCTGTCGGCCCTGGCAACGCTTTCAGCTGTGGGGCCGATACTCAGCGGGGCGGCGGCCGTGGGCCTCACGGCCAACCTAGCACATCTTCGCGGCAGGCTGAGACACGCCACGGTTCCTACAACGCTCCCCAAATCCGAGGACAGGGCAACCTACGTGATCGAGGGAGTGACGTGCGGCTCGTGCGTGCTTGCTCTGCGGGAGGCGCTCAGGGACGTTAAGGGAGTCGACGTGGTGCCGGACCTGGCCAGGGGCAGGGCACTGCTAGTAGTGGACAGGGACGTCAGTCCAGAACGCGTCAAGGGACTGGTCGACGAGGCCTCTAGGAGGACAGGGCACGGCTTTAGGCTGGACCTATGAGGGGCAGGGCACTGCCCATGTTTGCCATAGGCCTAACGCGTTGATGGGCGCAGGCGGTGGGGACAATGAGGGGCAAGTCGGGCCCAGCTGGATCTGCACAGCGCCGTATTGGAGGACGTACGGGGCAACACGGTGGACTTCTCCAGTTTCAGGGGCAAAAAGGTGGCCCTGTGGTTCATGGCCGCCTGGCGTCCAAACTGCACCGTGGTTGGCCAGGTCCTCAGGGAGGCCATAAGGAGGACCGGAGAGGACGTGATAGTCGTGGCCATAGATATGTGGACCGAGGGGAACCTGTGCGCGTTGGGCCTCCCCCGGAATGCCGAGGCCCGAAACCGGGGCCGGCCTGGCCAGGTTCCTTGAAGTAGGGCGACAGAATGGATGGGCGTCACGGACAGGTACTCATACACGTCTTCGGCGTCAGAAACGTGGGTATTATACATCTTCGAGGGGGGCCAGCAGGGTTGATATACGTGGCCCCAGTGATGTCAAGTTGCAAAGTACCTAGAGGCCGGGGACCGACAAAACTACGCCGAGCCGCGCTGTAGGTGCGGGGCGCGGCCGTATATCACGTATATGGGCCCAGTGTCCTCGACGCTCGTCACCTCCACCTCGTTCAATGAGAGTATCCTCCTCACCATTAGGAAGCACGTTAGGTCGTCCGTCAGCACCTTGAACTCTGTCCCCGGGGCAAGGCCCACAATTTGCTGCGCTACCTCTTTGAGAGGCTCGGGGCACTGCCTCCCACGCACATCTATTTCCACCACCATGGCCTTTCACCCAGTTCCGAATATTTACATTTTACGAGTCGGACGATAACCACGTCCTCACCCCTCGGGCCCCCCGAAAACTCCTCACTTTCATTGACCTCTACAGCACGGTTTTTAGCTGTTACGTAAAAAACCGTGCGCCATGTGACACACGTGAGACGGCCCAGGCAGGTGCAGGTACATGGGCTGGACCTAGAAAAGATAATCTCGAGCTTCAGGAGACTTACCTATAGGGAGAGACTGTTGGCGTTGGCGTTGCTGGTGAGACAACGCCCCCCCGAGGAGCTTAGGGGCGTGTTGTCCCTCCTCTCGGTGGAGCTGGCGAGGCCCAACGCGGACAGGTTCGTGGCCGTAGGAGAAGTGGACGTGCTCGACGATGCGGTAGAGGTTGTGGAGAATGCCGTTGAGGCCGCCGACGAGGACCCCTACGAGGAGGTGGAGGAAGAGTATTTGGGCCAAAGCACGTTGAGGAGACTGCTGGGACATGAGCATTGAATACATCGCCGACAGGTACGGCCACCTTCTCGGCGGCATAGACGTGGACAAGGCCATAAGAACTATTAGGTCCGATAGGGCCAACGCGGCGGTCTCGCGGCTGCTCGGGGTGGAGCTTCCCCCCCACGACGAAAAACAAGGCGAATGCGCACAGCTGAAGGCCATGCTGGAGAGGGCCAAGGCCGAGGAAGCCGCACTACGTAGGCTCATCTCCGAGGCAAAGGACATGGGGGTCCCCCGAAGCGACCTCGGCCCCGCGTACGCCAGGCTAAGAAGCGCCAGGAAGAGAAGAAGGCTAGCCTCCAGAATGATCGCCTTCGCCGGCTGCGCCGAGGGCTAGACATAACGGCAACGCCGAAAACTTCGCCCGCCAAGCGGGCCTGCGATGAGGGGCGGATTACGCGTCCCGTCTCAGTTTTTCTCCGGCTGCTCTTAGGGCGTTTTCATGTTCCTCGGTCCACGCAATCCTGTCCCTAAGCCTCTCCGCGTATTCCAGCACGGCGATTACCAGCTCCATCACTGCCCGGGCAGCTTCTTCCCTTGTCCTGTACTTGCTCAGTGCCATGTCCGGGTCAGGCCCATTGTACTGGTAGTCGTGGAGGTTAAGGGCGCGGTCAGTTATGTAGGCCGCATCCCTGTACCCCAGTCCACTCAACGCTTGGGAAAGCGATACCATCCTTGTGGTGGGGATCCTCGGCACGGCCTTCTCCTCCAGCCACTTCCTCTCCTCCTCGGTCCTGGCCGCGGCCTTCAGCCTGTCCAATTCCAGCCTCAGGAGGGCCGCCAGGACAGCCCTCCACGCCTGGAAAGCCTTACCAGCAGCATTACGGGTAAGGCCACGCCTAAGGAACCTCAACGCCAATATCCCCTCTACCAACGCCTCTAAAAGCCTGGCCACGGCATAGTCCTCCGAGGAAGGCTTGGGAAGGGGCCTCTCGATCAGCTGCTCCATGAGCGCTCATATCACGTTACGTTATATATCCTTTGGCAAGCCGTATCGATATGCCTCCAAACTTTTCGGCATGCCGCAAAGATCCCTTTAAGCCTAACCTTTATTGTGTGGGCTATTGCCCGTAGGCCCGTACCAGTTTGGCTAGGTGGTTCCAGTAGGCGTCGAGTTCTGCCTCTATTTCGGCGATTTCCTGGTCTGTGAGGTGTGTGAAGCGTCCCTGTAGCCTGAGGAACTCCTTCAGGGGCCTCCTCCTAGACTTATCCATGTGGGTATTGCTGGGCGGATTAAGCCTGAACACCCCACGCTCCCACTCGTACAGTGGGAAGTACCCGGTCTCGACGGCCAGCCTAGCCACCTCTACGGTCTTGTTCTCGGGGTACCTCCAGCCGGGGACGCAGGGGGCGAGGATGTGGAGGAATGTGGGGCCCTCCTCGCTGTAGTCCAGTGCCTTCCTGGTCTTGTTGGCTAGGTCCACCACGTAGGCTACGCTTGCGGTGGCGGCGTACACGACCCTGTGTGCGAGCACTATGCCCATGATGTCCTTCTTCCACTGTACCTTGCCCTTTATGTGGGGTCCCACGGGC
>JALWZH010000119.1 GCA_027002815.1 Thermoproteales archaeon | reverse complement strand
TGGCGACGAGCATGAGCAGGCGCCGCACCACGTTCCTGGTCACCCACGACAAGTGGTTCATAGGAAAGGGGAGGCCCAACCTACACGTGCTCTTCCTGCCTATGAGCACCAGGGAGGACTCCATTGAGAGGTTCTTCGGCGTGTTCTCCTAGGCCTACCTCGTGCATTTCTCCCAGGCCAGGCCGAGCCTGCTCGCATAGGCGTACGCCTCCTCGATCTCGTGCCTGGTGGGCCTACGGGACAGTTCCCTGAACCTCTCCGAGTAGTGCGGCCCGTGGGGATCCGTCATGTACTCAGGCCTGTACTGGTCCATTATGTTGACCAGCGCATGGGGACAGTTCTCCGCTAGCCAGCTGAGCACGGGGAACGTACAACACTTCACGTGGCCTGGGAGGACCAGGTGACGCACGATTATGTTCTCGCCCCTCCCGCATATTGCCGAGAGGTTGCGGGCCACCGCTGAGTGGAAGCCGCGGACGGCCGAGAGCCGCGCCGCACATGCATCGCTGCCGTACTTGAAGTCGGGCAGCCAGATGTCCATGACGTGGAGGAGCAGGCGCAGTCCCTCCTCGGACATGTACATGTTGCTGTTCCAGAGCTGGGGCACGTTGACCCTTCGCCTGGCCAACTCGCGTATGGCAGGTATTATGACGTGCATGTTCACCGTGGGCTCCCCGCCCACCCAGTTCACGTTGCGTGCCCCCTCGGCCCTCAGCTGGATCGCCATGGACGCCAGCTCCTCCGGCGTGACTGGGACCCCGTTGTGTTCCCTTTGGCTTATGTCCCAGTTTTGACAGTACACGCAACGGAAGTTGCAGCCGGTGAAGAATATCGTGCCGGAAGGCACCAAGGGGGCCTCCTCACCTATGTGGAGGAAATAAGATCCGACTCGGGACGTGACGTCGAGCCTGCACGCCCCCCTGCTCCTGGCCCTGTCTATCCGGCACCTTCTCTCACAGAGCGTGCAGGACCTCACGACCCTGCCCACTATGGCAGACTTAACGTCGAGGAAATTGATGGGGGCCGCACGCCTGTACCAGTGGTCCAACGGCTTCCTCGCGTCCCTGTACCCCTGCCTGACCTCGCTCCACAGAGCGTCAAGCTCCTTCCCGAGCCTGTCGTGGAGGGACCAAAGCTCGTCGAGGGGCATGGACTCCACGTCGTCGCCGGCCTCGAGCGTGGCTGCCAACACGTATTTGGCGGGCTTCCGGTCCTCCATCACGTCGTAGTACCAGTCCAGCCTTGCCCTGAGCTCCTCGTCCTCAAGCGCCAACAGGGCGTCGGGCCTGTACACCCTCCACACGTATTTGTGGTCCCCAGAAAATAAATTAGTTGCTCTTCGCGTAGACCACGTTGCCCGTGGGCATGGCCACCATGACCGCGCTCCTATTGCCGGGCACCCTCACGGTGATGGTTTCGAGGGGGTCCCAGTAGCCCCCCGTGCCTGTGAGCGGATTGACGTACTCGTCCTTTGCCACGAGCTCCCACGCGAGGTACTCCCTCGTGACTGGGTCGAACACGTCCATCAGCCTAAGATCGTCTGCATGGACGCGGCAGGGGCCAGTGTTCACGAGCGTTATCAGGGTCCAGTTGTCCGTCGCGTTCACCGACTCGATGTCGAACCCACACTCGTCGCGTGGCGGCTCCAGCGCCACAATGCTTTCCACTATATTGGTATATGCGGCGAACAACACCACTATTACGAATATGAGGGGCAGCAGAAATATTATGGCGCCTATACTCATCTCGAGAACCCATACTGGGCCACATAGCCGTTCGGCAACGCGATCTTCAGGAGGTAGTCACCCTGCCCAAGGACCACGTCCAGACAGACCAGTATGGTCTCCCCCCGCGACAGTTCCGCCGAGTTGGCGTCCCCATTGACCTTAGTGATGTTGGAGACCAGGGCGTATATCACGCTGTCACTACCTATTATTATCCAGTCGCTATAATTGCCGAGCACCGTCAGCGGCAAGTCCACAATGCCCGTGTTCTTCACGTAGAAGCACGAACCACCGTCGTCCGTTATCACGAGGAGCCTCGTGCCCAGGGCCTCAGCAGCTATGTTTATCCTGGCCATCTCCACCTTGGACACGTCCTGCACCGCCGATATTATCGACATGGAGATCGCCCCGACCGACAGGGCGACGGAAAAAAGGATTATTAGTTCCGCTATTACGCTGTTCATCAACCTACGCCCTTTCCCCCTCCCTGAAGAGCTTAAGGAATAGATACGTCTTAGAGTCTATCCGCCCGGCCAAGTGCAACATGTCTATTAGGTCCATGTCCCCGTCGAGGAGCAGAAGCGCCAACAGCCTCTTGTCCATGTGCCCCTCCCTCCTCCCCCCATTTCCCACATCCACGTCGACATCAATCGCCCTCTCCACGTCCTTGGCCCCCCCATCGACAGGGCCGCTCCCATTGCCGTTGAATCCCCCCGTTATGGGGTTCTCCACCCTGCTCATAAAGGCGCGGAGCTCCACGAGGAGCCTCTCGATGTTCTCCAGCTTATCGTCCAACCTCTGGTCCGACATGGTACTAGAGGTAACGCATTTTTGTATCCTTTTTTCTTTTTCTAAAAATCGAAAAAGGACTTTTTACCACATTCGATTCGTAGAAACAAAGGACGGTATTTAACTTTGTGCGTTTCCAAAACCCATGAACAGGCAAAAAACACCGGTAATGGGGGGTAAAAGGTCCATGAAGGGATTAACGGGAATAGAAACGGCCATAATACTAATATCAATGGTGCTCGTCGCCGCGGCCTTCGCGTTCGTGGTGCTCAACATGGGAGGCGCATCGGCGCAGAAGGCCGGCGAAACCATAAAGGCCGGCATGGAAGAGGCCGCGTCCGCCCTCGAGCTGGCGGGCGCCGTGGTGGCGCAGGTAGACACTAACACCAGCACCGTGCAGAAGCTGGTGATATACGTCAAGCCAGGCGTCGGCAGGATGCCCCTACCGCTGGACAACATCACCGTGGCCGTCACCACTGAGGGCGGCCACAAGGCTGGCCTGAAGCCAGCCCAGGTGAACATATCCAACAACGACCCGCTGAGCGCCACGTGTAGCGGGGTGTGTTATGCCGAGATAAGGGCCAAGAGGGTCGACGGCGTCCTTGAGTCCGGCGAGATAGCGGTGTTCATAGTGGACATAGGCGCCATTGGGCTGACCCTTGGCCCCAACCAGAACGTGCTGGTGGAGCTGAGGCCCCCAAGCGGCGGGGTGCTGCGCGTGGAGAGGAGGATGCCCATGGCGTTCACCACCTCGGTGGTGGAGCTCACCTAGCCCCACCCCCCACAACCATGCGTTTTTTCAAAACTTTCAATTCTGAGCTTGACAGAAAGCTGGGGGGCGGCGTCGTCCACCCCCAGCTCATCCTCATGGAGGGGGACCACGGAGCGGGAAAGACCGTGTTCTCCATGCAGTTCGCCTACGGCGCTCTGAGGAGCGGCATGGACGTCGTGTACATATCCACGGAGCTGGACCCCATCAACGTGGTGATGGGGGCGGCCTCCATAGGAATGGATGTAAGGGACTGGTTCATAGGGGGGAAGCTAAGGGTCTACAGCGTGGAGGCCTACCCGAAATACCTTGAGGGCCTCCTCAGACACGTCTCGTCGCTTAGGGATACCGCAGTTTTCGTGGACAGCTTGACGAACTTCGTGAGGGGCCTGGACGGGGAGCGCATAACCGACGTGTTCTACGCCTTTAGGAGCATAGTGGACAGGCAGTCCAACACCCTGTCTGTGGCTGTGCACAACGGCGTCCTGACCAGCGGCGCCAGGGCGCTGACCGACACGTACATGGTTCTCGAGGTGAGGGAGGTTGGGGGAAGGCTCATGAGGCTCGCCAAGCTGGTGAAGGCCAGGGCGCCCGAGGAGAAGCCCAGCACCGCGCCAATAGCCTTCGAGGTGGACCCAGCATTCGGCATAAAGGTCCTCCCCTTCTCGCAGGCGCGCGCATGAGCTTCCCACCCCACGTGGAGAGATACCTGGCCCAGCTGGACAATAGGCCCGAGTACTTCGAGACGCTAAGCCTCGACCTCAAGCGGAGGCGCGACGTGAATGTGATATATAAGGTGGACGACATATTCTACATACATATATATAGGCCGGCCCCCGACGAGATGCTTAGGTACATAGTCGTGAGGCCGGAAGTCCCCTCGGCCAACCTCGACGTTATAGATGCCGTGGAGGAGATGATGGCGAGGCACATAGAGGCGGACCTGAAGTTCTCGTCCCCGGAGGAGCTCGCCAAGTACCTGGAGTCGCTCATAGACAAGGTCGTCGAGGTGGACGACGGCGTCGAGGGCTACAAGGTTGCTAAGGGCAAGGTCAGGATGAGGAGGGAGCTGCTGGACGCCGTGAAGCACATGATAGTCATGGAGCACGCCTACCTGGGGGTGCTCGAGCCCTTGTTGAGGGACCCCTACATAGAGGACATCACGTGCCCCGGCCTGGGCCCAATAGTGCTCGTGCACAAGGTGTTCGGCGCATGCAAGACCAACATAGAGTTCCACGACATAGAGAGTCTCGACAGGTTCATCGCGAGGCTGGCCGAAAGGTCCAAGAGGCCCGTGAGCCTCAGGAAGCCCATCGTCGACGCGTCTCTGCCCGACGGGTCGCGCATAAACATCGTGTACAGCACCGAGGTGAGCCTGAAGGGGAGCAACTTCACCATTAGGAAGTTCTCCAAGGTCCCCCTCAGCATAACCCAGCTCATATCCGGCGGCAACGTTAGCCCCCTCTCCGCTGCGTACCTCTGGATGTTGCTTGACAACAGCATGTCCGTGTGGGTCTGCGGGGAAACCGCCTCGGGGAAGACCACGCTGCTCAACGCCATCATACCCTTCATACGCTACGACCTCAAGATAGTGACAATCGAGGACACCCCTGAGCTGTTCGTGCCACACGACAACTGGGTGAGGGAGGTGACCAGGGAGGGCGGGGAAGGCGAAAAGATAACTCTATTCGATCTGCTCCGCGCCGCCCTGAGGCAGAGGCCCAACTACATAATTGTGGGCGAGATAAGGGGCGCCGAGGCGTACGTGGCGTTCCAAGCCATGCAGACCGGCCACCCGGTGATGGCGACCTTCCACGCGGGGAGCGTGGAGAAGCTCATACAGCGCCTCACGGGGGACCCCATAAACATACCTAAGACCTTCGTGGACAGCCTAAACGCTGTAGTCATAAACAGCGCCGTGAGGGTCCCCAAGACGCGGTCACTAGAGAGGAGGGCCCTCTCCATAAACGAAATAGTGGGCTACGACGCGTCGTCGGACTCCATAAGTTACGTGGCTGTGTTCGAGTGGGACCCCGTCGAGGACCAACACATATTCAGGGGGGTCGGCATGTCCTACCTCCTAGAGGCCAAGATAGCGGAGATGAAGGGCCTCACGGGCAGGGACGTGAGGAAGATATACGACGAGCTGTTCATAAGGGCGAACTTCCTCGAGGCGCTGGTCAAGCTGAGGGTGTTCAACTACTTCGACGTGTTCAAGGCCCTAAAATACGCGCAGAACTACGGCGTGGAGACCGCGCTCGACAAGCTTATGAGCGGGGAGCAGATATGGCGCTGAGGTCCCTGAGGCGGCGGCTCGGCAGGAAGGTTGGGTTCTGGGACTTCAGCTTCCTGCTGCTCTACATGACGGTGCTGGCCGAGTCGGGGTTCTCGTACTCCAACATGGTGAAGCTCCTGAGGGGGTTCAAGTCGTGGGGCGGCACGTTCTCCAAGGTCACGACGGCGGTGGACTCCATGGGCTACGAGTTGGCTAAGGCCCTAAAATACGTGTCCAGGACCGTCAAGTCCCCCCTCAACGATTTCCTCATGAGGCTTTCACGCGCCATAGAGATCGGCCTAGAGCCCAGGGACTTCATGCGGATAGAGTACAGGCACTACATGTCGTCGCTCATGGACGAGGTGGAGCGGAGGATCAATAGGCTTAAGCTGCTCTCAGACGCGTACTCGGGCATCATGTCCTCGGCCATATTCGGGACCATAGCCCTCGTGTTCCTCTCCTCGATCTCGGGGCTCGACGCCACGTTCGTGCCCGTGGCCACGGCGCTCCTCGTCATGGCCCCCGCCCTGGCACTGGTCGCCCTAATGTACACGACCCTCCCCCCCTGGAACATAGCCGAGACCATGTTCGAAAGGTACTCCATATACATAGCCGCCGCAACGGTGGCCGCGTTGGCCCTGGCCATAAGCGTTGACGGGAACAGGCCGCTCATGGTCATGGCCGCGAGCGCCCCCATACTCTCCCTTTCAATCATAACGTCGAGGAGGCTCAAATACGTCGAGAGGCTCAGCGGGGATATGCCCCTCTTTGTCCGGGGTCTCCTAGACATACTCTCGGTCGTGGGGTCCTTCGAGAAGGCGCTTGACGTCATGAGGCTCCACGACTACGGGTCCTTCAATAGGCTGATAGCCCGCTCGAGGTCCCTATTACATTCAGGTTTCCTCTCTGAGAGGGTCTTCGGGTACATTTCCAAGGACACGGGTAACCTCATAGTGAGGTACTTTATGGACGTCATAGGGTCCGCCATAACCAACGGGGCCTCCCCCAAGGCCCTGGCAGAGTACGTCCTCTCGCACATGGACCAGATAGACTTTGCCCGCAAGAGGAGGAGCCAAGTGGCCGGTTACCTTGTCGGCATACTGGTGCCGCTCACCCTCATAGCAGCAGCGGTCTTCTCCCTGGTGGACTCGCTGTTGAGGGCCCTTTGGAGCATGTCGACCACCCTCCCACTGGCGTCGCAGCTCCTCTCCCCACCGCCCCCAACCCTCGTGGAGACCGCCAACATGGCCATACTCATGGGCATGTCCATAGTCAACGGGTTCGCCATATACGTGGCCAAGGGCGACAACATGATGACCATGCCGTACTACACCAGCCTCATGGCCATGGCGTCCGCAGCCATATACCTAGCCGTGAGCATGTTCTCGGGGAACATACTGTCCGTCATAGAAATAGAGGTCCCGGCCACGTGACCGCGGTCAGAAGTACTTCACGCCCAGAACGATCATGCGGGGGGACGAGGCCAGGTAGGGCGAGTCCACCGCGTAGTCCCCATACACGCGCTCCATGACCAGTCCGGCGCGTCTGAACATGGAGTACACCTCGCTGAGGGAGTAAAGCCTAATGTCGAGCCTGCGCCTGGCCACAGTTTTCCATTCCCTCATTATTATCCGCTCCTCGTGCAGCCTCCCTGTAGCGAGGTCCAGGTACGATTCGGCTATAAGCGTATAGGGCCCGGCCCCCGACCAGTAGCGTAGGGTCCTCGAGCTGGCCAAGCTGAGCTGGAGCACTATGGGCTCGCGATTTATCAGGTCCAACAGTATGCGGCCGCCTGCCTTAAGCACGTACGCCATCTCCCTTAGGGACTCCTCGTTCTCATGGTCGTTGAAAAACCCGAAGGAGCTGAACATGACGTAGATCCCTGTGAATGACATGGGCCTAAATGGCAGAGCCCTCATGTCGCCGGCCACCACGTCCCCCCACGACTTGGCCTCCCTGAGGAACTCGAGGTTTATGTCGACCCCTACCACGTAGCTGTACGTCGACAGGTACTTCATGTGCCTGCCATAGCCGCACGCCACGTCGAGCACCTTGTCCGTTGCTGATAGCCCTAGGACGTCCATGACGAACTCCGCCTGCCTCCTGGTCTCCTCCTCGCTTATTTTGGCCCCATACACCTCTCTGTACAACGAGTCGTGGAACTCTATGAACCATTCCACGGTGCCCGTAGCCTGGGGCTAAATATACGATTGAGCTCGCCGTGAGCGCCGCGTCACTCGGCGCGGCACGCTTTGGGGCACCTGTCACATGCCATGACGAGCATCTCCCTCAGCACGTCCGACATCTGCCCATCCAGTCTCTCCAGAAGCGCGGTCAGCCTCCCGTAGGTGGCCCGCGCCAGGTCGCCTGCGGCGTCGTAGCTGCATGCCCTGACCAACGTCGCGTACTTGTCCATAAAGGCCACCAGCGCCCCTTCGGGGGACGCCATCTCCCTGTACTCCACGTAGTACTCGAGGAGCTCGGGCACCCTCCTCTCCATTACCGCAACCTCAGCCGCCCGCCAGTCCACCAACCCCCTGAGCTCCTCCGAGGCGTGGCCAAGGTACGCCTCGGCAACGTCGTGCGACAGCGCTATTACGGCCACCCTGCCCACATCTATGTCCATGCCCTTGCGCCTCAACGCCTCGGCAACGGTAAGGGACAGGAGGGACACCAAAATCACGTGTTCCCCAACCGTCTCGGCGTTCCGTATGCCCCTCTGAAGCCAGCCCACCCTTGGAGTGCCGCATAGCGTGTCGACAACCCTCATCAGCTCCCAGGGATCCTTCCCCACCGGCGTCATGTAGTGCAGTGCGTTATGGCCATATAAAAACGCATATGTAGGGCCGGCGCGCGGGACCCCGCGTAACGGACAGCCAAGGCGCGTTTGACGTTTAGCGGTCGCAAGGCCCCTCCCGCCATGGCTCTAGGCCCTCCTAAGCGATTCTTTAAGCGCCGCTGATCTCTTCCTCACGGCATCGCTGGACCGCATGTACCTGTTCTGGCGCGCCTGCTTGTACACGATGAGGCGGCCGCCCGACACGTCGACGCTCACGTAGCCCAAGTCGCTGATGTCCCACCTGTTGCCTATACGCGACGCCACGTCGCTGTGAAAGCGCTTATCGACGTATGGGTGAACCACATACACCTGTTCTATCCCATCCATAAGTAGACGCTTGCCTCTTGAAAATCCCATGTGAACGGTATCCCTCACATCGACGTACACCATGCCTATGGTGGTACCGTCAAGCGTGTACATAAGTAGGTCGGGCGGCTCGGAGAAGTAGCCGTACCCATGGACGTACTTTACCCCAATCTCCAACCTGCCTATCTCCATGCCCTCGAAGGCCGACACTCTGCGCATCCACGAGGCCAGGGCCTCCAAGGCGTCCGCCGCCTCGTAGGAGTCTATGTCGTAGGCCACGACGTTCATGGGCGCCGGAGCCACGAACTCGCCGAAATGTCTTTGCGGCGGGTCATAGTCCAGGGGGAGGCCTAGGAACACCTCCTCGCTTAGGATGGTGGGTGGGATGTAGCACATCCCTCCGTTGAACAACGCGGGGGCCAGAACGCCGCATAGGTCGCAGTACCTGTCGCCCCTCCCACCACATTCTATTATTAGGGATCCAGCCGGCGTGGTGAAAACGCCGAGCCTAGTGTAGAGCTCCCTTCTGACCACGTGGTACAGGGTCTCTGCATGGCCCCTAACCCTGTCCATGGACGCCACAAGGTCCATAAGCGCCCTTTTCCTGTCGGCCCTCTTCACCTCTTCAAGCTCCCTCCTATATATCTCTGCCGTGCAGTTGCGCCTCCTAACGCACTCGACCACCTCCACGTACATTCAGTGCCATCCTGAAATATTAAAGGAATCGCGGCAGGTCAATTTATTACCGGGGCACAATACACCGTGGACAGGAAGAGGCTCGCCATGGAGGTGGACTCGCTGCCCACCTTTAAACGGCCCAAGCTGGGCTTGGAGCAGTACGTCACCCCTGGGGACGTCGTGGCAACTATAGTGTGGGACGCGTACATGAGGGGCCTCATAGTGGGCAAGAGGGTTGCGGATCTGGGCTGCGGCACGGGGAGGTTCTCCTACGCTGTTAGGCTACTTGGGGGGATCCCTATATGTGTGGAGCTGGACCCAGACGCCCTGCTTACGGTCAAAGACATTGACGTGGTGATCTGCGACGTGGCCAACATATGTGTCAGGGGAGTGGACCTGGTCGTCATGAATCCTCCTTTCGGCGTATGGCGCCGCGGGGCCGACGTGAGGTTCCTCGACGCTGCACTCCGCATAAGCGACGTCGTGTACACGATACACAAGTCGTCGACGTTAGACTACATAATGAGACGCGTGGGCATGGCGGGGGCTGAGGCACATGTGTTGGACAGGGTGCACATACCGTTGCCCCCAATTTACAGGCACCACAGGAAGAGGGTCCACAGAGTAGAGGCCGTGGTGCTGAGGATCGAGAAGCGGGATGTAGGGGGAGGGCAAAATAAATATCCGGGCAGCGTATAGATGTCGTGGACAGGGTTCTCGTGGTACCTGGGGAGGAGCTCGGCACCGAGGAGGAGTACGAGGCAAGGGGGCATGCCCACATCAGCGATTACAGGGTCTTGTCATCCGCCATAGGCATAGCGCACTTCAACCGTTCCCTCCACGTGGTGCACGTGGTCCCCGTGAAACACCACTACTATCCGGCCTTCAACGACGTGGTTAGGTGCGTTGTGGTCTCCATTACGGGCAGGGCGGCCATAATGAGGTGCTTCGCCGTGGAGAGGGACGATAGGGTGGAATACCTCAAATACCCTGTCACGGGAATAGTGCCGAGCATTTTCAGCGGCGAACACAGCATAGACGAGGCCGTGGGCATCGGCGACGTCGTTAGGGGCCGCGTGGTATCGCGAAAGGGCCCTCCCTTCACAGTGTCGATAGGCGGCTTTGCGTTCGGCGTGGTCTCCGCCATGTGTCCCAGGTGTAGGGGGCACATGAGGAGGAGGGGCAGCCACCTGTACTGCCCACGGTGCGGCGTATCGGTCAAGAGGAAGGTCTCAATACTGTATATATGATCTATAGGAAGGACATCTCTCTTAGCTTCGACGACGAGAAGTCCATGGAGCTGTTTATAGGACTACTCGCGGGAAACGTCAAGGCAGATATGACCGCGGTAAGCCGCATGGGGCACCTATACATCTCGCTTCGAGGCGATCCGGAGTCCGTGAGGCGTAGCGTGGCCAAGATAAAGGAGCTCTACAAGATGGTGAGGTCCTCTAGGAGGCGGGTGCCCGTCAAGTATCCCATAGACATGCTCCTCTCCATGGCGGATATGGGGGCACCCATATCGCTGGACACCGTGGTGATATCCCTCTCCGTATGGGGGTATAGGGCCAACATGAGGGGCAACTATATCGTGACCGACGCGCCGCTTGAGCTTGTCGTTGACACCATGTCGAGGATCTCCCGCGTCTATGAGGCCCTGCGCCGCATCCCGATGACGCCCCCAGTCAAGAGGCTTGCCTCAATATGTGCGGTTGCAGGCGGCAAGCAGCCCGAGGAATGCATGCGTGTGTTGGAGGCCCTCGGCGTGGCGCGAAACGTGGGCGGCTACTACACGCTGGCCAGGACGTACGCGAGCGCCGTGGAACATTTAAAAGAGTACCTGGCCGCACGTGGCCAATGATCAGCCTTGACATAGTGAGGTACGACGGAAAATACCTGGAAGTGAGGGTCAAGGGTGAGACGTACACCCTCTTTGTGCCCCTAGTGAACGCCCTCTCCAAGGACCCCGACGTGGAGTACATAAGTTTCGACGTTGACCACCCCTTGACCGAGAACGTCACGTTTAGGCTTAAGGCCCGCGTAGATCCCTTGGCTGTGGTGGAGAGGGCAGTAGCCAAGGTAGTCGAGGAATTGAGGTCTATTGAGGGCCAGCTCTTCGGGGGCGCTGTCTAAGACGCTGATGAACATCGTCCTCGCCGAGTCGTCGCTCGAGACGGTGCCAAGAGAGCTGTGGTCGCATCCAGTCATCGTAAGGGATTCGAGGCGCAGGGGGAGACCGCCGTGGCGCATGCTCCTCGACAAGGCTCGCCATTACCGCGCTATGGGCGGACTCCCCCGCAAGGAGAAGCGCGGTAGGCCGGACATAGTCCACATGTCGATGTTGGTTGCCCTGTACTCGCCCCTGGCGTTAAATGGCGTGCTCAGGCTGTACGTCCACACGATAGCGGACCGCGTGATCTACGTGGGGGAGGGGGTACGCATACCTAAAAACTACAACAACTTCGTTGGGCTCATGGAGCAGCTTCTCAGCCTAGGCAAGGTGCCGCCAAACGCTGAGAGGCCCCTGCTACGCGTGGAGCGCATGACGCTGGACCGTCTGCTAGACGCTTTCGGAGACTATGTAGTCATGCATGAGATGGGGCGCCGCTTGGACCTGGGCAAGCTGGCCGACCTGGCGGTCAGCTCCACCGTGGTCATCGGGGGCTTCCCACACGGCGATTACGATAGTCCGCGTCTCCATGACAGGGATCGATGGGTGAGGATTGGGGACGCCGCAATGGACGCATGGCAGGTGCTGGAACGCATAGTTGTAGCCGTGGAGGCTAGGCTGGGACTGGTTTGATGAGGGTGAGTTTGGATCGGCGTAACCGCCGTGTGCACGTTAGGCTCGACAACGACCACGACGCGTACTTCCTGTTCCTCCTCATAGACAGGGGCGACACTGTGAGGGGGTGGACCGTGCGGGACTACAAGCCGAGCGGGGCCAAGGAGGGCGAGAGGACAAAGATGTTCCTTGGTATAAAGGTGGAGAGGGTGGAGTACCATAGGTTCAGGGCCGGCGTCAGGGTACACGGCGTCATAGTGGAGGCGCCGGAATGGTCGGAGGGTCTGCTGGGAAGGCACCACACCATGCAGCTGGACATAGGCGGCGAGGTCGAGATCGAGAAGGAGAGGTACGACGAGAGGGCCATCGACACGATCCTAGACCTCGCACGTTCGTCCTCGACGCGGGTGCTTGTCCTTTCCCTGGACGACGAGGAGGCCGTGATAGCGGAGCTCAGCGTGCTTGGGGTGCACGTGAAGCTACAGTTACGTAACAGGCGTGGGCGGGGCATTGATGGGAAAGGGGGGGAACTGCTCAGGGGATTCTTTGAGGACGTGGAGAGGGCGCTGAGGTCCGTGCTGGAGAGGGGACACTACGACGATGTAATCGTGGTGGGCCCCGGCATGTACATAGACATGTACAGCAGGGTGAGCGGAAGGAGGGCGAAGTACGTGAAGGTTTCGTCGGGGGGCATGGCCGGAATATACGAGTTCCAAAGGGCTGCGGTAGAACTCATGGAGGAATTGAACATAGGCATGGGCGCCACGTATGTTGAAGAGGTGTATAGGCTGCTTTCGAGGGATCCGGGACGCATAGCGCTTGGGCCCGATGCCGTGAAGGCGGCCGCGGAGCTCGGGGCCATATCCACGCTGCTCATAACGGACGAGTACTACAAGGAGAGGGCGGGCGAGGCTGGCGAGGTGGTCCTCAAGGTGCACCGCAGTGGGGGACGCACGGTCATAGTGCCCTCTGAGAGCGAGCCGGGCCAGAGGCTGGCTGGGCTAGGCGGGGCCGCCGCGATACTGCGCTGGTCTGTAGAGGCCGTTACTTCTCCTCCTTAACCCCTATCCGCGCCAGCCTCTCGTACGCGTCCAACAGCAACAGCAACGTCCTGGTGTATTCCGGGAGGTCCTCTATGGGCGCCGTCTCTATCTTGGAGGATACCTCCAATATCCTGTTGAATATGGCAGAGCGCGCCTCCTTGATCTGGTAAACCTCTGTAACCACCTTGGCCTCGTCCTCGGACCTGGCCAGGAGGACCGGCTTCTCGCACCGGGCACAGTAATACTCCCCACTCTTCAGTCTGACGAGGACCGTGCCGCAGGCCGGACACACGTAGCTGGTCAACACGGCGCCTGCCCTCACAAGCTCCGCTATCTTCTTGATCGCGTCTCCCCTCTCCATGGCACAGAGCAACCCCCACCATTTAACTTTTCGCTCAGCGTTTGTCCGCCTATGCTTAAAAAAGCCCGATCCCCTACGTGTAATGGGCAAAGGGCTTCTTGTGCCCCCGCCCCTCTGCAGCGTGGTGGACTGCAACGATGATATAGGGCTGGACGCAGCAGTGTCCGTGCTGGAATCGGAGGGCGGGCTCATACGCCTCGGCAACATATTCGCCGTGGCCTATGAAAGGCCTTCCCCAACGCCCTCTATGATAAGCGACTAC
>JALWZH010000118.1 GCA_027002815.1 Thermoproteales archaeon | reverse complement strand
AGGAGCTCGACGTGAGGAGGATGCTCGGCACCATACCCGAGGAGAAATACCTGGAGCTCAGGGACAACATACAGGCCAAGATAGGCAAGCTCAGCGAGCTGTCCGCCGCCTTCAGCAGTAGGCTCAGGTTGGTGGAGGAGGGGCTTAAGGCCCACATGAGGCGCATAGTGTCCACGTCGACCAGGCCTGACGCCATCGGCGTGAGGTACGCGCTGGAGAGGCTGGAGAACCTGGTCATGGAGGGAAGGATATCCAGGGAGCTCTACGAGAAGCTCAAGGCTGAGCTGGAGGAGTTGGTGGTATGAGCCGCGACACTATCGCTGCAGCGGTCAGGGAAGTGGAGGAGCTGCTGGCCGCGTACGAGAGGGAGGCCAGCGACGTGGAGAGGCTGTGGCGTGAGTTCAGGGAAAGGGCGCGCGGCCTCAAGACCCGTTGGGACATGGATCTGGTCACGCTCAAGTCGAGGATGAGCCAGATCGAGAGCGAGATCAGGAACCTCAGGGAGAACCTAGACGCGTTGACCGCAAAGAAGGAGCTGGGCATAATAGGCGACGACGAGTACGGCAAGCTTTACGGCGAGCTCAGCGAGAGGATGGGCAAACTGTCGGCCGAGTATGAGGACCTCCAGTCCAAGTACGAGCTTGTGGACAGGAGGGTGAGGCGTTTCTGGGCCCTGTCCCTAGACGAGGAGTACCTTGCCAGCGTGGACATAGGCAGGGTGGAGAGCGACGTGGAGAGGCTCTACGGCGAGAGGCTAATAGACGAGGACACGTACAGCAAGATCAAGAGGGACATAGAGCTCCTGAAAACGCTTAGGGACGTGTTCGCGTTGGTGTGATGAGGGCTGGTATTACGGACCAGTGAAGACAGACGCCAGGCCTGACCGGCTAATTGTACCCTAGGAAGGCACCCACAATGTCCCGGATAGTGGGCCCCTCCACCACATCGATATCCCACGTGGCCCTGAACACAGGCCTCTCGAACCTGACCACATCCTCGAGGCGGGCAGGGGTGCCCAGCACCACAGCGTCCACGTCCATGCGCCTAACGGTCTCCTCCAGGTCCTTGACCTGTTCGGGCGTGTAGCCGAGGCTGGGCAGCACTGGGCCCATGTGGGGATACGCGTCGTAGGCCCTTCTCAGGGCCCCAACCGCAAATTTCCTGGGGTCCACCACCTCTGCCCCGGCCTCAACGGCGGCGACGTAGCCGGCGCCATGGGGCAGGCCTCCATGGGTCACGGTGGGCGCGTCCTCCACCACCACGACCCTCTTGCCTGTGAGGGAGCCTGCCCCCACTAGCCTAACCCGGAACACGGACAGGCTTATGGGGGCACGCCTGTTGCGCCTCCTCACCTCCTCGACCACGGTCCCAATGTTTTCGGCCCTGTCGGCCTTGGTGACGACTATGTGGTCAGCCATCCTGACGTTGGCCTCGCCTGGGAAGGACGCCACGTCGTGGGGCCTCATGGCGTCCACTGCTACAACCATGAAGCTGGGCCTGACCATGGGGAAGTCGTTGTTGCCGCCGTCCCACAGCACCACGTCTCCCATACCCTCGGCGGCCCGGACCACCTCACCGTAGTCGACGCCCGACAGCACCGGCAGCCCCATCTCGACGTACTGTTCGTATTCCTCCCTCTCCTCCAGCGTCAGGCCGGAGAGGCCGTCCCTCGACGTGTACACGTGCACCGGCCTCAGGTCTCCGTAAGGCATGGGGTGCCTCAACACGACGGGCCTCAGTCCCCTCCCCATCAATTCGGCCGCTATGGCCCGCGAGATGGTGGACTTGCCGGACCCGGTGCGGGCCGCGGTCACGGCAATGACGGGTAGGTGCGTGTCGATGTACGTGTCCTCGGGGCCCAATACCCTAAAGGACGCCCCGGCCCCCAACGCGGCGCCGATCCAAGCGCCCACTTCGGCGTACGTGAGGTCGCTGTAGGCCAGCACTACCTCGTCGATGCTCAGCGATCTGACTAGCGCGGCGAGGTCGTCGGGGCCCTCTACTCTGTATATGGGCACTCCATGGGGGTGCAATGGGCCGGAGAGGTCCGGCGGATATCTCCTCCCGCCCAGCCCAGGGAGCTGGGTCACAGCGAACGCGGCCACGCGTGTGCCCCGCCTCGACCTAAAGAAAACGTTGAACACGTGGAAGTCCCTCCCAGCGGCCCCCAGTATGAGTACCCTGCGCATCGGCCAGTCACAGGACGGCCTCGAGCAGCCTCACCACCTCTGAGGGGGTCGACGCCACCGGCACACCGACCCTCTCAAAGGCCTTGACCTTGCTTGCCGCATCGCCGGTCCCCATAGAGATTATGGCCCCAGCATGCCCCATCCTCTTGCCCGGCGGGGCGGTGCGTCCGGCGATGTACGCAACCACCGGCTTCCTGACGCGTCCCTCGGCTATGGCCGCGGCCACCCTCTCCTCGGCGTCGCCCCCAATCTCGCCTATTATGACTATGGCCCTGGTGTCCCCGTCGCCCTCTAGGAGCTCCACGGCCTCCAACAGGTCCAGGCCCGGTATCGGGTCCCCCCCAATGCCGATCACGACGCTCTGTCCGATGCCCCTGCTGGTCATGTGGTACGCAATTTCGTAGCTCAGCGTCCCGGAACGCGAGACGACGCCTACGGGGCCAGGCGCATAGACGTGGCCCGGCATTATGCCCAGCTTGACCTTGGGACCAGGCGCTATTATGCCCGGGCAGTTCGGCCCGATGATCGTTGCCCCCCTGTAACGGGCATACCTGACGAACCTTATGGTCTCGTGGACCGGTATGTGCTCCGTTATGACCACCACGAGGCGTATGCCGGCGTCGACGGCCTCGTACACGGCGTCTGGGGCGAAGCGGGCCGGCACGAACACGACCGACGCGTTGGCGTCGGGGTGCCTCGAAACGGCCTCCTCAACGCTGTCATATACTGGGACCCCATGGACCTCGGAGCCCCCTCTCCCAGGGGTGACGCCAGCGACCACACGCGTCCCATACTCCAACATGCGCCTGGCATGAAACGACCCTTCCCTGCCAGTTATCCCCTGGACAATGGCACGGGTGTGCTCGCCTACGAGCACGGTCACTGCCCCACGAGCTTGACAACCCTTTGAGCCGCGTCCTCGGCGAAGTCGTACATCTCTATGCCCAGGCCGGCCAATATGCGCCGCCCCTCCTCCTCGTTGGTCCCCTTGAGCCTGACCACTATGGGCTTGGCCCGCCCAACCTCGCTCAGAGCCTGCTCCACGCCCCTGGCCACCTCGTCCGTCCTAGTTATGCCCCCAAAAATGTTGATGAAGATGGCCTTGACCCGCTGGTTGTTTAGGAGCAGTTTCACAGCCTCGTAGACCACCTCGCGGTTGGCGCCTCCCCCAATGTCAAGGAAGTTGGCGGGCCTACCGCCATAAGCGTGAACAAGGTCCATGGTGGCCATTGTGAGACCTGCCCCGTTCCCTATTACGCCTATGTCGCCGTCTAGTTCCACGTAGCTGAAGCCGGCCTTCCTTGCAACTGCCTCGAACTGGGTCACGTCGCGTGGGTCCTCCTCGTAGGCCTTCTGGAGGTCAGGGTGCCTATACAGCGCGTTATCGTCTATGATCATGCGTGCGTCCAGCGGAACTACGCGTCCGTCGGCCAGCTCGGCCAGGGGATTCGTCTCGACCAGGTCCGCGTCGTATTCGAGGAAGGCCCTGTACATGCCCCTCAGAACGGCCTCCGCCTGTCGGCCGAGATCCCCCTCGAGCCCAAGCCACCTCACCACGCGCCTGACCTGGAAGTCCCGTAGTCCCGCCAATGGGTCTACACGCGTCCTGAGCACCTTCTCGGGCTGCTCCCTGGCGATCTCCTCTATGTCGACGCCCCCAATGGGCGAGGCCAGTATTATGTACGACTTGGTGGCCCTTTCATTGGTGATGGACAGGTACATCTCCCTTCGCACCTCCGCAGCCTCCTCCACCAGCACCTTGGCCACCTTGAGGCCCTTGACCTCGCCGCCCAACATGCTTGCCGCGGCCTTGTACGCCTCTTCTGGCGTCGCCGCCAGCCTTATCCCCCCCGCCTTCCCCCGTCCAGCCACGGTTACCTGCGCCTTGACGACCACGGGGGATCCCAACTCGGCAGCAGCATCCCTTGCCTCTTCTGGCGTCGCCGCCAATTTCCCCCTCAGGATAGGGACCCCGAAAGAGGCCAGTATGGCCTTCGCCTCATATTCGTACAGCTTCATGACGCCAAACGATCCCACGTGCTTTAATCTTTTC
>JALWZH010000117.1 GCA_027002815.1 Thermoproteales archaeon | reverse complement strand
CTTGTTGGCTAGGTCCACCACGTAGGCTACGCTTGCGGTGGCGGCGTACACGACCCTGTGTGCGAGCACTATGCCCATGATGTCCTTCTTCCACTGTACCTTGCCCTTTATGTGGGGTCCCACGGGCGTGGTGGTTGTCCAAGCGTACTTGGGGGTGCTCCCGCTGCGCTGTATCCCCGTGTTCATGTAGGCCTCGTTGTCGTACAGCACGTAGAGCACCCTGTGGCCCCTCTCCAGCATGCCGCTCAGCGATTGGAGGCCTATGTCGTACGTGCCCCCGTCTCCCGCCACCACTACGACCTTCTCGCCGCTGGGCGCCCTCAGCCCCTTCGACGCGAGCACCCTCAGCGCGGCCTCGACGCCCGACGCCGCAGCCGCCGCGTTCTCGAACGCCACGTGCAGGTACGGCACCCTCCACGCCGTGTGGGGGAACTGTGTCGTGGTCACCTCGACGCAGCCCGTGGCGTTGACTATTATCGTGTTTCTGCCGGCCACCTTGGTGAGCCACCTCATGGCTATCGCCGCGCCGCACCCGGCACACATCGAGTGGCCCGGCGCGAAGAGCTCCTCCCTGGGTAGGTCCCTGATGGTTCTGTACGTCATTCCCTCAGCCCTAGGAAGAGCACCTTGCCCGTGCCTGCGCCCTCAGCGAGCATTCTGATGACGCCGTAGAAGTCCTCCACGTACATGGCCCTCTGCCCTATGCCGTGTACAACGGATATGCCGGGCACCGTGAGCCCCTCCATGTAGAGGGCCGTAGCCACGTCCTTGTAGAGTGGGCCGGGGGCGGGACTGCCGTAGGCTATGGCCCTGTCTATGACGGCGAAGGCCTTGACGCCGGCCAGGGCCGCGACTATCGGGGCGCTGGGGAAGGGGCGGTACAGCCTGACCCTTAGGAGGCCGGCCCTGATCCCCCTCTCCCTGGCCATGTCCACGGCCATCCTCGCGTTGCCCGTCGCCGCGCCGCCGTACGTGACCAGCGCGTAGTCCGCGTCCTCGAGCCTGTAAGCCTCGACCGGTCCATACGAGGCGCCGAACCTGGCCGCGAAGTCGGCCTCCACCTCCCTAAGCACCCCCTCCACGTTCCTAAGCGCGACCTCCTGCTGGTACTTGAACTCGTAGTAGTTGTCGGGCGTGGCGAAGGCGCCGAGGGTAATGGGGCTACGCACGTCGAGCACGTTCCTTCTGTCCCTCCTAGGGACGAACCCCCTCACGTGCTCCTCGTGGTACAGCTCCACGGGCTCCAGCGTGTGCGACATGAGATAGCCGTCGTAGGCCATCATGACGGGCAGCTGCACGTCCGGGTGCTCCGCTATCCTGTAGGCCTGTATCACCGTGTCGTATGCCTCCTGGGCCGTCGAGGCGATTAGGATGGCCCAGCCCGTGTCCCTGGCATTCATTATATCGCTGTAGTCGTTGTGTATGCTTATGGGCGCGGACAGGGCGCGCGTTGGGACGGCCATGACTATTGGTAGGCGGAGACCACTGGCAATGTGCAGGACCTCGTGCATGTATTCCAGGCCCTGGCTGCTGGTCGCCGTGAAGGTGCGGGCCCCGGCAGCAGCGGCGCCTACTGCCGCCGAGAGCGCGCTGTGCTCCGACTCGACATGTATCAGCTCGGCCCTGAGCTCGCCGCCGTGTATGAACTCGGCTATCTTCTCCACTATCGTCGTTTGAGGCGTGATTGGGTACACCGCCACAACGTCCACGTCCACCGCCTTGACGGCGTGGGCCACGGCGTAGTTGGTCGTCAGGCCGGCCCTCCTCGACACGACGCGTTCCCTGGCCCCCCGCTGCAGTTCGGCCAGCATCACTTCGCCTCGGGCACGACCTCTATTGCTTTCACGGGGCACTCGTTGGCACATATGCCGCAGCCCTTGCAGTGGTCGTAGTCCACCTCGTACGTGACCTCGTAACTCTTTCCCCCACGCGTGGTGTAGCCCCTCTTCAGTTCCAGGATGGAGCCGTCGGGGCAGTACGCCCAGCATATGCCGCACCTAATGCACCTCTCTTGGTCTATGATGGGCCTCACGACGCGCCAGGTCCCTGTGACGTTGTCCGCGGTGGAGCCCGGCCTAAGCACCGCGGCCCCAATTGGGAGCCCCCTCCAACCGCTCATGCCCTCTTGACGGCCTCCATGGCCATAGCCACGGCCTTCCAGTTACGCTCGGCCAACTGTGCCGGGAACACCTCCTCAATCGCCCTCCTCACGCTTCCGGGCGCCACCATCCCCGTTGCCCTGACAAACGCGCCGAGTACGGCGGTGTTGACCACGGGCCTCCCGAGCACCTCCATGGCAATGGCCTCGGCGTCCACAGCATAGACATCTACGTCGGGCCTCGAGTCCTTTACCCTTGCGGCCACTTCGCCGCTCCTTGTGTTGACGACCACTATCCCGCCCCCGCGTAGCCCCGCCAGGACGTCCTCGACCAGTATTAGGCTTGGGTCCAACACCGCGACTGCCAGAGGCTCCCTCACGGGGTCACGCCTGAAGATGTACCTGTCGGATATCCGTAGGTATGCCCTCACGGGCGCGCCGCGCCGTTCGGGGCCGAACTCGGGAAAGGCCTGGGCGTACCTCCCCTCGGCTATCGCGGCGGAGGCCAGCAACTGGACGGCGGTGACAGCGCCCTGGCCCCCGCGCCCATGGAAGCGGGCCTCTATCTCCATATTTATCAATATTTAAATTATAGATAAGTGTTCTCTTCGTTGATAGGCTAATACTACTTTGCCCATTGTCAGCCCTCACACGCCTCTTCACCGCTCCTGGAAGCGGTCCTCATCACCGCGGATCTCCGTCCCCGTTTCGCTCGTCAGCGCAGATCAATCGCCTCACCCATCGTCAACCCTGGGTGTCATCACGCTCGATGTGTGGGAGGAGGATTATTTACCGTATCGCCTCTGGCGCCTGTAGAACTCGTCCAGTATATGTGCTATGTCATCGCGCGTGAGTTCGGGCCAGTATTTGTCTAGGAAGAAGAGCTCGGTGTACGAGATATAGAAGAGGAGGAAGTTGCTTATCCTCTTCTCGCCGCCGGTACGTATAAGTATGTCCGGGTCGGGCACGCCGTCGAGGTACAGCAGACGCCTGAACTCCCCCTCGTCTAGCCGGGAAACGCCGATGCTCAACGCTCTGTTAACAGCGTCGATTATCTCGTCGCGCCCGCCGTACCCCAGCGCAATGTTGAGGCTGAGCCCACTGTACCCCGCCGTTGCCGCCTCTACCCTCTCAACGCTTTCGATGAGGTATGGAGGCAGCACGGCGCGCCTCCCTATGACCCTCACCCTGACGTTGCGGCTGTGCACCTTCTCGCTGTGGGCCAGCTCGTCCAGCTTGCTGGAGATGAGGCGGAAGAGGGCGTCCACCTCCTCCCTGCCCCTCTTGGAGATGTTGTCTGTGGAGAGGGCGAACAACGTGACATAGCCCACGTCGGCCCTTTCGCTGAGCCAGTCAAGCACCTCCTCCGCCTTGTCCATGCCCTCCCTATACGCCTCGACGTACGTTATGCCCCTCTTAGCAGCGTACCGCCTGTTGCCGTCGGGTATTATCGCTATGTGGAGGCGCATCTATCAGCACACCCGCCTCCCCACGATCTCGTCCCCACCGCCGTCGGGCACCACTAGTATGGGATCGTCGCACGTGGCCAGCAGCATCCCCTGGCTCTCGAGCCCCATGATCCGCCGCGGCCTCATGTTGGCCACCACCACTATGTACCTGCCCACCAACTGTTGGGGGGCGTACTTCTCCGCTATGCCCGCCACTATCTGACGCTTCTCCGTGCCGAGGTCGACGAGGAGGCGCAGAAGCTTCCTGCTGCCCTCCACCCGCTCGGCCTCCACCACCTTCCCAACCCTAAGCTCGACCCTGTCGAACTCGTCCCTATCGATGTGCGTCATGGTTCCAGGAGAGACGCCACCTTAATATTTTGCGATTGTTCATACGGCGGACCTGTACACCTTCATGGCCCTGGCCACGAGCGCCACCACGTGGGGGCACAGGGACTCGCCGCATGCGCTGCAAGTGTGCTTGCCCGAGGAGGTGTCGAGCGAGCACTCGGCGGTGCTCTCCCCAACGCGTACCGTCCCCATAATCACACTTCCCTGGCGCCCAATCCGGATCACGTCGCCGGACATGGCGAGCCTCACGGCGGCGCGGGGCGGCTTTAGCCCCACGATCCTACTTATGACCGAATCTACGGTTCGGCCTCGGTCCGGCGGCTCGGCCCTCGCCCACGCGGCGGCCAGATCCACGTCCCCACCGCCGTACTCCAACACCCTGTCCCTCAGCCTTATGAACGCCGGTATCCTCAGGAGGGGGCCAAGCACCACCGCCTCGCCAGGGTTCAGGCTGGGCAGGTTGGCGAGCATGTCCTGCGCCAGTAGCTCGCTGGCCTCACGCACAGCCTCCTGGTCCCTCGGGTTCACCACCCTGAGAATCACCTGGCTTTGGCACTGGGAGAGGACGTCCGGGTCCACCCTGCTGGGCCTCTGAGTTATCACCACCAGGTGCACCCCGAACTTCCTCCCCTCGCTGGCTATACGGGTTATGGCATCGTAGCTCCAGGTACGTCTGAGGTGCTTCGGCGGCGCGAACCTGTGGGCCTCCTCGACGACTACAACGACCGGGTATGGGTACTTCACGCCCCTGAGCCCCCTCCTATGCCTGACCCTGGCCCTGAACACCCTTTCCAGCACGTTGTAGACCACGTAGTCCTGCGCCTCCTCCCCTACCCCCGCCAGGTTCAGGACGGTTACCCCGCGCGGCGCCAACAATTCCAGCAGTGGGGTGCCCCTCGAGGCAAATATCCCCATCTCCTTGAGCCTGGACAGGTAGCTTATGGCGCTCAACACTGAGTGGACGTCCTTCCTGGCGGTCTCACCAGCGTGCTGCACGAGCTCCCTGAGGTGATCCGCCAATCCTGTCCGCCTGTACCTACCGCTGATGAGGCCCCTGAGCACCTCCACCATGTCGTCTATGCCCACCTCCCTCCCCTCCCTCCTGTAGAGGTCCCTCACCACCGAGTGTGCCACATACATGTAGTAGCGTATTTTCTTCGCGCCTTGGGGGACGCCCGCGGCGTCCGCCAACGCCTCTGGCGAGGCGTCGACGAGACCTATACGATACATGATGTCGCCCTCCTGATGCTTCGCCACCTTAACCACAACCGCATGCGCATTTCCAAGCCTATCGATGGTGCGTGCTAGGGGCACATATTCGCCGTGCGGGTCAACCACGAGCACCGTGGCCCCAAGCTTCAGGAGCTCCTCTATCATGACGACGCTCGCCCAGGTCTTGCCGCTCCCAGTAGCCGCAATGATGGCCAGGTGCCTCGAAAGCGCGTCCACATCCACACACGCCGGAAGGTGCGGCCTCGCCGCAAGCGTGCCGATGCAGAGCCCCCTCCCCTCGCCGTACAGTGCCGCCACGTCGGCGTCGCCTGCCCTGTACACTGGCGCGCCTATTCTGGGGGGCGTACGGGGAGCAAGGACCTGGCCATCCCTGACATATCCATAGACCTTTACGCGGGCCGTATGCACCTCAAGCACGTTCTCGCCAACGGCGTCCACCACCGAGTACAGCGCCGCGTCCCTCCTGAAGGTGTACATGTCCCTGTACAGGGAGACTATCTGCCCGATGACCCTCACATTGGCGTCGCCTTCCTTGAGGTCCACCGTCACATATTCGTAAAGGGGAACATAGGTATTTGTGTCCACAGTTATTAGGTACTCCACGGGGGAACTGCTGGAAATCACGTTGCCTATCTTCTCCCTCATGAGAGGAACATCTTGAGTCTCCTCCCGTACACCGAAGTGCCGGTGGCCGCGCCTATATATGCGGCGTACTCCATCAGGTCGGCCCTGCTCAGCGCCGCGTATCTGTGGGCCAACCACAGCCACGCGTTGTAATGGGTGGGGCCCTTATAATGTGCCATGAGCATCTCGGCCTCTTCCGCCATGTCCATTTCGACGCGAAGCTCGAGCCTCTCCGTCCCGAACATGGGGGTGCCGAACGCCGGCTGCTCCACCATCAGGGGAGAGTCCCCCCTGGGGACTAGGTACCACATGTACACCGCCGGGATGCCCCTAATGGCCCTCCCAACAAGCTCCAGCAACGAGTCCACGGCGCCGTCGTCGTACCTTCTGAGCAGCGCTGCATCCTCTATCCTGGCCCTCACAGCCCTCAACAGCGACGTGGGGGACGAAAGCCCCCTATACTTTACGTATGCATCGACGCCGCCCACGAATAGGGGCGGCGTGTAGACCGTCCTCCCAGAGGCCATGTGGGAGACGAGCGTCGGGTCGGTGACGGAGTGGTTCAACACGAGGCCGAGCAGAGATGACATGTATGTGCGGCCCGACTCAAGGGACGAGGCGAGCAGCTCGAACAGCCTCCGCCTGTACTTCCTAATCCAAAGCACGCTGTAGTACCTCCGCCCCACGTCCACCACCTCATCGTCCAGGCGCTCCGATAGCACGGTGAACAGCAACAGCTCCTTCAGCGCCCTCATACGCGTGTCCTTGGACACGAAAAGCGTGCGTACGCCGCCCCTATGCGCCTTTTCGAGGAGCTTATATGTCAAGTAAAGGAGCAGCGATAGTTCGGGCGCCAGGTAAAGCAGGTGGAAGTCCCTCGAGAGGACCAGCCCGTGAAGAGCCCTGAGGATTCTCGTGTATAGGCTTCCATCGACCAGGAGGACGTCGATCCCCTCCCCTCCATCGAGGGCCCTCAGGGCCGCCATGGCCTCCACAATCCCAAGGTACACCCCCTTGACGGTTGTCCCCTCCGTAAGCGCCACATCGATTAGGAGTTCCCTGATCGGGGAACCATACAACGGAGATACCGCGGCTGCCCTTGCTATGAGTATGTCGTGGCCGCTCCTCAATTTGAGGGTCCCTATCCCCCCATCCACCGCCACAACCTTGCCCGTCTTCCCAGTGCCCGTACGGCGCGCCTCGCGTAGAGGACAGAGCCGCCTTATATCGGAGAGCACCCTACCGTCCACGGGGTCCGCGATCCCCATACCGCCCTTGACCCTTTCCCTCAGCTCCCGCATAAATATGTCCAGAAATGCGTCCGCCACCGCGGATGCAATAGCACGGATATTATAAAGACAGGTGGAAAGTCTTGGTCTGAGGGTCCACTAAAACTTACATATAGGTCTCACAACATGGATGACCTTATGTGTTTGCTGTACGCCGACTCAGCAATGTCGGAGATTAGGCTGAGCAACAGCGCAACCTCGTTCACCAGCGGCCATGCGCTTGAGGCGCATATGGATATCTGGGCCACCTCGTTGTAGATCTGTTGGCGCTGTAGCAGCTTTATGAGGCTCTCGGGCTTGTTGTCTATGGCCGAGGATATGGCCCTCAAGGCGTACGTCCTGAGCCTCCTGAAGACTTGGATCGCCGTGTCCTTACATGCCTCGTCCATCGTGGTGTTCACCACGGTGCTCGCGGCCCTGTCAAGGGCGTCCCCCACATGTTCTATGTTCTTTATGACGAGCGTGCTGTCTATATAGTCCTGCGGGTTGTTATAGGCCCGTTTCTTTATGACCCGGAGCGAGAAGAAGTACAGCCTATCTATCTGCTCGTCCAGTTTGAATATTTCATCGGCGTATCCCCGGTCGCCGGTCTCCAGCAGCCTCTCGAAAAGCACGAACATGGTCTCCACCATGGCGTACAGGCTACGTATGATCTCCTCTATGCTGATATCCTCGCGTGTTATGATCTTCAGTTTCAGGGAGCCGTTGTCCTCAAGCGAGACCACGCCGGGCAACTTCTGCTCTATGCGCGTCAATATGTCGGATGGGTTCGCGTAGGACACCGCTATCTCGTCTACCCCCTCTATGTACAGGGCTATTATGGTGCGGAGGAGCTGCTCGACGTTGTCGCTCTGTATACGGACGCTTGTCCGCCCATTGCCCTCCTCTGTTAGGGGAACAACGTTTATCACGTTTTCCCTGTACGTCAATTTGACGGGGCTCCCCACGTCAACGCCCATCTGCAACAGCCATTCCCTGGGCAACGTTACGCCCACGCTTTTCTCACCTATCCTTATGACCTTGCGGACCTCGCTTGCGTTCATTAGGGTATATGTCTGACTCCTATGTTTATAATGTTGTCTATCATGAGTACACCCACATATAATACGTGGCAATTGGTCCACGTGCCATGGCGCTATGGGTATATTCGAGTGGTATTTGGCGTTGGCCTCCGCAGGGCACGCCGCTTGTATTGGTACAACAATAACATGACAAACGTAATACGTGCTGCAGCTGGGGAACGGTTATTTACGTGGGCGTGGTCTTCGGCGATGGGCATAGGAATAACCCGCAGCATCCCATTTCCTAGAATCCATATATCGCGCATCGTCGAATACATAAACCTCGTAGCAGCGTCCAACGGCATAGACGTGGAGACCCTCAAGGAGCGGAGGACGGACATAGGCAAGGGTAAGGGCGATATCACGAGGTTCCTGGAGAAGCTGGGCGTCGTTGCCGTCAAGGACGGCAAGGTGTACCCCACAGATGTGGGCAGGCGGCTACAGTCGCTCCTAGCGGCCGTGGGCCCCCCAGTGCTGCACAGGTACATGCTGGCCAGGGTACCCCTCTACAGCATGGCCGTGGACATCCTCAACCGGCGTGGCTCATTGGCAGTGGAGGAGTACTACGACGAGATAAACCGTGAGCTGTCGTCCGTTTCCCCTACAGCCTGGATAAACCGGGTGGCTTTCAGGGCGCTCCTCGGCATGATGGGGGACGTGGGGTTCGCCCACGTACGTAACGGCAGGGTGATGGCGCTTGGGGACCCCCTCGTAGCCAACGTGAGGAGGTGCGTAGAGGAGAGGGGCGTGAAGATTGGGGGCGAGACATACGTGTCTCTCTGGGACCTCAGGCAATGCCTTTACTTCGACCCGCCCCAGAGGTGCTACGCGGAGGTGGAGGCGCCCGCCACCATTAAGCTGCTGCGCGTGGACGTGGAATGCGCCGCGGAGGCGATGGTGCGGTCCATCTGGGAAACATAGGCGTAGATCCGAACCCAAATTCCTCGCCACCCCTCGGCTATGCGGGTCCTCTTCACCCATGGCAACTACACGCGCGGTTTAAAAACAACACTGCGGGGCCCCGCTAGGCCAGTTCGCCAAGGGGGACCTCCTCCTCGGCGCCTGCGTCCATGTCCCTGACCTTGACCACCCCACGCTCGTATTCCCTTGGCCCGACGAACACGAACCGTTTTGCTCCTATCCTATTGGCGTAGTCCAGCGCGGACCTGAGGCTCCTGTCGCCGAGGTCCAACACGGCCCTGTAGCCCCGCCTCCTAAGCCCGTCCGCAAGCCCCACGCCGACCGGGTAATGCTCCTCCCTGAAAACATATATGTAGTAGTCCACGCGCGGGGGACCCGCGTCGAGCCGGCCCTGCAACGTGAGGACCTCGAGGGTCCTCTCCACGCCGATCGCAAAGCCCAGGGCCGGCGTGCTGACGCCACTGTATATCTCCAGCAGATCGTCGTACCTGCCGCCGCCGCCGATGGCCAGCCCATAACGCGGCACATACGACTCGAAGACGAGCCCCGTATAGTAGTCGAGCCCCCTCACGATGTAGGGCGCGAAGACCGTCCTCTCGCTGATGCGGCCAACCGTCGCCAGGGCCTCGTAACGTCCCGCAAGCTCGCCCAGACCCACCTCCCTCATCATGTGGGGGGCCTCGCGTATGTTCACCTCTGAGGAGACCCGCTCGACCATGTCCCTTGCGGCGGTCCTCGCTATGCCCATCCTGGCTATGGACTCCACGAGTTCGTCGTCGGGGACCTTCCCCCTCTTGTCGAGTATCCTCAACACGTCGTCCCGATGGTTCGAAAGGCCGTAGGCCTCTATGAGCCTCTCGACGTAACGCCTATCGTTGACCTTAACGACGAAGCCCTCGACGCCGGCCCTGTCAAGACACTCGACGAACAGCGACAGCACCTCCGCGTCTGCGCGGTGCGTGGCAGAGCCCACGAGCTCCACGCCGAACTGGTAGAACTCCCTGTACCTTCCGTGCTGGGGCTCGTCGTACCGCCAGACCTTCGTGAAGTAGTACCACCTGGCAGGCCTTGGGACGTCCAGCCTATATGCCAGGACCCTGGCAATGGGCACAGTCATGTCGAAGCGGAGGCCCAGCTCCCTGCCGGCCTTGTCCCTAAAGTAGTATATTTCCTCCACCACGTTGGGCCCGGCCTTGGCCGCCAGCACCTCGAAGTGCTCGAACGCTGGGGTCTCAACGCGTAGGTACCCGTAGAGCTCCGCCGTGTCAGAGAGGACGCGCTCTATCCAGGCGTACCTGTAATATTCCTCCGGGGTCAGGTCGCGTGTGCCCCTTGGGGGACGAAGCTTCGTCTCGCCTATCACGTGAGGAGTATTGTGATGAGGTTTTTACCTGTTGCCATGTATATCATGAGCCCCACGAAGAGGAAGAGGAGCGTCGGGAACCCATAGTACGCCTTTACGTGTTCCAGCCCCTCGACGGTTTCCAGCGCGGCCCTGGGATCGTAGCGTTCCAGGTCCATGCCGCGCCTGTACGCCACTATGTACCTGTGGGGGCGCCTCCTGACCTCCTCCACGTCAACGCATATCATGGTCAGCCTCTCCTTTAGGCCCTCGAACCTGCAGGGAGCGCCCAGGTTTCTGAAGTACTGGTAGGGCACCCAGAGCAGTTGGAGCAGCATGGAGTTTATTATTATCGATAGCGTGGGCAGGCTGAGGGGGTCCCCAGTGAGCGGGGGGAGGAAGGCCATGGAACCCACGGCGAACACGTCGGCCCTGCCCACCCTCAGTATGCGGAGCACCGCGGCGAACAGCGCCCCGTACGCCAAGTTGAGCAGGTAGAGGACGTGCCCCAGGTTGAGGGCTAGGAGGAAGGGGGCCGGCAAGAACAACGCGTATATGTTACGCGCGTCGATTTCCCTCTTCTTCACGTCCTGGTAGGCAGCTATGCCCAGGAGGGCGGCCACGTAGCCGTACGACGCCAACGCCACGAGCGACATTAGCCCAGCCCGGGGAACCTACGCCTAAGGATGCCCACCCTGTCCATGTGCGCCTTGACGCGGTCTATATTACGTATGGCGAGGGGGTCCACGCCCAGCCTCCGCGCCACGCGCACCGTCGCGATGCCCACGTTCATGAGGAACCCGAGCACGTCCCCCGGGGCGTACCCGCAGCGCGACGTGTCCACGCGGAGGACATCCACGCCCGACGCCTCGAGGATCTCCACCGTCACGTCGATGCGCGCCCTGTACTCCTCGGCCAGGCCGTTGTGGTCCACTATGAGGGCCTTGGCAGGCCTCTCCCCCTCAACGGCAGTGATGAAGTTGTGATGGGCCTCGGGCAGCACCTCGACGTAGGCCAGCCTCTTGGCGTTCTCGTTGAGCTCGGTCTTGACGCGCAGTGCAGTGCCGTGCAGGGGCGTGGGCGCGATGACCGCTATGGTGCCGCCTGCGAAGAGCTCCTCGAGGCGCCCCACCAGCCCCGGATCCACGGACAGGCACCTACACGCCTTCTCAACGTCGAGCCCACAGACGCCGAGCTCGCCGAGTATCCCCATCACTGCGCCGTACATCTGCGCCAACGCGAGGCGCGGAGCGGCGGCGCTGGGAACGGTCACGGTGGGTATGCCGAGCCTGGAGAGGAGCCCCCCAGCGGTCACCGCGACCGTTGGGATGCCCCTCTCCAACGCGTCGAAGGCGGCCACGACCGTCTCCTCGGTGTTGCCGCTGTAGCTGACCGCTATCGCCAAGTCGGCCCTAACCGGGCCCACGCGATAGTCCTTCACGACAGTAACATGCACGTCGCAGCCCTCCAGGGCACAGGTGTCCCTCACTATATCGCCCACTATCCCGGAGCCCCCCATGCCGCTCACCAGCACGTGGCCAGGCCTAACGAACCTGTACTCCCTGCCCCTATACGTATAGCTGGGCGGCAGCCCAAACTCCACCATCCTCATCCTCTCGCACCACGCCGAGTACTCACGTTCCATGTCGACGGCCATCTACCAGCTGTAGGTCGTCCCATTTATCTCTTTGGCCGGGCATCCGCCGCGCGTATCCGGGACCCGCGCATCGTATTCCCACTGTAGTCTCGTGGGCCAACTGGCCAACGTATTTAATTCGCGTGTGGATCCCCACACGTGATTTTCAGGGTTGTGGTAAACGGGGTGGAGATCGTTAGGAGGATGGGGTGGTCCGAGATAAGCGACGTGAAGGAGAAGCTCAAGAGGCTGGGGTTCAAGTGGGACGGCGAGAGGTGGGTGGGCTCCGTGCGGTCCCCCACAGTGGTGACAATGCTGAGGGGGGTGCTGGGCCTGTCCCGCGAGGAGTACGAGCGCGTTATGGCCACGCTGTCCAACGCATCGACAGGCGGCGACATTGTGGTCGTCGAGGGAGAACTGCCCGACCTGTTGAGGCTGGGCGTGGTGGAGAGCGATGGAGAGGCGCACGTGGTGTCCGTGACGCGCATCGTGAGGGAGATGGTGAGGACCGATCGTAATGTGGCCAGGCGCGCCGCCACGTATAGGGAATACTTGGAAAGCGTCCTCGGCGAGATAAGGGAAAAGCTGCTCGGCCTGGCGGTTGTGGGAGACGTCGATGCTGCCATAGGCAACGCGAGGGCCATGCTGGCCGAGTCGGCCTCGCTGGCCCAGCTGTTCGCCAGGCGCGTGGAGTGGCGCGTGGCCACGCTCGACCGCACGTCCGCCACGCTGAACTTCCTGCCGAGGGACCTTGCCGACAGGCTGAGGGCCATGTCGATAAACTACAACGTGGTGACCCGGGAGGGCGAGGTGGTCCAGAGGCCCATCAGGCTGGTCAGGGTGGAGAGGGGCGAGAGGGTCACGCTCCGCTTCCCGGTGTTCCTCAGGGATAGGATAAGGGCCCTCCTCGAGGAGGCCGGGTACATCGTGAGGGAGGCCGAGCGCGAGGCGAGGCGCGTGGAGCTGAGGAGCACCGTACAGTTGAGGCCCTTCCAGGAGGAGGCCCTTGCCCGGTGGGGGGACGCCGGGTACAGGGGGACAATCGTCGTGCCCACAGGCGGCGGCAAGACGTTCATTGGGCTAGCGGCCATTGCCAGGCTCGGCGTACCTACACTGGTGCTCGTCGTGACCAGGGAATTGGCGGCGCAGTGGGTCGATAGGATCAGGAGGTACCTCGGACACAGGGCGGGGCTCCTTGGGGGAGGCTCCCGGGAGCTGGGGCCCATAACAGTTGTCATATACAACTCTGCGGTGAAGCACATAGACGAGTTGAGGGACAGGTACGAGCTGGCCGTGTTCGACGAGGCGCACCACGTCCCCGCAGAGACCTTCAAGGAGGTGGCGCTCAGGCTTGAGGCGCCCTATCGCCTGGCCCTCTCGGCCACCCCCGACAGGGAGGACGGGAACGAGCACCTGATATACGAGGCCGTTGGGCCCCCAGTATACAGGGCCGACTACTGGGACATGGTCCGCGAGGGCCTTGCAGTCCCCATAAGGCACGTGAGGGTCTACGTGGACCTGGACGAGGACGAGAGGGCCGAGTACGATAGGCTGGCCAGGCAGGACAACCCCATCCTCCTGCGCAACCTGGCGTCGAGGGCAAGGGCCAAGATCGACGTTGTGAGGATGATAGCGTCCTCGTCGAGCGCGAGGACTATCGTGTTCGCCCAGTTCGTGGAGCAGGCCGAGGAGGTGTGGAGGGCCCTAAGGGAGGTGGGGGTAAGGGCCGTGCTCGTCACCGGGGAGTCCGCCGGCAGGGACAGGGCACTCGGCGAGTTCAGGTCAGGCAGGGCCAACGTGCTGGTGTCCACCACCGTGCTGGACGAGGGCGTGGACGTGCCCGACGCAGAGGCCGCCATAGTTGTGAGTGGTACTGGGTCGCGCAGACAGATGGTACAGAGGGCGGGGAGGGTGGTCAGGGCGGCCCCCGGGAAAAGGGAGGCAGTGCTATGGGAGGTGGTGACGCGTAACACGATAGAGGAGGCGCTGTCCAACGAGCGGCATGTGAGGGGCGTCATAGGCGAGTCGACGTG
>JALWZH010000116.1 GCA_027002815.1 Thermoproteales archaeon | reverse complement strand
CTTCCCCCTTAAGCCCCCCATCCATGGACTAACTCTCCTCTTCCACCTCGAGCAAATTGCCGTAAGCATCTACCTTGACCTCGTAGAAGCCCCCACCGTAGATGAGCTCCACCTCGTATGTGTACCCATCCTCGCGCTCCACCTCCACTATTTCCGCGCCTGGAAACATCGATAAGACGGCGCTTATAGGGTCGCCGGCCGCGCCAATGGGAGTGGGGACTCTTGTCGTGGTCGCGGCCCTGCCTGGCCGCGTTAGCGCTGCGTTTTCGACATTCGGAGTGCCTGGCCCATCGCCGAGCCTGCCAATATGGTACCTTTCCAAAAGCGTGTATGCATGTGTGGAATGCGTGTTCAGGAACACGTCTGTGGCGTCCTTACCGCAGAAAGGCACCACTATGGAGGCGCCGGCCGGGTGGAGGGGAAGGTACTGGGTGATGTCGTATACCTCGCCGCCAACTACTATCCAACAGTCGTCGGGGCTGTTGTGTCTAGCCACCTCCTCTAGTGTAAGGCTCACGTTTACAGGTCCCCGAAGACTTGTCGAAGTAGCTATGGGTTGGGCTACAGGCGCGGTGGATGCCCCCGTGTCCGAGAACACGTGGCCGTTTGTGGGCCCAGGAACAGGAATTCCCTGGGAGGGGCCACTCCACAGGGCCAGGTACACCGCTATCCCCAGCACAAATATGAGTAGTAGTTGTACCGCGATTACGATCCTCGCCCTGTTCGGGTTCCGCGTCACCGAGGTGAGGAGTCCTGCAAGCACGTGTACCAGCAGGGGAGGGGCAAAGATTAGGGGGACAAGGACGTGCATCTTCTCAACCAAGCCGTACTGTGCCCCAAACAGGTCGGGCCTCATGAGGACTATGCCTGTCACAAGCGAGGCGGAGGCCCCCATGAGGAGGAGCCACGACGAGAGACGAGACGCCGCGAGTAGCTTCCTCATGTTCAATTTGCCGGTGGGCCCATCCCTCTGGCCCGCCATGGGCTTGGCTTTAAGGGCAACTACTTAAGAAATGCCTTTTTCACCGGTGTGAAAAACCGTGAAAAAGCCGTTCCTTATAAGGTCCGGCTATCTGGTGCCCCCATGAGGGCGAAAAAGTTGGGAACGCTGTGGCCCACACTGCTGGTAGTGTGGGCCCTCAGCCTGGCGTTGGTCGGCGCCCAGACGCCGGCCAACACAACACAGTACACCAACTCGACCGGCAACGCCACACTGGCAAATGACAACATTACATCGATAGATACTTCAACTAATACGACCGGCAATGCATCTGATGCTGATAGGGTACTCTACGACCTTTACCTTTCGCTTGCAGGCGCGTGGAGGGAGGCGGTTATGCGCATGGGTCTGAATGTCAGCGGTGTGGATGTGCTCATAGACCGTGCCGAGGCCGCTGCGGCTGCTGGGAACTACAGCGAGGCGGTGCGGCTGTTGAGGCTGGCCGTCAAGTCCGCGTACCTCACACTTAAAGCCTACAACTATACCAGTAAAGTTGAAATAGAGATAGAGCAGTCGGTCTCCGTCTCCGCCAAGTCGTACAATTCTTCCATGAGCAACGTGAACGCGACCCATGTTAGCAATAGGGTCCTCGTAAAGATAGAGCAGGAGTTGAAGCTCATAAATGGCACGGCCACAAAAGCGGAGGTCGAGGTAACCGTTTCGAGGGCCCTAAACGCGACCATTATGACGCTTACCATCCTCGAAGAGGTGAGGAACCTTCTTTCCGAGCTGAACGTGTCTGCAACGGCCATACAGCAGATAGACAGGGCAATAGCGATGCTACATAACACCACGGCCCAGCTGAAGAAGGTGGAAATAGAGATAGAGCAGAATGGGACCAAGGTGGAGATCGAGATAAAGGGAGGGAAAATAGAGGTGGAGATCGAGCGTGAGCACGACGACGAGGAAAAGAGTGAAGAAAGGGCCGGGGAGGAACACGGGGCACCCGACAGCAGGGAGATAGACGACGAGGGACATGACGAGGAAAAGGAAAAAAGCAGGCGCGGCGGAGAGGACGAGCATGAGGAGCGGCCTGAACGGAGTGGCGGGGAGGGCGCCGCCGACGAAGGCACGGAAAGGGGCAGGGGCGAGGGACGTGGTAGGGGAGGCGGTGAAGATCGGCGCGACGACGAGGAAGAACACGAGGATGAGGATGACGAGCACGATGACGAGTAGGAGGAAATAGATATGGTTACAATGGACGTGCTTTGGGTACTATTCCTTTTTTCCAACGGCACCCCAGTACTGGTTATGAACATGACGTTCAGCGGCGACCTGCTGAACGTTTCCCTTCCCGCGGACTACGAGTCGTATCCCCTGGCCTATGTCGATGGGGAACTGGTGCCATACATAATGAGGAACGGGACCGTGACCGTCCCCGTTTTTGGGCCCGCCAACGTGTCCATTAGATACATCCCCAAGGTGACCGTGTCGGAGGGCTTCGCCAGCATCGAGGTGGGCAGAGGGAGATACCTCATGTACGTCGAATCCGGCGTACTGCTGCTGGACGTGCCGCACAACGTGACCGGGTACAGGTTCAAGGACGGCGTGTTGACCGTGATGTTCATAGGCCCAGCACGTGTAAACTACACAATACTGCTCAACGGAGCCGTACAAGAGGCTGAACAAGCCGCGGACGCCGCGTCCACGGTAAACGCGCCTGAGGACGCGCCGGAACCGCCACCAACCCGCGAAGCGGCCCCGCAGGATGTTTCCCCGCAGCCCAGTGTGGGAGACACGTCAGCGGCGTCCAAAGGGGATGGCGGCCCCTCCATGAGTCCTTCCCCCACGGGACCATCAACGGGGTACCTCTTGGCCGTAGCGGTCGCCGTGGCCAGCGCCGGGATGGCCGTGGCCGTTGTTCGTCGTAGGCGTTCCTCGGGAACCAAACTGCGCGGAGTGGAGCAGAAGATAGTGGAGTATCTGAGCAGGGTTGGGGACGACTACGAGTCCAACATCGCCAAGATCATTGGGGAGCCTCGGGCCACGGTATGGCGTGCCGTGAGGCGCCTGGAGGAGCTCGGCGTAGTGGAGGTGGAGAAGCGTGGCGGGGCCAACTGGGTGCGCTTGAAGCGTAGGCGCCCTCATAATCTCTGACCGCGCTCACCCCTCGCACGTCGCTGAACGCATCATTGGGCTATGGCGTTTCCATGTCAACGCTTAAATCAGTGGCGGCCTTTCCTCTCATCAATCGACCCGAGAAGACTCATCACAATGTCACTACGGACCAGGTCGAGCAATGGCAGGGACTTCCTGGCCTCGGCAACCGCGGAGGGGTCAACACGCAGCTCCACGTACCTTTCCCCTATCCCGAGGTCGGCCATAACCACGCCTAGGGGATCCACGAGCATGCTCCTCCCCACGAACTCGGGGCCGTACTGGTCTGCCACCGCCACGAACACGGTGTTCTCGTGGGCCCTGGCCCGTGCCATTAGCGAGAGCATCTCCTCCTTGAGGGGCCCCCTGTACCATGCTGTGGGCACCACGATCAGGTCGGCCCCCCGCAACGCGTAGAGGCGGAACAGCTCGGGGAACCTGAGCTCGAAGCATATGGCAATGGCAACGTTGACGTCGCCGATCCTCACAATTGGAGAGGGCGTGTCGCCGGGCTCCATGTAGTCCGATTCCCTGTAACCGAAGGCGTCGAAGAGGTGCATTTTCCTGTAGGCCGCCTTGACGTTGCCCCCAGGATCTATCAAGAGGGCGGTGTTGTACACCTTCGGGTAGGACGCCCTCTCGAACATGTGGCCCACCATCCACGTGGAGTACTCCGAGGCCACCCTGGCCAACTTATCGACGTAACGCCCCTCAATAGTCTCGGCTGCCTCATACACCTTGGCAGGGGGAAGGCCGGAGATCGGGGTCATGAGGTATTCGGGGGCCACCACCAGGTCTGGTTCTCCCCTTATGAGCGAGGCGAGACGCATGACGTTGCCGTACTTGTCGGCTGTAGACCCAACTTGGGCTATGCCCAGCCTCATTGTCCCCAGTCGCAAGCGTAAATTTATATTTTGACCTGGGGCCAGACCAACGTGCATAGGGGCAGGTACGCAGGTGGGGTGGAGACCCCCCTCACCATATACAACACCGCCACTAGGAGGGAGGAGCAGTTCCGGGTCGCTGTGCCGGGCAAGGCGCGCGGATACGTCTGTGGACTTACACCGCAAGACCATCCCCATGTGGGCCACGCCAGGGTCTACGTGGTTTTCGACGTGTTTCGCAGGCTCTTGGAGTACCTCGGCATTGGGACCACCCTTGTGATAAATTTCACCGACATAGACGACAAAATTATCGACCGGGCACGCAAGGAGTACGGGGACCGTGTAGTGGCCAAGTGGTATGATGTGCCCCGCAGATACA
>JALWZH010000115.1 GCA_027002815.1 Thermoproteales archaeon | reverse complement strand
TACCCCTACGCGGTGGAGCACCTGCGGTAGACGTCGAGCTCGTAGGCCCTCAACGCGTAGTACTGCTCGTCCGTGATGTACATGTCGGGGTTGGCCCTGTGGACCTCCGAGAGGGCCTCCTCCAGGGGGACGCACCTGCTGACCAGGTACGCGGCTATGGCCGTGGGGCTCCTCCCCACGCCGCCGTTGCAGTGCACCACCACGGGGACGCCGAGGCCGACCCTGAGACCTATCCATCTGGCCACCGCGTCGAGGTCCCTCGGGGCGCGCCCATCGCTGGTGGGCACGTGCAGCACGTCCATGCCCAGCCTTCGGAGCAGGCCGAAGTACCCTGCGGGGTCCCACCCAGCCTCCTCGAGCTCCCACTCCTCTACCAGGGAAAGCACGGCGCCCACGCCGGCCCCCCTCCAGAGCCCCACCGACCGCTGGTCCCGCGGCATGGACGACCCGGCAAGCGCGCCTGGGACGACCCAGTAGAACCTCATACCAGCTGGGACACCAGCATTGGCAGGGGGCCTATGCCCACCGCCACCAGGGGGAGGAGGGCCACCGCGTGTAGGAGGCCGGCCGTGGGCCTCGAGTAGACCACCTTGCCCGCTATGAGCGCGCCGAAGGCCGACTGTATGAGGCCCATGTACACTAGGAGCACGCCGAATATGGTACCCTCCGTTACCGTTGCGCCTATCTGTACGCCGGGCAGCTCGCCGGGCGCCTCGCCTATCCGGGACACCTCGGGCACCAGCAGGTGGACCAGTATAGCGGAGATAATCACATATACTAGCACTATGCCGTATATCAATATTACGTAGGGCCGCAACTGGGAAATCCTCTCCCTCCTGTACTCTATCACGGCGGCGAAGCTGCGCGCGGCCATGTTGAGCACGTCCGATATCCTGGCCCCACTGCGGTAGGCCTCCACGAGCAGCACCGCGAACCTGCGGAAGTAGAGCGATTTGACCTCCCTGGCGGCCCTCATCAGGGCGTCGTCCACGGACAGGCCCCCAATGGTCACGAGCCTCAGCACGTTGGCTGCCAGCTCGTTCATGGGCCTCATGTTCATAGTTGACAGTATCCTCATTATCGTGGATAGCTCGAGGCCCGAGGACACGCCGTCGCTGATGATTCTCAGCGCCTGGGGTATCTGGGCCTCCAGGGCCATCATCCACTTGATGGCGCGGTACTCCCTCAGGGCGTAGGGCGCTACGGCCGCCGCAAGGGCCGCGGCGAACAGGGAGAGCCAATAATAATCATATATTATCGGGATGGGGAACGCGTCGGTGGTTGGGGCGTAGACGTGGAAAAGCACGATGACGATGGCCACAACGCCTGCGGTGATGTAGCCCAGCACGCGGGTATTTTCGGACTAGGGTTTATATATGCGCCCCCCAATAGGCTCCGGTGGAGGAGGTCGAGGTGTTGGAGAGCTACGAGGTGGAGCCGGGCCTCATATGGGCGCGGATATACAAGTCGAGGGACGGGGAGCTCATGTACGCGCCTATCGAGCCGCCCCTGACCGAAAAGGAGCGCAGGCTGTTGGAGAGGGTCAAGGAGGCGGTGTTCAGCATGGGCGAGCCGAGGGACAACGTGCTTGCGCTCAGGCGGGGCGAGCTCGACGAGTACCTGCAGCGCATAGTCAAGAGGGCCATACACGAATTCAAGATAGACGTGCCCGTGGAGATGTGGCCCAAGGTCATGTACTACGTTGTGAGGGACTTCCAGGGATATGGGCCCCTGGACCCCCTCCTCAAGGACCCCTTCATAGAGGACATACACGTGGATGGGGCGCACGTGCCGGTCTACGTGTGGCACAGCAGGTGGGAATCGCTCAAGACCACCATATCCTTCTCCCCTGAGGAACTGGAGAGGCTGATCTACAGGCTGGCCACGCTGGTGGGGAAGGCCGTCAGCGCCGCCGACCCGATACTGGAGGGCATGTTGCCCGAGGGGTACAGGTTGGAGGCCCTCACAGACGAGGTGTCGGCGAGGGGCCACAGCATGACCATCAGGAAGTACTTCGTCCAGCCCATAACCCTGATAGAGATGGTCAGGATGGGCACCATATCCCTCGACGCCGTGGCCTACCTATGGCTCATGATGGACTACGGAAGGAACGTGGTGATCGTGGGGCCCACTGGGGCCGGGAAGACCACGCTGCTCAACGCGCTCCTCTACCTCATCAGGCCCAACGCCAAGATAATCACCATAGAGGACACCAGGGAGATAAACATAGTCCACGACCACTGGCAGCCCCTCGTCACGAGGCCGAGCAGGGACCCAGCCGTTAGGAACGTCACCCCGTACGACCTCCTCATGGTCGCCATGCGCAGCAGGCCGGACTACGTGGTGGTGGGGGAGGTCCGCGGCGAGGAGGCGTACGTCCTCTTCCAGGCGTTTGGCAGTGGGCACAGCGGGGCCACGACCGTTCACGCCGAGACCGTTGAGGACGCTGTTAGGCGGTTCCTGACAAAGCCCATGAACGTCCCGCCCATGCTGGTCAACCTGGCCCACATATTCGTGAGGATACTCAGGGTGAGGGTGGGCGATCGGGTCGTGCGCCGGGTCACCGACATAGTGGAGTTCTACGGCCTCAGGGGAAGGCGGCCCCAGCTGGCCCACATATTCAGGTGGAACCCCGACGTGGACGCCCTGGAGAAGGTGGGTGAGAGCAGGCACCTGGACATAGTGGCGTCGACAAGGTTCGTCAGCAAGAGGATCCTGGAGGAGGAACTGGGAAGGAGGAAGAGGCTGTTGGAGGACATGGTGCGCCACGAGATGACTACGCCGTACGCCGTGTCCCGCGTGTTCTCCATGTACCATATAAACCCCGAGTACACCCTGCAACGCGTTGCCAGGGGAGAGTTCCCATGATCACGAGGCTCCTCTTCCAACTGTACAAGCAGACGGGCCTCCTACTCCCCTTCAGCAGGTACGTCAGGATGGTCAAGGTGGGCCCCCCCATCGCCGGGGCTGCAGTCGCCCTGGCGGTGGCCCTACTGCTCCCCTTGCCCCCCCAGTTGAGGCTTGTCGGCGGCGTCGTGGTGGGCGCGGCCACAAGCCTCATCTCGTTCGCCCTCCTCGTGATGTACCCTGTCATGCTCGTGTCCCGGAGGAGGACCCACTTCGAGAGCTCGTTCATATATACGCTGGGCTTCATGATACCCCTCATAGCGGCCAAGCTGCCCCTGGACAGGGTTGTGCGCGTGGTCGCCGAGACGGAGCCCGACAGGGAGATAGCGAGGGAGTTCCGCCTCATTGTAAGGGACATAGTGGCGCTCGGCATGGATCCCCTGGAAGCGTTGAGGGCCAGCGGCGAGAGGACCCCAAGCCAGTCCTACAGGGAGGTGGTCGAGGTGATGTCCGAGGCCGGCAGGCTCACAGAGAGGCTCGAGGAGTTCCTCCTGGCCAGGCACGAGTGGATGCTGCGCGTCAAGACCATTAGGCTGGCCGCCATGATACGCAGCATGGCCCTACTCTTCGAGACGTACTCTGTCATAGCGATACTCCTGCCGGTGCTGGTCGCGGTCATGGCCGTGGCGCTGAGCCCCCTTGGCGGGATAGCGGTTGGGCCGCTGACGCTGGGCCCAGTGGAGGTCCTGGCCTTCACGGCCTTCGTGTATGCCCCCCTCGTGGGCGTGCTGTTCTACGTGCTGTTCAGCCTGTCCACGGGGCTCGAGACGTAACCTTTTTAACGCGCACCAACACCACCCAACATGGGCGGAAGGCAGAGGACCACCCTCTTCATGACCACTGAGGAGGAGGCCCGCAAGATGGGCATGGAGGCGGGGACGGTCGAGGAACGTAGGAAGAAGAGGCGCTAGCAGTCGCCCGGGGGACCCGTCAGATGGTCCAAATCGACATTGCTGTCCCACACACGTTGCTCGAGGAGGCGCCCGACGATAGGGAAAAGGTGAGGAAGCTGGGCATGTTGGCCAGGGCCGCCGCGATATTCAAGGTGTCCCACATACTTATATACACGTATGGCCAGCCCAGGCACGGCGACGTGGAGCTCATGAGGAGGGTCCTCGAGTATGCCGTCGCCCCGCCCTACCTTAAGAGGCGCGCCTTCAAGTTGGACCGGCACCTAAGGTACGCCGGCCTCCTTCCCCCGGTGACGCTCCCCGCACACCGAAGGCGCGGGCTGAAGCCCGGCGACGTTGTTGAGGGCATCGTTGACAGGTGGGACGGGCACCACTCGCTTGTGTACGTGGGCGAGGGCAGGTACGTCAAGGTGCCGCGGCCCTACCCAATGGGCAGGAGACTCCTCGTCAGGGTGGAGGCCCCCACGCATCGGCCAGACACGTTCCGCGGCCGCGCCGTCGAGGGGCCGCCCCCAGGCACGTACATGGGGTACAGGGTGGGCGTCGTGA
>JALWZH010000114.1 GCA_027002815.1 Thermoproteales archaeon | reverse complement strand
GTATGTGTGGCACTACAAGATCGTACACCTTGCGCTCACCAATAAGCAGCCTCTTCGACACTACTCTACGTGGGCGTGCTACATCGGTCACGTCAACCCTTGAAGGGACGCTTGAAAGCACGTGCGTGTCCACGCCAAGGGTAACGTCCCCCTCACGGACGCTGTTCGCGGGTACCCACGTGGGTTTACCTCCGCGCACGGTCAGGACGGGGTGGCTTGGCGTCACCCTCAAGGCGAGCCCGTCCTCCAGGGCCAGCTCCACCACACTGTTTGCAACCTCTCCATATATGTAATGGGCGGCGACCCTCCTTAGGCTTCCCCCCTCGAGGGCAAGAACCTCCACGTCTCCAGGCAGTCTGACTAGGTAGCCGTTATCGAAGGGCACCTTCCCGTACTTATATGAGTACATCCTGTACGCCTCCTCCATAGGCATGACCTCGACTTCCCCCCCACGTATCAGAGCCACCTCTGTGTCCCCAGTGAAGCATTTCCCAGCGCCGAACTCGCCGGCCACCTCTGTGACCGCGCCGGTCTCAACGCCCCCGTTCAGAAGCTCGTCCAGCGATCTGGCCCCTGTAGATATCCTCTTGACGGTCACCCTCCTTTGGTACACTTCCAGTGCTGTTACGAACGACTTAAGCCCTATCAGCCTCCGCGCAGCCTCCACTATCTGCTCAGCTCTGTCCTCGCTTCCGATGATCTCCGCTATCTCTTTCACACTGGCGAGGGCCAGGTCTTTGGCGGTGCTTATGCCGTATTCCCTTAGCTTCTGGGCTGTGACCCTACCTATGCCCTCCACCTCCTCCACATCCACGTCCTGGCCAACGGAGCTGAAGGCCGGCTGGACGTCCTCAGCGGCAACCGCCTCCGGCTCCCCCACCTCTCCCCTCTTCTTTTTTGTGCGCGTCGCCATCAATCATAGGTATATATGGGAACACTTATAAACGTGTTGTCCACTCAGTTCCTGATCCTTATATCACCCATCATCAATGCCTTGCTCATCACTGTGCAGGGTTTTAATCCCAGCGTGATTTTAAGCTGTGCACTGCTGCGCCGAACGGCTCCTCATGGGGGACACGGCCAACAACTGCATCGATGTGATATGTGGGTACGTGCCCGAGTGCTGTGTGGGGGAAAGGCTCCGCTGTGGCCCAGGGGAACTCGTAGCAAGGTTGCTCCAGGCGGGCTGCAAGTTGCCCCTATCCAGGATCGCACAACGATTGGGCTGGCAGGACTTCGAGGACCTTGTGTCCGGCATGGTCGAATTGGCCGGGTACAGCGTTCTGAAGGACATACGGATAGGTGGAGGTCAATACGACGTTGTAGGTGTGGCAAGCAGGCATGCCCTCGTTGTGGAGGCCAAGAAATGGAAGATGTATGGGGCCCGCATAGTAAAGGTGGTCGGCGACCATGTGGACAGGGTTGCGAGGGACGTCACGTACATAAGGCAGCTTATCGGCGATAAGCCGGTGTATCCCATAGTCGTGACCGTACATGACGTAGGAGTCAAGCTGGTTTCAGGGGTTCCTGTGGTGAGTATAGGCATGTTGGCGTCGTTCCTTAGGGAGTTTGAAGACCATAGAAACGAGTTGCTGCACTTTTAGATGTTGGGGCAAGCCTCGGCGTGGTTAGGCGTACGCGTCCCGCCCCCAGCCGCCGGCATGGACGCGTAGTGCTCTTCACGGGATAGATAGAGCGGCACTCTCCAGGGCTTTGCCGCCTACTTGCGCTTCAATCTTGCGGCGCATTTGTCGCATACATATACCGCTAGGGGTACCCTGAGCTCTGTGCGGATCCACGTCACTTGCACGTTCTTTCCGTTTATAGGCGTCAGGCAGATGTAGCAACGGGCCTTGTTGCCCCTCATTTCGAGCCGTCCACGCCGATGGTGTCCTCGGTCAGGTCGGAATAGTCGACCAGTGTAGTGCTTCTTTGGATCGGCGTGGTCAGGTTCTCCACGATGGCGTGTATCGAAGCGAGCAGGTAGAAGACCGGCGTATATGAGGAGTACATGTTGGTAAGTACCACCACTTCGCCCCCTGAGGACACGAACGCGAAGGGTATTGGGAGCGAAAACGCCGCTGAGAGCAGCAGCGCCAACCAAGTAACTGCTGAGATCGTGCGGAGCCCTGACAGGTATCTGAAGAGCGTAATGATGGCCATGGAGGCCACTACCATGGCAGACGCCTGTACGAACGGTATGTCCGGCGCGAAGGCGCACCCATCGCCCTGGACGCATATGACCCCCCTATCGCTTGCCAGGGCGTCGGGATCCACGCCGATCAGTATGGGCACGTGTAGAGGCATAGCCTCTGAAACGTACATAAGCGCTATATCAAATATGCCGACCGCGAGGAAACGCGCCAGCATTTATTCCGGAGGAGGATAATGATATGAGAGTTTGCCCCTTATCCAGTCCTTTATGATGCCCCTGGCCGCCGCATCGATGTTGACCCTGCCTCCCCTGAGCATTAGGCCCCTTGCCTTCCCGTAGGCCTCGATTATTTCCTCTGGCTCCGTGGACCGCACGTTGTAGGCGTCCACGAACGCTTTTGGGTTGAAGGCCAGTATCCTCCTTATGAGGCTTATTGCAGGTGGTACCGGGTCGTCCAGCTCGTGGGGACCGACGGCCCCCTTGACGACCAGCAGATCCTCGGCAGTGGCCTCCTCTGGGGGGACGACGCCCGGCGTGTCTATGACGTAGAGCCAGCTTTTTGCAGCAACCAGCATTTCCCCCCTAGTGAAGCCCGGCATAGGGCTTGTGCCCGCCGCATGTCTGCCCTTCAAGTAGTTTATTATGGTGGACTTGCCCACATTTGGGTACCCAACCACTGCCACCTTTGCAGGGAGTCGGGGGGCCAGCATCTTTATCCACCGGTACAGTCTGCGCGTCCCCATCCTGTGCTTGGCGCTTATAAATATAGTGGGCCACTCTTTTCCAAGGTACCTCTTCCACGACAACGCCACTTCGAAGGGCACCAGGTCCACCTTGTTCAGCACGATAAGCAGCGGCCTGCCGTACCTCCTCGCGAGGGCCTCAACCCTGCGGTTACGCGTCTCGAGAGGGTCGCGTGCGTCGAGCACCTCCAGCACCAAATCGCTTCCCTCCACAATCCTCCTCACGGTCCTCCACGCCTTCCTGGCATCGACCACGTGGCCACATGTGGAGATCCTTAAAAACCATGCCCCCACGACACCCACGATGTCCCAGAAACCCGTACCCTCAAGGATAGAGCTGATAAGGCTCAGGAGGCAGGCCCAACTGTTCAACAGGATACGTAAGACTCTGGAAGACGCCAGGAACAGCACCATACAGAGGATTAGAGCAATAATAAAGGAGTTGGAGGAGGAGAGACGCGGACTGCGGGAGCACTTACAGGAGATAGCGCTTAACTATAGGATTGCCATAGGCAAAATGGGCATAGACAAACTTCAAACTATCGCGGATCTAACCCCAAAAACTGTTGTGGCCGAGCTTACAGTTAGGCAGAACTACTCGACGGTGGAACTAAAGGGTGTACTGGGCTCCCCCCAGTATAGCTTGGTGGACACGCCGACTGAACTGGACCTAGCGCTTACCAAGCTCAAGGACCTCCTGCCTAGGCTGATCGGATTTGCGGAAAGGGAGATGATGTTCTACATGTTGTTGGCGCGGGTAAGGGAATACCAAAGGATGATAAACGCCATAGACAACGTGATTCTGCCCCGTATACAGGAAAACATACGTTTCATAAGGCTGGCGCTGGAGGAGCAGGAACGTGAGGATTTCATTAGGCGTCAGATCATGAAAACGCTTTACTAGGCACAACTTAAAAACTTGGGTCCGTTGGATGGTCAATGTCGCAGATCGAGAGGAAGGCCTCGCTTATGGCCCGCGTGGAGGAGCTCGTTGAGAAAGCTACATCTAAATACATAGAGGCGTCCAGGAACGAGATAAGGTCCCTTCTAAGCGAGCTCGAGAAGGACATTGATAGGCTTCTAGGGCACTACAAGTAGTGGCCCCTCAAGCGACGGCGCGTGTGAGTATATCGTGATAAATGTATATACAAATAATCTACATATTTTTCCGCATGTAGTATAGCTATAGATATAGGGTGAACTATTTATTATTTTCATAGCGGTTCACGATGATGCGCGTTCCTCGGCCCAGCTTGGAGGGTGGGCTTTAGGTTGTAATGCTTTTAAACGGGACTATCTGGAAGAGCCATGACTCGTGGACATATATTGCTAATAATAATGGTAATGGCCGCAGCGCTGGTCAACGCCCAGGAAAGCGTCGAGGGAATGAAACTGCTTGGGGCGGGACTGGCCATAGGGCTGGCCGCAATTGGCGCAGGCATAGCAATAGGCCTAATAGGAGCGGCATCAATCAGCGGCCTAATCGAAAAGCCCGAATACCGCGTGTGGTACCTCATATTCATAGCGTTGGGAGAGGCGCTGGCCATTTACGGGCTGCTAATATCGCTGATGTTGATGGGCTGAGGACGCGTTATTTTAGGGCGGATAAGGGCCTAAATATTTTCGTTGCCTCTTCTGTCGGCACGCCCTCCAATATCATGCTGGCCGACTGGATGATCAACTTCACGTCAACGCGCAGGTTTTCCAGGTAGGCGTAGAGCGATCCTGCGGAGAACTCTCCGTATTTTACGAGGGTGGAATACGCTATGTTTCTGTATATTACCGGCGAAGCGTTATCGAGGGCACTTGCAAATCCCTCAAGGGTGGCCCTTTCCACATGCCTCAGCACGTCGTTGCCCCACGGATATTCCAGGAGGCCCGACGACAATTCGTCCATGTTTGCATCCGCTATTCCCTGGCCCAACTTGGGCGATATGAGGCCCAGCTTTTCGACAAATAGGCGTGTATATGGTTCCACAGGCAGCCCCCATAGTTTAGACCTGAGCAGGACAAGTGTGGAGTAATATGACATGACGTTTTCGGCGGCGTACCACAGCGATTTGTCCCCTGTATCGTTTACGAGCTTATTCATGTGTAGAATCATGTCCACATCTATATCAACGTCTATTTTACTTATATCGCCGCTGGCCACGGCCTGGCGAAGCGTCTCGCTCAGATGTCCATAGGCAAGTGCCCTGAGCCTTTCAACGAGGTCGTCGGCGCTGCTGGCCCCAGCCACGTACACAACCCTATGTCTCTTCCTGGCCACGTCGAGCGGCTCCAACAGCAGCTTCCCCGTCACATCCCTGTTTAGGAGGACTCCGTGAATTATTACACGCAAATTGTCGTACTCGATGGGCAAGAGACTCAGCTCCACTGCATTCCTGGCCTTCCCACTCGCCATGTTCCAGGCGTGTTGAAGTTTCCTCACGTATATAGAAACCACTTCGGATCTGAACTTTGGGAAGGAGTCCACGTCTATAGTGGTCATGGAAACCGCGTACTGGGTGTTACGCAGATTGTTGAGGTACTCGTCAACAGACCTCGAATGTGCCAGTCCCAGGGCTTTCTCAGGAGTTAAAAGAGAGACCTTGATACCCCTAACCAATGGGCCAAGGGAGGGGGACCTAAGTACGTTGCTCATCCTAGGAGCTCCTTTATGACGCTGGAAACTATACGGCCCTTCCTCTCTTCAAATGCCCTAAGTAGGGCCTCCTTGCGTTGGGCTGTTTCCCTCCTGATACGGTCCACCTCCTCATCCACGGCCCTCACCTCGCTTTCACCGTACTCTGCGATGATCCTTTCAAGTTCCCTGGACAGCTCATCTTTGAGGGCCTTCCTATACTTCTCAATTACTTCGTCTATCTTAGCCGCTATGGCCTTCCTCTTATCCTCAAGCGTGCTTAGTTCCCTGTCCACTTCCTCTATTTTCCGTAGTATTTCCTCTACCCTCAGGGACATGTGTACCCAGGCGAAACATGGAATTATATGCCTTTCCCGGCGTCAACGGCCCAGATAATGGATGGGGCGACAGCTGGAGGCCGCCAATTTCCAGGGTCGCTGCATGTTCAGAGCGCGAGTTTCTCTTCATCTCTCGGCCCGTCCTCGTGTCATCAGCTCGGGTTATTTGAACGCTAATATTATGTTGAGGCACTATTTAACTTCCCGTCATGGTGGACAAGCTGCTCCTCTTCTACGGCATAGTGCTGCTGGCTGTGAGCGTTTCTACGGTAGGAATCGACGGCGCTGCGCCATCGGCCACCACAGCTATAGGTCTCGCTATTGGTATTGTGCTTGTGCTGGTCTCCATCAGCGACAAAATAGCCGCGTTTTACTTCCGGAAGAGTAAAAAGAGGGAAATAGCCGATAAGTTGAGGAGGTGAGGAACTACGGGTCTTGCTGAGCGTTGATGAGTCTGCCCTATGAGCCGAGGTCGCGTGCTCTGCCCTATGTCGGCGCGGAGGGCCTTGGGGCCCCTTCACATCTTTCCAGTTCCTTCATGAGGTCCCGCTCATATGCGGGGCCCCCGGGCCTCTCCTCCCTGAATATCTGGGCCTCGTAGATGTATATTGTTGTTGCTGGGTCGAGCCAACAGTCCGCGGGTAGCATCGCCTTCATGCACGCCTGTGACAAGTATTCCTCCACGTCCCAACAGTACTCCACGGGGACCTGTGGAAGTAGGAGACCGCTGTATATGGACCTCTCAACTATAACGCCATGAACACCCACGGAGACTTTGCCCAGCAGCTCCCTGGGGTTTCCCGACCTCACCTCGATTATGGGCCCCAGCACGCTCACCTCGAAGACCACAGAACCCAATTCCTCCTCTGTCATGGGCTTGAAACGTGGGTCGCTACAGCATGCCGCTACTGCGCTCTGTATAACTGTGCTCAACACGTTCCTCTGCCCTCTTGGAAAACCTATGCAGCCCCTAAGCTCGTAACGATTATTGACGACCCTTTCTATTGTTGTGAACGCGCCGTATGTGTCGCGGTATAGCCTTTCGTCGGGCGCGTCAAGAGGCACCTCCATTACCCTGCGGTCTCTGAGGTACCTCTCCACGGCGCGCCTCGCAAGCGACACCAGGTAGTTGCCTATAGAAATGTCGTATGGCCTGAACATCACTAGGAATACCTCAACAATATTAAATATTCTTGTTTGCACGACTGGCGTGAGGTGCAGCGTCTGCGGCAGGGAGGCAGAGGGAAGTTCCGTGGCCTATGTGCGTGGCACGGTATCTGTATGCCGGGCCTGCTTCCCGAACTTCTACGTAAAGTCCCTATGTGGTCACGTTAAGCGCCGACTCCTTGGCGAGACCCCCCCGGCATGTTCGCTGTGCAGTTTCAGGGCTGCTTGCGACCGCTATGTTGGGTCGGTCACCGAATCGTTAAGGCGGCTATGAAGAACCCGGGGGTGTCCTGCACGTGCGGGTGAAAGCGCGCGGCCTCGTCGAGTCCCCATCCACCTACCGCCACAGGTATGTCCGCTTCCAGGAGATGCGCGCCTTCCGATGAGAGCAGCGCCGAGACCACGTTGAGCTCGTTTTCCAGCTCGGTGAGCGTGCACGTGGAGTAGGCCACTATGCCCCCCTTCCTGACCATGCGCATGGCGGTCCTTAAGAACTGTTGTTGGTAGGATGCCAGCGCCATGACGTCGCGCATGTCCTTCCTCTCGTACAGCTTGGGCCGGACGCCTAGATTGCTGCACGGAGGATCCACTATCACGATGTCGACTCTCCCTGCTATTCTCGGCATGAGGGAGTCGGCGAGCCTGGAATCGGCTAGGAATATGTCTGCACGGTGGTCCATTCTGAGCCTCCTAAGCGTTTCCCTCAACTGTCTGTGCTTGCTCGGCCTGTCGAATCCAATTATGTGGGGGCCCGGGAACAGCTGTGCCACATGGGTTAGCTTTCCCCCCGGCGCAGCGTTCATGTCGACTATAATGCGGGCCCCATCAGAGTACTTCGCAGTTACGGCTCCCACCCACATGGACGGATAGCTCTGGTCGTAGATCAGCCCCTCGGCGTACTCGGGGAGATCCCTGACCCTAGGCGCCTCGTACATGCTCTTGATCACTCTTACGGCAATGCCACTTCCCCTAATGTGCATCTCCTCGGCGTCCAACTCGGCGACGCCGTACGCCACCGCCATGCCGTTGGGGGCCAGAACAGTGACTTCGCTCCCCCGCCTCACGCCGTCGGCCCTAACGATGCCGGGCACGTATAGGTTCGCGCCCATGTACACGCTCTCTGCCGCGTACTTGTCCGCCACGACGTACCTGCCCACGTCGGGCACCTTGAAGGGGCCCTTCACGGGAAACCATACTGCCTCGTCCAGGTATTCGTCCAGGTGCGCCTCTAGTCCCCTTCCCCGGAGCCGCGCTACTAGTGTGGGCGGTTCGATCAGCGTAGTGTTCACCCTAACATAGTAACGGGAAGGCGGCCTCCTCAGCGACTCGAACATGCGGACTAGTTCCCCCTCTCTCATGTGCTCGAGGAAGTGATGGTAGAGCTCCCTATCTATGTATATTCCCCTTACTACCTCGATATGGGCCGTCACCTCTGGCTGTCGGACATTGCGCTGAGAATGTATCTCCTAGCCTCTTCCGGCCTACTCCTCGCCATGGCCCACAGCTCCATCCAGTCCTCGACTACGTACTTAAACGCCCTTCCGCGTCCCCCCCTCTTCAGCTCGGCCCTGACAATCTTCTTGCGGGCCAGCGAGGACAGGGCCCTGCCAATGAGGAGGAGCTCTCCGTGACCCCGATATCCGACCCTCCTGGCAATGGAGTTGGCGCTTATAGTGACGCGCCTGCCCCTTGCCCCCCTTATCATACTCACCAACGCGTTGGCCAGGGCGCCAAGCAGAGCCGCCTTCCTGCCAACCACGTAGGGAACCGCCATCGCCATTATAATATTTTTCCTTAGCGTCCAAGCAACCTGGGGATATTCCTGTCAAGAGGTTGATATGCTATGCCCCTCTCGGTTACTACCGCTGTGACGTATTTCGGTGGGGTGACGTCGAATACGGGGTTATAAACTGTCACGTCAGGCAACGTTATGAGGACTCGCCCCCCACTCCCCTTCACGTACCTAACTTCGTCTGGGTCCCTCTCCTCAATGCGGACGTCCTGTACGGCGCTCTTAACGTCTATTGTGCTCGTGGGGGCCAACACGTAGAAGGGTATCCCGAGCTCCCTGGCTATCACGGCCTGTTTATACGTCCCTATCTTGTTGAACACGTGGCCGTCAAGTAGGATCCTATCGGCGCCCACCATGACCATGTCGACCATCCCCTCGTACATGACGAGCCCCACAGCAGTGTCGGTGATGAGCACGCTTCTTACCCCCTCAACTGCCATCTCGTATGCGGTTAGTCTGGCCCCTTGTAGCCAGGGACGCGTTTCAGGTATGATTACCTGCACGTCCATCCCCATGAACTTTGCCAGTTTTATTGGTGCTAGGGCGGTGCCCAGCCCCGTGCCCGTTGCGAGACCGCCGGCGTTACACTGAGTCATTATGCTGTCGCCTCCCTGTATCAGGGAGATCCCGTGCAGGCCCATGCTTATCTCAGCATCCAACTCCTCTTCGAATATTCTGTTGGCCTCAGCCTCCACTGCGCCGCGTAGTGCTGACACATCCCCCTTGCTGGCAATCGACCTGGCCACCCCCATGACTCTGTCCAGCGCCCAGAACAGGTTAACTGCGGTCGGCCTTGTTGCGGCGAGTTTCCTGTACGCCTCCTCGAGCGTCCTTAAGGCGACCTCCATGGAGGTGGACTCGCGTTCCACTAGGGCTATGGCCATGCCGTACGCGGCGGTTATACCTATCGCTGGGGCCCCCCTCACCTTCATGCTCCTTATAGCATCGGCGACCCCGTCCACGGTGTCCAAATCTATGAAGGTCGTCTCGAACGGGAGTTTGGACTGGTCCAATATCCTTAATTTGCCGCCTAGCCATTCGATGGGTCGTATCGCCGGTTTATAGGCCCTCTTTACCTCCTCCGGGCTCATCATGACATTGAGATGGGGCGCGACACAAAATAAATGTTAGTGGTCCTCGCGTTTGTGTCCCTCCCTAAGCAGTGCGGAGACGCCGGCGGCTATGGAGGCTAGTAGTCTCATGAACGTGTATGACGCGCCCTTTATTGGTGTGCCCCTGGTCAATTCTTTCATGACATCCATACAGTTGTCCACCTCCTCGCAGAAACATCCGAAGTCCTCGCACTTCACGAACGCCTCGACTACCTTGGGCCTTCTGGAAACAGAGCCTATGAAGGCCAGCAGCGCGTTTAAGGCCCTTATGAGGCCCATGGATACTACGCTCTCCAGCTCCTCCAGCGACACATAGACGTATTCGGGCAGCAACATCACCGACACCCCCAGCGCGTCCGCGAGCACCCTCGCCGATTCGTCGCTGAAGCCTCTGCATACAACGAGCGGTCTGGCCCCAAGCACCTTGGCGTTGACGTAGGCTTGCCTGATCCCACTAACATCGACTTTGCCGGCCTTGGCCTCCACGGCCCAGACCTCGCCGTCTTTACGCGCTATCAGGTCGACCTCGGCGACTCTCACACCCCTAATGTTGACCTCGCTCCTCTTACCGACGATTTCGAATCCCATGGAGGCCAAGAGCTCCTCTACTATGTCCTCGAACCGCGCTCCAACCACACGCGTTTTTTCCAGTGCCGATATAGCGTTTACGGGCCTAACACAAATATGTCGGGGCCGGTGGGGTTTGCCATGTTCGTGATATGCACTGTGAGGGATTTCAAGAGGCGTGACACGGTGCTGAACGACCTGCTCGACTGTGCTTACCAGCCCGAGCGAGAAGTGGACGTAATGGGGTATAACTATCCAGGTCTCTTCGTGGTATCGGTGAGGCACGTAGGGCCGTTCATGGGATGTCTCAAAATGGGGTACTTCAAGTCGCTGGTGTCCAGCTGCACGGTGGCGTTCGGCAAGGTGCATGTGGAGGAGGCCGGCGTTGTGGCGCACATCATTCGAACACTTGGGGCCGGGGCTGAATGTAGGGGTAGGGGTCCTTACAAGGGCCTATGCGACGCTTTCCGTATAAGGGGCTCTCCCAAGTTCTACATCGAGGTTATCGACGAGGATATATATATAGGCGTCGACTATGGCACTCTTCTCTGAAACTTTTAGAAAACAGAGTAACCAATTCTTTTAACATAATCGAAAGTTTTAATAAAAAGCGCCTAAATCACACGGCAAATGAGGGGCATCATAAGGGACGAGAGGGTGCTCATGCCGGACCATCCTCCGAAACGTCTCGTCCATAGAGAGGAACAGCTGAGGCGCATCTCGGGGTACTTATCGGGCTTTCTGGAAAGCCCCGGCTCCTCCTTTTCCAGGGCAATAATCTATGGGCCGCCGGGCACGGGCAAGACCGCATCGCTTAGGTACATAGCCAGAACCCATGCGCTGGACAACCACGACAAGATACGTTACGTCCATGTGTCCTGCTATTCCAACAGGAGTTACACATCCATAATAAAATCCGCTGCGGCGCAGCTCGGCATGTACATGCCCCCGCGTGGCCTCTCCGCATACGAATATATAGATCTCTTTGTCGCCGGGCTGAACGCCAGGGACCTATACGTCCTCTTCGTGCTCGACGATGCGCACAGGATCTTCGACGAGCAGAGGCACGAGGCCCTGGCCGGCCTCATTAGGCTTGGGGCAGAGCCGAGCTCCTTTGGCGGCAAGTACAGGCTCGCCCTTGTCATAATCGTGAATGATTTGTCGACGCTTGAGGAGCTGGATAAGAGTGCGAGGAGCATACTTGGAAATCCCATCGTGAGGTTTCCCCCATACACGTCATCCGAGATATACGACATATTGATGGACAGGGCCGAGGACGCTCTGCATAGGGGTACGTACAGCGACGATATAATAGAAATGATATCGTCGTTCGTTGGGATCGACGGGACGGATGGGGGCTCAGGCGATGCCCGCATAGCAATAGACGTGTTATGGAAGGCGGCCAAGTACGCGGAAATGGACGGCGCACACGCAATATACCCAGAACACGTCCGTAGGGCCATACGTGATGCAAGCATCGGCATAAGGGTCGAGGAGTTGGCCTCGTACTATCCACATCAACTACTCCTGCTCCTCGCAATAATAAGGGCGCTCAAGAGGAGGCCCACGATGGCGTATGTCTCCTTCGGAAACGTAGAGGAGGAGTACAGGATTGTGTGCGATGAGTTTGGGGAAAAGCCGAGGGTCCACAGCCTTCTCTGGGAGTTTCTACAGGAGCTCAAGAAGAGCGGCGTGGTGGAGACCAAGCCCTCGGGTAAGGGGAGGAGGGGGAGAACCACGCTCATCTCGATATCCAGGGAATCCCTCGACTCCCTTGAGAACATAGTCACGTCTATACTGAGAAGCAAGCTCAGATGATAGAGGAGATATTTTCCTCCAGGATAAGGGTGCGCCTTATAAGGCTGCTGGTCGAGCTAGGAGAGGTCAACATATCGGAGATAGTGCGTAGGCTGGGCGTGAACCACACGGTCGTGGACGCGCACCTGGAAAGGTTGAAAAGGTTCGATGTGGTGGAGGAGAGGCGCATCGGGCGCGTGCGCCTGATTAGGCTGAGGAGGGACGACGAGAGGGTACGCCTGATAGTGGAACTCTTCGAGAGGCTGGAATCAGAGCCCAAGCATCTTCCCGACGTCAAGGGCGCTGATGCCTGAATACCGCGAGATGAGTGTGAGCACTCTCTTATCATGTGCGGCCAACAGCCTTACAAGGGGGAGCAACTCGTAGGACACGTACCTCTTAGATACGTGGAGTTCGCGCGCCATGGCGTCCACCACAGCCCCACGCCTCTGACGTGCCTCCCTTGTCCGGGCCAATAACAGCATCTTCTGGGGGAAAGAGTAGCGTATGAACCTCGGCATCTTGGGCTTCTCCCTCACCTGCGACACGCCGCCCAGGGCAAGTTCCAGCATGTACGGCATCAGCTCCCATTCCTGTCTCCTTGCCATGTAGCTTCTTATAAGGTCTGCCCTGGACAAGTTGTCGTATGCCTCGTGCATTGCCTCTATGCTGTCCCTGTAGACCAGCGCCACGTTTTCGCTGGCCCATTGGAAATACGTTTCCCAGTCGAAGGAGGGGAGGAACGACACAGAGCGCGCCTCCTCGAAGCGGAACGCCTTGAAGACCCTGTCCAACACCTCGAACATGGAGAGCTGCGGGTTGCGCTCCCCGTAGCGCCTTACATCGTCCAGAGTGACGGTGGTCTTGCCGGAGGCTAGGGCCTGGAGGTCGTTTATGGCGGCCCTCAGATCGCCGTTGGTGGACCTAGCGATGTACCTAAGCGCGTCCTCCTCGCATTTGAGCCTTTCCGATGCGCATATCCGGCGCAGTACCTCGACCACGTCGGCCTCTTTTAGGGGCTTGACCTCGACGACAATGGCGCTGTCCCTCAGGGGCTTGAACCTCTGGTCCCACGGATTGTTGGCGGTCAGTATTACGGGCATCCTAGCCCTCTCAATAAGTTCGAGTATTGCTATGAGCCCCCCCTTATCCTCACGTGTGCTTATCCCGTCAACCTCGTCGAAGAGGACTATCTTGCCTCTATGGCCGAAAAGGGAGCCTTCCCTTATCCCGCGTTCCACTATGGCGCCTATGGCTTCGGCCGTCCTAAAGTCGCTGGCGTTGAGCTCGAGGACCTCGTAGTCGTGGTCGTTGGCGAGGGCGTAGACCAAGGTGGTCTTGCCGACGCCAGGGGGACCCACGAGCAGTGCCGCCCTCTTCTGGGGGATCTTGCCCGTCTCCCAGGCGCGCAACCACTCCCTGAGGGCCCTCTTGGCCTCCTCCTGATCTACGACGTCCCTCAAACTCCTCGGCCTGTACTTTTCGGTCCAGGGGACGCTCCTGCTCATTTCCGGCGTGTGGTGGGCTTCTGCGTCTCGGCCCTATGAACGCCGTGCTTCTTGCCTATAAGCGCGGCCCTGGTAAGGAAATACATGAGCTGTATCTCCTCGTCGGACCCCTGCGTCATCCTATAATCCGCCTCTGCCAGGGCCTCCGCCAAAGCTGCCTTGACCTCTTCCGGCAGGTCGTGGCGCGGCAGCTCCCTTTGATACGCCTTGATTATGTCCACACCTGCAATCCCCTGCTCTATCATGAGCCTCCTCATGGCTTCCCTGGCCCTTGATACGTCGCCGGCAAGCGCCATGTTGACCATGTCGACGATCTCCGTGGGACGTACCGCCCCGGCCGCCCTGACCACGTCCTCGGGGGTCGGGCTACGGCTCAGAGCAGAGGCTGCCTGAAGTATATTTATGGCCCTCCTCAAATCGCCCTCCGACAGTTCGTATATCGTGTTGAGTGCTTCGTCTGTCGGTTTTATTCCCTCGGACCTGGCTATGTGCCTCAGCCTCTCCACGACGGCCTCACGGGGCAACGGCGAAAACCTAAACACAGCACACCTAGACTGAATAGGCTCGA
>JALWZH010000113.1 GCA_027002815.1 Thermoproteales archaeon | reverse complement strand
GGGTACGGGTGGGCTACCTGGCGGCAGACCCGACGCTGGTCGACTTCGTATCGAGGGTATCCCTACCTCACAATCTGCCAGCCCACTCCATGGCCGTCGTGAGGAGGGCCCTCGGGGCCAGGAGGTACGTAGAGGATGCCGTGGCCCGGGCCAAGGAGGCGTACGCGTACTTCGCCGAACGGCTCAGGGGGGCCGGCATAGGGTTCCTGCCCAGCGTGGCCAACTTCGTGACGGTGCTGGTCGACTCCCCCAGCAAGGTGGCCGAGGCGCTTCTGGCCAGGGGAATAGCGGTCAGGGACGTCAGCTCCAAGCCGCGCTGCGGCAGGTGCCTCAGGATAACCCTCGCCCCGCCCCACGTGATGGACAGGGTCCTGGACTCCCTGGCCTCGGCGCTTGAAGATTTAAAAAGTGGGCGTGGTGGGGCGTCATGAGTCCCCATGTTGCTCGCGGTGCCTAACAAGGGCAGGCTGGTGGAGCCCACCATGAGGATGCTGGACGCCGTGGGCATAAGGCCCCTGGCCAGCGACGACAGGGCGCTCGTCCTCCCAACGTCCTGGCAGGAACTGCACCTGGTGAGGGCCAGGCCCGAGGACATACCAAGCATAGTGGGCTGGGGCAGCGTGGCGCTCGGCGTGACTGGATACGACTACGTGGTCGAGAGCGGCGTCGAGGTGGAGACCATCGCCCAGCTCGGCTTCGGCCGCGGGAGGCTGGTCGTTGCCGTTCCCCGAGGCAGCGGCGTGAGGAGCGTGGCCGAGCTGCCCTCGGGCACCCGCGTGGCGACCAAGTACGCCAACATAGCGTACAGGTACTTCGGGGAGCTGGGCCTCAGGGTACGCGTGGTCAAGGTCTCGGGGAGCGTGGAGGTCATGCCCTTCCTGGGCGTTGCGGACGCTGTCATGGACATAGTGTCCACGGGCACCACGCTGAGCGTCCACGGCCTCGTGCCCATAGAGACCGTTCTCGAGACCGAGGCGGTGCTTGTGGCCCGCCGCGGCCTCGGCGGCGAGGAGCGCTACGTGGCCGACAAGCTGGCCACGCTGATCAGCAGCGTGAGGAACGCGGCGGGCAAGAAGCTCCTCCTGGTCAACGTGCCCGACGAGGTGCTGGACACGGTGGTCCGGTCCCTCCCAGCCATGGAGGGGCCCACGGTGGCCCGCGTCGCGTCGGGTAGGGCCATGTGGGAGGTCATAACTGTGGTGCCCGAGGAGGAGATACCGGACATAGTGATGAGGCTCAAGTCCCTCGGCGCCAAGGACATAGTGATAACGCCCATAGAGAAGGTGGTCCAATAGGCCGCGCCCGCCACGACTCGCAGCGGCAATCTTTATATGTCCGGTCCCATCGTGGCGAGTGAGGAGTGTTGCCATCGTGGGTGTAGGGTGGTCGGGATTCGCGGAGGCCGTGCACGACCTCTCCTTCAGGGAGATGATGTTCGAGGCGGCCATGAGGGCGTACGAGGACGCGGGTGGCCTGGACCCCCGTAAGGACGTGGACGCCTTCGTGTCGTGCCAGGAGGACTACTGGGAGGGCATAGCCATATCCGACGAGTTTGCCCCCGACCCCGTTGGGGGAGCCATGAGGAGCGTGTACACTGTGGCTGGGGACGGCCTTCAGGGCCTCGCCCAGGGCTACGCCATGGTGAGGTCGGGCCTCTTCGACGTGGTGGTGGTCGAGGCACACGGCAAGCCCAGCGACATAGAGACCCTGGGCGAGGTCGTTTCCTTCGCCATGGACCCCGTGACGGCTCGCCCCCTATCCATACCTAACCCCCATGCGCTGGCCGCCCTAGAGGCCTCGGCCTACATGAGGGCCAGGGGGCTCACCGAGGAGCACCTTGCCATGGTCGTGGAGAAGGCCATGAGGAGCGGCCTGTCCAACCCGCGGGCGAAGCGCGCCGCCCGGGTCTCCAGGGACGATTACTGGGAGAGCCCCATGGTGGCCGAGCCCCTCCGTGAGGTCGACATAGCCGGGTTCGTCGACGCGGCCATAGTGGTGGTGCTCGCGTCGGGCGACGTGGCCAGGAGGCTCAGCGACGCCCCAGTTTGGGTGGAGGGCGTGGGGTGGTCCACGGAGACCGGTGCCTGGGAACTGCACGACCTGGCCTTTCCCCGCCACGCCCACGAGGCCGCGTCAATGGCCTACCGTCAGGCGCGGGTGGAGGCCCCGAGGAAGTGGGCCTCCCTGGTCGAGGTGGACAATAGGTACAGCTTCAAGGAGCTCCAGTTCCTCGAGGCCCTGGGCCTCGCCGCGAGGCACAGCGTGGGCGAGGACCTCGCCAACGGGGCCTTCTCGCCCCACGGGGAGCTCCCCGTGAACCCTAGCGGGGGGGCGCTGGCCGAGGGGGTCCCCCTGGAGGCGCACGGCTTGGCGCGGGTCCTGAACCTGGTGGAGGCCCTCAGGGACGGGCGTGGGGAGAGGGGCATAGCCCATTCCTGGCGCGGGGTACCCACGTCGACCAGCGCGGTGGCGCTGCTGGCGCGTTAGCCGGGCCTACCTGAGCCTGGACAGCAGGCCTATCAAAGCCTCTGAGACCGCCCTCTTCAGGCCCGCCGGCTCGATCCTCCCCGCCCTATACCCCTCCTCGAGCTCCTGCGGGGTCGACGCGTGGACCCCGTCCACGTCGAGGGGGCCCCAGTAGGGGAGGAGCAGGTACTTGGCTATGTCCACCACGGGGTTCATCAGGGTCTCCCGTGGGGGGCAGTAGGCCATCTTGACCTTGCGCTCCACCTCGGCCGGCTCGTCGTGCAGGTAAATCGCGTCGTTGGGCTTCGTCTTGGACATCTTGACGAAGGCCATCGCGTCGTCCAGGTTCCTGGACACGCCCTCCATCCTCCCCACCCCGCTCAGCCCGGATATCACCGGGGTGTGCAGTGCCACGGGCTTCCTCACGCCGATCCTCTCGGCCACGTCCCTCGCGTACATGTGGGCCTTACGCTGGTCCATGCCCCCCACCATGAGGTCAACGCCCATGTACAGGGCGTCCGCCACCTGCATGACGGGGTACACTAGCTTCGAGAAGTCTAGGTCCGCCTCCTCCACGTGCCTCCCCATGACCGTTATGGCCCTCCTAACCCTTGCCAGGGTGGAGTGCTTGGCCACCATGACCACCATGCGCCAGTACTCCCTGTCAGAGACCAGGCTCTCCGAGTCCACGAACTCCACGTCCACGCCGAGCCTCCCAAACACGTCCCTCACGTGCCTCCTGTTCTCCCTCACCTCGTCCCAGGAGCCCTTGTCGTTGATCCAGGCGTGCCACGTTGCCTCGAGGACCTTCATGCGGAACCCCGCCTCGACCAGGTCCTTGACCTTGAAGATCCAGACCAGCCACCCGATGTGTATGGGCCCCGACGGCTCGTACCCGATGTAGCCGACGCCGCCCCACCTCTCCCTCAGCTCCTCCTCGGTCACGACCTCGGCCACGTTGCGGAGGACTATGTCCATGTACCGTGTGGGGGAAGCCTTTTAAAACACTTCTGGGGGCCCGGCTCAGACCCCGAGGACCACCACCGTGCCGGCCTGCATTAGGTCCCCCCAGGCCTGCGCCAGGCCCGTGTAGGCCGGCTTCTTGACCTGCCTCCTCCCCGCCTCGCCGCGCAGCTGCCAGAATATCTCGGCTACCTTCATGAGGCCCGCGGCGGCGATGGGGTTGCCCACGCCGAGGAGGCCCCCGCTCGGCGACGTGGGCAGGTCCCCGTCCCTCTGCGTGACGCCCTCCCTGGTCAGCAGGGGCGCCTCGCACTTCCTGGCGAGGCCAAGCCCCTCCATGTGGTGCAGCTCCTTGTAGTCGAAGGGGTCGTAAGGCTCCGCTACGTCTATCTGCCTCCGCGGGTTGTCTATGCCCGCCATCCTGTACGCCATCTCGGCCGCCCTCCGCACGTAGGCGGGGAACGCCAGGTCCCTGTTGGTCCAGTGGGTGGTGTCCAGGGTGAACCCTATGCCCTTGACCCAGACAGGCGTGTCTGTCACCCTCCTCGCCACGTTCTCGTTGGCCAGGACCAGGGCGGCTGCCCCGTCGCTGACCGGCGAGATGTCGAGCCTCTGCACGGGCCACACCAACACCTCGCTCTCGAGGACCTTCTCCACCGTTATGTTGGGGTCGGCCGCCTGGGCCGAGGGGTGGTCCACGGCGTTGCGCTTGTTCTTGACGCTTACCAGCGCCACATCCTCCTTGGACACGCCGCACCTGTACATGTACCTGTGCATCTCCAGCGCGAATATCCATATGAGGTTGGGGTTGAGGGGCTTCTCCACTATGGGGTCCCAAATGTTCCTGAACACGTACTGTGGGTGGGGCCTCGCGGCGTGGCTCATCTTCTCCTCGGCCACGGCCAGCACAGTGTCGCACAGCCCGCTGGCCACGTGCCACCAGGCGGCCACCGGCACGAACACGCCGGTGCCCCCGCCCACGTAGAC
>JALWZH010000112.1 GCA_027002815.1 Thermoproteales archaeon | reverse complement strand
GCACTATGGGGGGCTGTTGTGGGGGCGGCTGCGGCCTCTTGTACCGGTTCTCCTCCTTTTCCCTCTCCTCTTCTCCCATGCATTCCCCGTGCTGGCTCCTAATAAAGGTAACGCGCCGGTTTAAGGGACAGGTATATTTTCCTCCTCCGCATGTTGCCGTGTGGGCGTCCTCGTGGTCTCCGAGAAGGACTCCGTGGCGGCGGCGATAGCCAGGTACCTGGGACGGGGCTATAGGAGGTTCAGAGTGGTCGGGGTGCCGGCGTATAGGTTTAGGCGTGGGGACGACGAGTGGCTCTCGATGGGCCTGAGGGGGCACCTCATGGACTTCGACTTTGGAGGCGAGCTCGCCTCGTGGCGCCGAACGGAGCCCGAAAGGCTCTTCGACGCGCAGCCCATATTGGTGTACAGGCCCGAGAGCACGAGGCACGTCCTCGCGCTAAGGTCGCTTGCCAAGTCCGCTGAACTTGTCTACCTGGCCCTCGACGCCGACTCCGAGGGAGAGGCGATAGCCTATGAGGCCATGATGACCATAATGCCGGTGAACCCGCGCGTCAGGTTCCTCCGCGTCAGGTTCAACGCGGTTACCAGGGACGACATATTGGAGGCGTTCAACAAGCCCCAGCAGTTGGACCTGCGGACGGTGGAGAAGGTGTTCACACGCATGATGCTCGACCTGACAATAGGCGCTGCGTTTACGCGCCTCCTCACGCTGTCGGTTAGGCGCGCCGCCGGCAGGGCCAACGGCATTGTGAGCTACGGCCCCTGCCAGACGCCCGTGCTCTCGCTTGTAGTTAGGCGGGCACTTGAGAGGGAGAACTTCGTCCCAAGGAAGTACTACGTGGTGTCGGCGCTGGTGGCCGTGGACGGGCATAGGCTGGCTGTGCGCTCGGAACGTTTCGAGGGGCGTGAAGACGCCGTTGCGGCGGCCAAGTCCATCAGGGGCTCGGTGGGCAGGGTCGTCGAGGCCTCTTTCGTCGAGGCCAGGAAGTCCCCCCCTGTCCCCCTGGAGACGGTCGAGCTAGAGAAGAGGGCCAGCAAGTGGCTCGGCATCAGGTCGAGGGAGGCGCTGGCACTCGCCGAGGAGCTCTATAGGCACGGCCTCATCTCCTATCCGAGGACCGAGACAAACGTGTACCCTCAGACGTTGGACCTGCGCCGGCTGGTCGCCGAGCTTGCCCGGTCCCCCTTCGGGTGGTACGCCGGGAGGCTGCTGGCGTCGAGGCTGTCGCCTACAAGGGGCCGATCCGACGACGGCGCCCACCCGCCCATTTACCCGGTCAGAGCTGCAGACCTGCCCGACGTGGTTAGGGCGCTGGGCAGGCACGCGAGGAAGGCCTGGAAAATATACGAACTTGTAGTGAGGCACTTCCTGGCCACGCTGAGCCCGCCAGCCGTCTACGAGAGGCAGCGCGTGGTGGTGAGGGTGGGGGGCCTCGACCTTGTCGCGGAGGGGAGGAGGACCATCAGTGAGGGTTACTGGGAGATATACCCGTACGAGAGGATAGAGGACTCCCCGATACCCCGCGTTGAGGCGGGGGCAACGGTCAGGGTTGTCGAGGTTGAGGTCGAGGAAAGGGAGACGAAGCCCCCGGACTACCTCTCGGAGGCGGAGCTCCTCGCCCTCATGAAGAGGCACGGCATAGGCACGGACGCCACCATGCAGGAGCACATACACACCAATGTACGGCGGGGCTACATGAACATCGTGCGGGGGCGCTGCATTCCCTCCCCCCTCGGCAAGGCCCTCATACTGGGGCTCAACGACACCGCGCCGCACCTGGCCGACCCAGACGTTAGGTCGCGGATGGAGAGCATGTTGGCGCAGATAAGTAGGGGCCGGGCGGACCCGCGCGACGTGCTGGAGGCCGTGAAGAGGGAGTTCAGGGGATACTACAAGTTGCTGTTGGACCGCTTGCCAAGCCTCTCAAAGTCTATTGCCGGGTCTCTTGACGGGGGATCTCCCCGCTAAGCCTCTCAATTGCGTGTAGGTACCTCCTTAGCCTCCGCTCAAGCACCACGTACTTGTCCAGCACCCGTGCGGCCTCCTCCATGCCCTACCTGTCAAACCACGCTTTAAAGCTTAGGGCGAAAATTTTAAGAATACGTGGCGTCCCTCATAATGCCGCTAACCCGGCCATAGGTCCCCGGGCACGACCCGGTCTCATCCGAACCCGGAAGTCAAACCGGGGACCGCCGACCCAAGTACTGCGGTCCGCGAGGCCGCGGGAACGGGCGGTGCTGGGGGCGGTCAACTTTTACGCGGCCTCAACGTGTGAGGCCAAGGTACAGTTTGCCTAGGTCGGGCCTCGCAAGCAGGTCGCCTGGGGAGCCCTCAAATATGACTCTGCCGCTGGCCAGTATGTACACCCTGTCGGCTATGTCCGTGGCCAGCATGGCGTTCTGCTCGGCCAGCAGTATCGTGATGCCGTTGCGCCTCAGCTCGACTATCGTGTCGGCTATCTCCTGCGCGGCCTTTGGGGCCAGCATGGCCGTGGGCTCGTCGAGTATTATCAGCTTGGCGTCCCTTATGAGGGCCATGGCTATGCCCAGCATCTGCCTCTGGCCGCCCGAGAGCTGGCCCGCCCTCCTCTTCCTGAACTCCCTCAGTATTGGGAAGAGGCCGTACACCTTGTCGAGCCTGTCCAGGAATGTGTCCCTGCTGATCGTGTACGCTGCCATCTTGAGGTTTTCCTCCACGGTGAGGTTCCCAAAAACGTTGCCCACCTGGGGCAGGTACGCTATGCCCAGCCTTGCCCTTGCGTGGGGCGGCATGTAGGTGATGTCCCTGCCGTTGTACGTCACGGTGCCCGAGTACACGGTCGTGAGGCCGAACACCGTTTTAAGCAGCGTCGACTTGCCGCTGCCGTTGGGGCCGAGAAGGGCAACTATGTTGCCCCGGCCCACCTCCACGCTGACCCCATAGAGCACCTGCAGCTTGCCGTACCCGGCACTCACGTCGTTCACCAGCAACATTGTTGGCAATGCTGCTAAGGGTAATAAAAGTTAGGCGATGGGCCTCCCTAGGTACGACTCCACAACAATTGGCTCGGACACCACTTTCCGTGGGTCGCCCTGGGAAATTATCCTTCCGAAGGCCATGGCGTATGCGTAGTCGGCGTACTCCAACGCTATGTCGAGCCTGTGCTCCACCAGTAGGAACGTCACGTCGGCCCGCCCAACGGTCTCCTTTAGCCTCCCAAGTATCTCGTGGGCCAGGCTCGGGTGGACGCCGGCAAGGGGCTCATCCATTATGATGAGGCGCGCGCCTGCCATTAGCGCCCTCCCGATTTCCAGGAGCTTCATCTGGCCCCCGGACAGGTCTGAGGCCCACTTGTGCCAGTGCTCGTCCAGCCGTAGGGCCCTAAGTATCGCGAAAGCCCGCCTCACGAGCTCCCTCTCCTCCTTCACCCAGCGCCTCAGCACGTCGATGCCGACGTTCCTGTAGGCGGACACCAACATGTTCTCCAGCACCGTTAGGCGCGGGAAGAGGCGGGGGTTCTGGAACGTCCTAGACATGCCCAGCCTTGCCCTTGCGTGGGGCGGCAAGCCCGTGACGTCCCTCCCCTCAAATATTATCCTCCCCCCGTCGGCCGGGTATATGCCGGTCACGACGTTTATGAGGGTGGTCTTCCCGCTCCCATTGGGCCCGATGAGTAGGGTGATGGTATTCCTACGTACCTCCATGTCCACGTGGTCCACGGCCACGAGTCCCCCAAAGGCCTTCACAAGACCCGTAGTTTTTAGGATTGGATCCATGAAAAAGGGGGTGTTACGAGGCCAGTTCCTGCACCTCTCCTGTGGTCGAGTCCCAGAAGGCCACGCGCTTCCAGGCACACTCGCCGTCCGTCTTGACCACCTTGAAGAAGTTGTAGTTGCCGCTGGCCCTGTCCCCAGCCGCGTCCAGCTCTATCTTGCCGCTCACCCCATTATAGGTCCTGAGAACGTCCAATATGTTCCTCTTGACCACGTCGGCGGTGGGCTCCACGCCCTCGTCATAGGCCTTCTTAATCGCCAGGAGGAGCACGTACGTCACATCGTAGTTTATTATGGAGTATGCGTCGGGCTCCTCCCCCGCCTCCTCCATGAACCTGTTTACGAACTCCTGCTTCAACTGGGTCTCGGCAGGCGCGAACACGGGGCTGTCGAGGCCGACCTTGGACGCGGGCTCGCAGGCCTGCTCCACGACCTCGGTCAGCTGGGCGGTCCCGTCACTGCCGTACCACTTCACCTGCATGAGCTCGGGGTAGTCCACGGCGAGGTTCAGTATGTCCTTGGCCTCGCCGAATGCTATGAGCTCCACTGCGGAGGCCTCCCTGCCAACGCTCTCGATGCACTGCCTCACGCCGCTGGCGATGCTGCTGACGTACTGGCCGAACTCAGGGGCCTTGGGGTCGTACCTCACCTCGGCCGCCACCTGTACCCCCAGCTTCATGAGCTCCTCCTTGGTGGCCTTGGCCAGCCCATCGCCCCAAGCATCGCCGCGCCAGGACA
>JALWZH010000111.1 GCA_027002815.1 Thermoproteales archaeon | reverse complement strand
TGGGACAGGTCAGCATTTCAGGCCGCGTGACTCCAGCCATTCCCTAAGCCTACCAATATATGTCCTCGGGCACGTACGTAGGTCCCGCACGGTCCTGGAGCCGGTTAGGAACATGGCGGTCTTAAGCTCCAGTATCGTCTCAGCGATCTTCTCGGGCGCCCTGCCCCTCATGGCGGCCTTGAGGAAGCCCCTGCTAGACGCGAAGAAGTCCGCGCCCAGCGCTATGGCCTTGGCCCCCACCACGCCGTTGCGTATGCCTCCCGACGCTATCACGAGGCCCCCGAACACCGACCTAACCTCGCATATGGACGCGGCCGTGGGTATGCCCCACCGCGCGAACCGCAGGGAGAGCCTGTACTTGGCCTTGTTCCTCTCCTCCAGCGACCTCAGCCCCTCTATCCTCACGAAGGACGTGCCTCCGAGTCCCCCAACGTCTATGCCGTCCACGAAGCCCAGGCGGGAGGCCACCTCCATGGATATCCCGTTGCCCACCTCCTTTACTATGAGCGGCACGCCAGCCCTCCTCTTTATGTACCTCAGCCTATCGTAGACGCCTCTGAACCAGGGCTCCCCCTCCGGCTGCATGACCTCCTGGGCCGGGTTCAGGTGCACGGCTATGGCCGAGGCGCCTATCATTTCGATTGCCTCGTTGACCCAGTCCATCAGTTTCTGTTCGTCCAGCCTAGATATCTGGGGGGCCCCCAAGTTCGCTATCTTGGGTATGTTGGGGGCCCGCTCCCTCACCACGGCGAACGTCCAACGGGTCTCCGGCCTCTCGATGGCTATTCTCTGGGACCCCACATACATGGGGACGCCGAGCCTCTCGGCCGCGTCTGCCAGGGCGCCGTTTATCTTGCCCGCCAGCTCCGTCCCACCTGTAAGCGCGCCGATCACCACCGGCGCGGACACCCGGTGCCCGAGGAATACGGTCTCCGTAGTCACCTCGTCGAAGTCCAGCTCTGGCAACGCGTTGTGTAGGAGTACCACGTCCCCAAAGAGGCCGCCACGTACCTGGGACTCCCGCCTAATGGCCTTAAATATATGGCTGTCCTTGCGCCTGCCGATCATCAACTACACCCTTCTGCCCCTCCTGCCGCCAGGCGGCCTAATCGTGTCGTGGGGTATGGGCGTCACGTCCTCTATCCTCCCAATGACGAGGCCGGCCCTTGCAAGGGCCCTTATCGCAGCTGAGGCGCCTGGGCCAGGCGTCTTGGGGCCGTAGCCCCCGGGCGCCCTGACCTTTACATGCACCGCGTTTATGCCCCTGGCAATGGCGAGCTGGGCTGCCCTGTAGGCTGCCAGCATGGCCGCGTAGGGGCTTGGCTTATCCCTGTCGGCCTTGACCACCATACCGCCGCTGACCCGGGCCACCGTTTCGGCGCCCGTGAGGTCGGTGATTATGATTATGGTGTTGTTCGTGCTGGAATATATATGCGCTATGCCCCACCTGAGCTGTTGGGCGCTCATGCCTCACCAGCAGCGGTCCTCATTGCCAATGGGCTAGTGGGCGCATAGCCGATGTAGGGCTCCAGGTCCCTATTCACTAGGAAGCCGGGGGACGTCACCCTGCGACCTTTCACCGCTATGTGGCCGTGGGCCACGAGTTGCCGGGCCTCGTATATGCTCCTCGCGAGGCCCCTACGGTAGACCAGCGTCTGGAGGCGCCTCTCCAGTATTGACCTGAGGCTGAGCAGCAGTATGTAGTCGAGGGGCAGGTTCTCGTCGTCTATGAACCCCATGCGGTACAGCCTATGCTTGAACTCTGCCTCCAGGGCCATGCGCTCCTCGAAGGGCATGGAGAGGAGGGTCCTCGCCCTCCTCCTTATAATCTTGAGGATGGAACGGGCAAGCCACAGCTCCCGCTTGTTCCTGAGCCCGTATTCGCCCACAAGCTGAAGCTCCTCCTGGATCAGCTGCTTTTGCCAGACCTTCTTGGGCTTACCTACGAGGTACTTCTTTCGCGGCTTCTTGGGATCGCCCATGGCTACTTCCCAGGCCCCTTCTTGGTGACTCCAGCCGTGGGACCGAAGCGCCCCGTGGTAACGGTCCTCTGGCCGCGCACCTTTAGGCCAAGGGCATGCCTAATGCCCTTCCAGCTCTTCAGCTTCCTCATGAGGTCCACGTCCCTCTTAGCAGCAAGTATCAGCTCGGACCCGATCAGATGCACGTTGCGGCCGGTGTCCGGGTCCTTCCTCCTGTTCAAGGCCCAGCTGGGCGCTATCTCGTGGAAATTCCTGACCGCCCAGTCAAGCCTCTTCACCTGCTCGTCGCTCAGCATGCCCAGGGGGGCATGGGGATCCACGTTGAGCTTCCTGCATATCGAGTAGGCGTTGGCCAGGCCTATGCCCCTTATGCTGGCCAGCGCAAAGGCCACTGCCTTGTACCCGTCCAAGTCGGTGTCGCCGACCCTAACAATAGGCTTGAACTCGGTTGTCACGGCCCGTTGACAGGAGGACGTTTTTAAGCCTTATTGCTCCCTCAGCCTCGGATTCAGAACCTTGTCGAACGCGTAGCCTATCAGCGAGAAGCCCACGGTCATGGCCACTAGGAACGCCGAGGGTATCAACACCCACCACCAGTACCCGCTGAAGGCGGCTCCGCCGCCGAAGGCCTCGGAAATTATCTTGCCCAGCGTGGGCAGAAACGGGTCGCCGAGCCCCAATATGGCCAAGGCCGCCTCCAGGTACACGTAGGACGGGATCAGGGTTGTAACCAGAGCGAAGGAGTACGGCAACACCCTGGGAAATATGTGGACCAGTATGATCCTGGCGCTGCTGGCCCCCAGCGCCCTGGCCGCCTCTATGTACGCCTCAGACTTTATCTGGAGGGTCATGCTCCTCACAACCTTCGTCGTAGACCCTACGAGGCTCAGCGCTACTATCACCCCAATTATGGATAACAGGTCCAGCCTGTAGAGGAACGACACCATTATGAGTATGGGGAGGAAGGGCAGTATGAGGAATATGTCCGCAAGCCTGTCCACCGCAGCGTCGACCCTGCCCCCAAACCACCCCGCAACTATGCCGAAGAGGGACTGGACGATCACTATGGCGAACGCGGTCACGAGGCCGAACATGTAGGCTATGGGTATGCCCATCGAAATGCCCATGAATATGTCCCTCCTCTTCTCGTCGGTCCCCGCAAGGCCATGCACCTTTCCGTACACCACCACGCTTATGTTCACCGGCCTCTTGTCGAACGAGTTCACGACCGCCACGAACTGGTAAGTGCCCTTAAGCGGCCCCCCAGCGTCGAATATGAGCCTAGAGGGGGCGCCTTGCGCTCCTAGTGCCCTCTCCACGTTTGCGGCCACCTCCTCCGACGAGTCCACGTTTATCCTGTCCACGCCAGGCCTCGTTATCGAGAGGGACAGCAGGCGCAACCTCTTGCCGTCCGGCCTCACCACCTGCAACTCCACGAAGGAGTTGGAGCTCTGCGAGTCCACGATTATTTGGACCTCGCTGGGATAATCGTCGTAGTAGTAGTCGATGTAGCCCTCCAGCTTGGCCGCAAGCACCTCCTCGGCCTCGGCTGAGCGCACGGCCTCGAGGTGCACCACCGTGGTCCTGGGCAGGTTGGCGCCGAAGAGGTTCACCCATTCTGGGGCCGCCAGACGCGGGTTGTCAAGCCAGTACGCGTCATCGTTCCACGCGTCCACTATGGACCCCACGTCAAAGCCGTACTGGGCCAGGAAAACGGCCGACAGTATCCCAAGCGCGACCAGTATGGCCAGTCCAGCGAAGCCTGAACGCGACGTGAAGACCTCTCTGAGTATTTCCCTCAACATGTCACCGCGAGACCCTTATACGTGGATCCAACACGGCGTACAGCACTTCCAGTATCAACACGGTCATGATCAGCATGTACGCATATATTGCGGTCAGCCCGATGATCACCGGAGCATCGCCGAGCTGTATGGCCAGGTAATACAACTGGCCGGTCCCCGGCCAGTTGAAGACTGTCTCGGTTATTATGGCTCCCCCAATGGACGCTATTATGGACAGGGAAAGGCTGGTCACTATGGGCGGCATAGCCACCCTGAGTATGTACCGCCTACTTATTACACTTTCTGGGAGGCCCTTGGCCCTGGCCGCCAGGACGAAGTCCTCGTGGGCAATCTGTATAAGCAGGTTCCTAGTGGTGTACGCCCATATCCCGAAGTTGGAGAACACCCAAGTGGCCAGGGGCAAGGCCAAGTGGTAGAGGAGGTCGGCGGTGCGTCCCAGCGGATCCTCAGGCGGGTTGGGACTGTACATGCCCCCCGACGGCACCAGCCCGAGGTAATACGAGAAGAAGAGTATGAAGATTATGCCGAAGAACCAGGTGGGGATGACGAACGTAGTTATGGAGAAGGGGACCACTACCCTGTCCTGTCTCGTCAACGGCTTCTTGGACAGGTACGTGCCCACCATGATGCCCACGAGGGCGCTCAACACGGTGCCGAGCGATATCAAGAGGACCGTATTTGGCAGCCTCTCCATTATTATGTCATACACGCGGGTGGAGCCCGAGGCAGCGGTTATGAAGAAGGACCTGCCCAGGTCCAGCGTGAGGAGCTTCCAGAGGTATATGAGGGACCTATCGGGGAAGAACGGCTTGTCCAGGCCCAGCGCCTTTTCCAGCTGCTCTATGCGCCTCTCTATGTACGCCCTCTTGACCTCGTCAGAGGCCTGTGAAAGCGTTGGGCTAGACGCTACCTCGAACGCGACCTGCTGCTCGATCTGCGCCCTTAGGAGCTCGTCCAGAAACCCCCCAAGGTTGGCCACCACGACGGTGAGGTACAGGGCCACTATGAGGCCCACCACTAGCTGGGCCACCCTTTTGAGGAGGGCGCGGGGTATGGGAAGGGCCATTAAATAAAAAATTTGGTCTCGTTTAAAAGGTTGGTTTAGAGTGGAACGCTATTGGCGCGGTCTCCTAAACGCGAGCGCCAGGTTTATCAGTGTCAGTATCACCACTATTATCACCAGCGCGTTGACCGTGGTAAGCTGACCGGCAAGCGCGTTGACCGAGTTTGTTGCAGTGGTTACCTCCCTCCTTACGTTGGCCAGCTCGTCCCTCAGGCCCTGTCCCACGCTCTCTATGTCTCCCTTGAGCCCCTCAATGGCGTCTGCCAGCCTCGAGAACGCGTCGCCGACGGCCCTGCCGAGGGCCTCCTCAAGCGACCTAATGCTCTCGCTGAGCCTCTCCTCCACGCCGCCTATCCGCCGCTCGATCTCCTCCGGCGAAATCGAAACAGCAAAGGACCTGAACAGCGTTATGGGCACGGCAGCCTCCTTGCCCACAGCCACAATGATCACCCTGTAAGTGCCCGGGGACAGCCTTGCCGACAGATCTGCGGGCACCTCAATGGTGAAGAGCCCAGCACCGGCCCTGGCGGCGTCGCCTGACGCCACCACGTTGCCCGCAGCGTCCACTATACGGTACTTGATCGTCACATCGTCGTACGGCTCGCCCTCAAGCATCGCGGATATCGTTATTGTGGCATGCTGGCCCCTGTACACTATGGGAGGAATGTCCGCAATTTCAACCGTGGGCACCCTGGGCTTGAGGAACTTGTCGAAGGCGTTGGCCGGCAACGGGTAGTTGCGGAAAGCCTTAACCCTCACCTGCAGCGCTGCCGTGTCTACCTTGTCAAGGTAGTACGGGCCGTTGGACACGAGGAAGTGGCCCATCCTATTGTACCAGTCGGCCAGCGCCGCCCACCTGTTGTCCGCGTCTGCCCTGCTCACTATGCCCTCCAACTGCGGCGGTATGGAACCGGCAACCTCGTCGAGGACCTCCTTCAACACCTCTAGGGCCGGCCCCTTGGCGTAGTCCAGGGTCTCAATGCCGCGCTGCTGCGCCGTCTCGACCACCCACGCCAGCCTCCTCATCTCCACGGACTTCTCCATGAGGTACCAGAGCTCCCACGGGTATGCCGGCGTGATGCTGGCGAACCCTGCTATGAACGTGTCGTCCAGGTGCCAATAGTCTATATATACCTCGACCGTTATGGTGTCCTCAGTCTCCCCGACCAGCCTTATGCCCCTGAACCTGTTGACGAAGTCCTCCATTGTGGGCGTAACTGCGCCGGGGTCATGTATCGGCGAGTCTGGGTTGACTATTTCGAAGAGGTGGGTCAGCCCGTACAACACATCTGCCCAGGTCACTGGTATCATTCTGCCTATGGCAGCGTAGTGCCAGTACCCCTTCGCGATCTCCCATGTCACCTTGCTTGTGGCCTTTACGCCCTCGCCCACAGGCACCCACTTCTTGGCTTCAAAGTCGTACTTGAGGGCATCGGGAGGTACATCCAGCTTGCCCTCGGGCCCAGCAGTCTCAACAGTGAACCTAGCCCTTACAGGGGTGTACCTGCCCGTGTGTGGGTTTATCCACACGCCGAAGTCGTATATAGTGGTTAGGACCTGCTGGTCGTAGAGCCAGTTGTTATAGGGGTTCCAGGGCTCTATGAAGAGCGTCCTCAGCCCAATCACCATTGTCCCACCGCTCGGCCTGTCGGTGAACCTCAAAGTCCTGAAAGTGAAGCGCGTCCAGAAGCCGCCCATCAGATCGTAGACGGACCTCACGTTGGGCGCAGCCGCCATGGGGCACTTCTGTGTGACGAGCCACACCCTCACAGATTCCCTCAAGGTCAAGTCAAGCAACCTCTCCACTAGGCTACGCCTCTCCAACACGTCCCTGTACTCGCCGCCAGTCATCCTACGGGCGAGCTCCTTCAGCTCTGCGGGCATCCTCTCGGGATAGTCGCTTAGTTCGGGGTTCAATATCGTTCCGCTGAAGGCCGAAGCATAGAAGAACTCGAAGTTGTCGTCCTCGTAGGCGGTCATGCCGCCCGTGAAGGCCCAGCCCTCGGTGTATATGTGCCACTCGCCCTTCCTCGGGTCGCCCCTGTACACCACTGGCACGGCCTTGGCGGCTGGCTGCACCTGCACTTCAACTGTGAAGCCCAGCTCCTCCAATATCTTGCCAAGATACTGGCCTATATCCTTCCTCACGTCCTCAGCCCTGGCGAATATGATGATTCTTATGGGTTCGCCCTGGTAGTACCACTTGCCATCCCGGAACTCGGCGCCGGCCCTCCTAAGCGCGTCGAAGATCATCTGCCTGCCCTTCTCAGGGTTGTAGGCGTACTTGGACTCATATGCCAGCATCAGGTCTATATATCTGACATACTCAGGCGAGCCGACTCGGAACAACGTGTATTGCGGTATGCCCAGCCCGCGCATGAGCTCCTCTGCTATATACTTGCGGTCCACCAGATAGTTGAGGGCCTCCCTGACCTCCCTAATAGTGAACGGGTTGAACCCTGTTTCTGTTGTAGCGGGATTTATCTGCAGGTTGTATACGCCGCACCCAGCCACGTTGATGACCCAGAGCCCGTTCTCACGCGCAAATGCCAGGTTGTCGGGACTTCTGATGTACCACGCCCATAGGTGCATGCGGCCAGCCGCAATGTCGCGCACGGCCTTGAACTCGTCGGGCTGTACCACGAAGACCAGTTCGTCCACATAGGGGCCGAAAAGCTGCGCATTTGCCAGCCCTATGGCGAGCGATATTGCTAGAACCGCAAACACTATACTTCTCATAGACCCTAGAGAAGTTATGCTATTTAAAAGTTGACTCTACCCCCAGCCCCTACAATTAATTCTATCAACTTTTTATAATATCACTTTATATAGGTTTATCTTTATGTTAATTGAGTATAAGCTTTAATATCTTCTACATTAATAGGGTAAAAGGTACGGCCTAAATGGTACATCACTGCAACAATGGTTCAACATGCTGCCCCAAACCTTTGGGCATTTAAATTAGCCGCGTTGATCGGCGTCGGCGGAATAACGAGGGGAGCATGTCTCTGGGCAACGGGCCATGTGCCATGGTGAGGCCTGGCCTTAAGCGGGGTATCGCCACGCGGCGCTACGGCCAGCGCGAAAAAGACGCCTAAATTTGGGGCCTGCAAGGAGGGTCAGGGAGGCTGGTCCAACTCGTCGGCTGGTGGGCCCGCCGGGATTCGAACCCGGGACCTCCCGGGTGCTGGGGCGTCCGCCCTTTATCAGCCTTGCGCGGGCCAGATTCCCTGGGCGCTCTAACCGGGCTAAGCTACGGGCCCGCCTCACTTACATGCCGGTCTTATTTAGTTTTCCTTTGCCAGACCGCCAAGCGGGTTCCCGGACCGCGCTGGGTTGTACCTTGAGGTGACGCGTAAATGTTGCATCACAGCTCCCTTGATAGCCGCCCCTCACTGCTTGACGCCGCTTATCTGTATCCTCAACACTGTAGTTGCGCCCAGCCTAACAAGCGTGTCGTCGCCTATGTCGGCGACTGACACGCGCACCTCGTTGCCGCCGCTTATGATGTAGGTCCCATTTCTGCTGCCCATGTCCTCCAGTATCGCGGTGCTCCTGCTCACTACTATCCTGGCGTGTCTCCGCGAGACCGTTGGGTCCGGTATGATCACCGTATTGTCGGATGCGCGGCCCAACGTTATCACACCGCCGGTTGGGGGCACCTCCACTGTGAACGTGGTCCCTATCAGTTCCTTTATAGGCACATCCTCTATTTTGATGACGATGCGGTATGCCGCCGGCTGTCCCCCGCGGGCCCCCTCCTGACGGGGAATCGTGGGCTCGTTCGGGGAGTAGGCGCCGCAGACCTTGCACCGTTTCTCGGCTGCGTCGTTGTGGGTGCCGCATATGGGGCATCTCCACGACATGTACGCCAGTTGCCCTGCGGATTAAAGCATCGCGCTCAGCACGTGGGTACACACAGTTTAAATAGGTGGCCTAGTCCCTACACATGTCGATATTCCTCCAAAACGTCCATAAGATCCTTCGCCGTTCCATAGAGCTGGGCAACTTCCCCGAGGAACTTTACTACTTCTTGGCCAAACCACAGAGGATAGTAGTGGTGCAGATACCCGTGCGCATGGACGACGGGCGCATAGCCGTGTTCGAGGGGTACAGGGTGCAGCACAACAACGCGCTTGGTCCCTATAAGGGGGGTATCAGGTTCCACCCTGAGGTCACTCTGGAGGACGACATAGCCTTGGCCATGCTCATGACGTTCAAGAACTCGCTTCACGGGCTCCCATATGGGGGCGGCAAGGGGGCCGTGAGGGTAGACCCAAAGAAGCTCTCCGAGAGGGAGTTGGAAAGGCTTTCAAGGGGCTACGTCAGGGCGATCCACGGCGTTATAGGGGAGTACGAGGACATACCTGCCCCCGACGTAGGCACAAACCCACAGGTCATGGCCTGGATGGTGGACGAGTACAGCGTTCTCAAGGGCCGCAACGTGCCGGCGGCCTTTACGGCGAAGCCGCCGGAGCTATGGGGCAACCCCGTGAGGGAGTACGCCACCGGGTTCGGCGTTGCCGTTGCCGCCAGGGAGGCTGCTAAGAGGGAGCTCGGCGGCTTTGATGGGCTAAGGGTGGCCGTGCATGGGTTCGGTAACACGGGTCAGTGGGCCGCGTATTGGTCAACGGTGTTTGGGGCGCGCGTGGTAGCCGTAAGCGACACGTCCGGCACAGTCTACGATCCCAAGGGCCTGGACGTAGAGCTGGCCCTTAGGGCGAAGCGCGAGACGGGGAAAGTGGTGAACTATCCTAGAGGCGAAAAGCTGGGGCCAGACGCCTCGTTATACGTGGACGCAGATGTGCTCATGCCCAGCGCCATGGAGAACACCATTAGGCTGGACAACGTGTCCAGGGTCAAGGCCAGGCTCGTGGTTGAGGGGGCAAATGGGCCCACTACGCCTGACGCCGAGGCGGTGCTATACGAGCGGGGCGTGGCCGTGGTCCCAGACATACTCGCCAATGGGGGAGGAGTAGTAATGTCGTATCTAGAGTGGCTCCAGAACCTTCAGTGGCAGGCCTGGAAAGAGGGCGAGACCAGGGACAGGCTGGAGGGGCAGATGGTGGACACGTTCGCCAGGGTGTACTCGGCGTATAAGGGGGGCCGCGGCTCTACCATGAGGGACGCGGCGTTCGTACTCGCAATTGACAGGGTCTACTCGGCCATCAGGGTACGCGGATGGATATAAGCGCGTCCATTATCTCGTCGAGGGTTGGCCGGGACCTCGGATCCAGGTCTAGGCACCTCAGTACCACGTCCCCCACGTGCGTGGGAACCGCGCCATTGTACCTCGAGGGATGCGGCGGCTTCTCCCCTCCCATGACGAAGGCCTGCGGGTTTATTCCAGTGAGCATTTCGTACATTATGCAGCCCAACGAATATATGTCGCTTTCAGGCGTTCCCCTGCCCCCGTAGAGCAGTTCGGGGGCCGCGTAGGCTGGGGACAGCTGCGAGGCCACTACGGATCCCCCTATGGCTATCTTAGCCGATCCCAGGTCCACTATCTTGACCGTGCGCCTGGCCCTGTCCTTGAACATGATGTTCTCGGGCTTGAGGTCGAGGTGGGCCAGTCCCGCCCTGTGCACGTCACGTATGCTCTCCGCTATCTGAAGCGCCACATCCGCGAACCTGTCCAGAGGCAAGGCGCCCTTCTCATTGAGGAGCTGTCTCAAGGTCCCGCCGCCGAGGAACTCCATAACTATGTAGGGCGGATCCGCCAGGTACTCCTCGATCGACCTATAGGGGAGCTTGACGTCCTGAGGCACGTGAACCTCGAACACCTTGACCACGTGGTCAGAGGATATGAGGAGGTACTTGCTCATCTCCTGCCTGAACACGTGGACAACGTGGGGATTCTCGGCCAGGGGGACCCCACTCTCGTCCCTATACTTGAGCAGTTTGATCGCGTACACGTTTCCCTGGCCGTCCACAGCCCTGATAACGTAGCTGAATCCCCCTACCCCCAATATCGACGTACCGAAGTACTTTCCCCCGATCCATGCGCCTATCCAGGAATGGGGCGGGGGCACTCGCCTGTACCTCAGATGTTCGGGCCTCGAGAGGAGTAGCACGGAGGCAGAGGCTGCTTGCGGGAGCAGTGTTCCGCCCTGGATCACCGCTGGCACGAAGAGTACGGGCAGGTACACCTCGCGTCTCCTTAACGGCATGCGGGAAAGTACCAAGGCCTCAACAACCGCTAGAGGCAACGCAGCGACATCTATTGACAGCGCTATAACGGCGAGGGCCATGTAGCCCAGCGCGGGCCTGTACTTCCTGCTCCGTTCCGGCTTCATGAGCGCCGCGTACTGCACAGCTGCAACCAGCGCCGTCGAGGACGTGAGGGCCCTCAGCGTCAGAGAGCCGGCTGGGTAGTAGACGTACCCCATCACGTAGGCCAAATACGCTGCCTGGAAGAGCGACATGGATACTATAACGGGACGCACAAGCCTTTCCCGCCCCTCCAACAGGTAGGCGCGGGCTATTAGCACTGTCGCCGAGGCCGGAACTGCGAACCTTGCGAGTTCCTGATAATCGCCAATCGCTAGGAGGGGCATAAGCGTCAACAGCGCCGCTATACGTCCCTGGGACGTGCCGCTCTGTAGGGCCGCCTGCATGCATGCAATAGTTGCGAGTAACGTGTACATGTAGTACACGTTGACGCATATATAGCCGTTCTTATGCCTTGACCCCGCCAATATTTATTAGGTAATAACTATAGTCATAGGCGATATGCTAGTGGACCGGTTCGGCAGGCCGTTGCTTAAGCTGCGCATAGTTGTCAACGACGTGTGCAACTTTAACTGTGTGTTCTGCCATTTCGAGGGCCAGAAGCCCATGTCAGGCGTGTTGAGCCCTGAGGACATAGGGTTCGTAGCCCTGGCTTTCAGGAAGTTGGGGGTAGGCGACTTCAAGATAACTGGGGGGGAACCGCTGCTGCGTAGGGACATAGTGGAAGTGGTCGGGGAGATCGACAAGTGTGGCCCCGAGGACATCTCGATGACCACTAACGGCCTCCTCCTCGAGAGGCTCTCTAGTCCCCTCGCAGACGCCGGGCTAAAGCGCGTCAACGTGTCGTTGCACTCACTGAGACGGGACAGGTACAGGCGCATCATGGGCGTGGACGCCTTGGAACGCGTGTTGAGGGGCATACGCGCCGCTATAGACAGCGGTTTACAGGTCAAGATAAACGTGGTCCTACTCAGGGAGAACATGGACGAGGTCCCGGACATAATAGGCTTCGCGTCTAAGCTCGGGGCCCGCGTACAAATAATAGAGCTGATGCCGGTGAACGACGGCATCACGATATTTGACAGCATGTACGTTGATATAAATAAGTTGGTGGATCTGTTGGTGACGACACGCGGGGCGCGACTGGTGGGCACACGCAGGGACCTCCACAATAGGCCGGTGCTGGAGGTGGACGGGGTACACGTAGAGATAGTGAAGAACTGGAATAATCCCACGTTCTGCGCCGCGTGCACCACAATGAGACTTACAAGCGACGGTAAACTGAAGACCTGCCTATACAGGGACCCCGCTGTGGACCTTTACCCTGCCATAAGGGCTAGGGACGAGGAGATGCTCATGGACCTGATAATGCGCGCCAACAGCGTCAGGGAGCCGCGGTGGAGGCTTGAGGCTGGCGCGCCCATCAACCTGCAGGGCGAAACGCGGTGAGCAGGGCTCAGGCGCGCTCCTCCTCCTCAGATTCCCTCCTGATTACTATGCGCTTGTATATGGGCGCCTCCCTGGCGCCTCCCAGCATTGCGGTGAACCTCATCTCCCACCTACCTATCAGTCCCTCCACCTCCTTGAGCATCTGCTCATACGCGTCGAGCACCTGTTTCCCTATGGGGGTGAGGTCCGTCTGCCCCTTCTCCTTGCCCCCCCGCCTGGACTCAACTACAGGCTCCCCCAACTCCTCCTCTATCTTCTTTATGTACGACCAAATGAATTTGTATGAGAAGCCCAACTTCCTGGCCGCGGCAGCGATCGACTTCGTCTCGTCTATTTCCTTTAGTATCTCGTAGGCCCCAGGACCGATAATGGTTTTGCCGTCCTTTTCCACCCATAGCCTGTAACGTATCTTGAAGCTCATGTCCTCTGCAGCTCGCTGAGCGCATGCTCCGTTACCTTGATTATAAGTTCCCTGATCGCGGTCTCCACGGCGTTCGGCGACCCAGGCACCACATAAACGATTTTGTTTCTGATTATAAATGCTGATGCTCTGCTCAGCAGCGCGGGGGGGCCCACCCTCATGTATGAAATCCTCCTGAACTCCTCGCCGAAGCCCGGCAGCTCCCTATCCGCAACCTCCTTGGCCACGTCTACTGTGACGTCGCGTGGGGCAACGCCAGTGCCCCCTATAAGTATAACCACATTGGCCTCCGTCCTGTCCAAAATATAGTATAGCATGCCCCTTATAACGTCCCTCTGGTTCGGCACTATTATGGGCCTATACGCGTCCCAGACGCTGCTCACGACTTCGTATGCTATGCGCCCACTCACATCGCTGGCCGCACCTCCCTGGAGCACCTCCCTGAACCTGGTGTCGCTTACCACGAGTATCGCAACGAGAGGCTTAACCGGCAGAACCTCGTGCATGTCGGGGCTACCGGGGAAATTTTTAAGGTTCCCGGGACACGCCCGGCAGGTTTTTTAGTGGCAACACGCGCTCTGGACGTGCCGGTCATAGACATATCGGCCAAGGTGGACGTGGAGAGGCTCGCCATAGCCGAGGCCCGCATAAGCGGCGCCACAATGGTGGGCGCCGGGCCCATAGACGTCTATGTGAGAAGCGCCTGGCGCTTCCTCCCATTCCTACACCCCATTTCGATAGGCCACGTGTGGTACGAATTGTATGGCGATGGGGTTAAGGTATATGGAGCGTCGAGGGGCAAGACCGGCGTGGAAATGGACGTGCTGTTTGGGGCCGCCGTAGCGGTGATACCATCGCTGTGCCAAGGGGCAAAGCTGGAGGAGTTGCGTGTGGCCGAGAAGGTAAAGGGCCGGCCCATTGCGCCGCCCCAACGATCGCAGCCGTCCAGCGTTCCCCCGCCGCCCCCTATCAGGAAGGGGACTAACACGTACGGGTGCGGTGGACGGATAGAGTTGGGCGAGGAAACCGTTAGGAGGATCGCCGAGGGAGGCGTGGAGAAAGGCGACGTGATCGGATCCACCTGGACTGTTGTTGCGCTCAATTCCAAGAGGGCGTGCGAGGTGTACGGTTACGAGTGTCCGGCCATATATGGCGTACGCCCATACATAAGCGTAGACTCCTCGGGCTTGTCCCTGCGCGTTGAGGCTACCGCAGATGGCTTGGTGCCCTGCCTAGAGGCGTACCTGGGCCTTCTGACGGGCCTGCTGAACGTTTGGGACATGGTGAAGAAATACGAGAAGGACGAGACGGGCAACTATCCGCGTACACGCGTGTTCACATTAGGATGATCGTGGGGCATTTGGAATGAGGAGGGCCCTTGGACCGCCCGTGGAGCCGAGGGCCCTTAGGGTTTGGCTAGGAAGGCCGGCATAGGGCACAACGGCAACGCTTTAAACAAACATGGTTAGCCGCGTACGTGATGACGTCCTTCTATGCCGAGCCGTGACGATCCCTAGACACGCTGACCTTGATGTGCGTTCTGGGGGCACGGGTTGGCGCTTAGCCCCCTAACGTAGGACAAGGCAAATATGTACGCGTCGACCTCGTCCTCGCTTAGATGCGGGTACTTGCGCCTTGCCCAATACCTCCTCCTCGACGCCTTTATTTCGTCCACGAAGAGCACGTCGATCACGTTGTGGCACGACTCGGATATTATGTCCAGCTCGCGCTGCGGATCGACGTATGGGGTCGACCCAATGATTATGCGGGCCCTCGTGGAGCCTAGGAGCTCCCGGAGGAATGCCC
>JALWZH010000110.1 GCA_027002815.1 Thermoproteales archaeon | reverse complement strand
CGCAGGATCACCATAGCGGCGCTCTGCAACCTGGGCAACGCGCTGTCCATTGCGGGCAGGCCGACCGAGTCCAAGCTCGTCTTCGTTAAGGCCCTTGAGCTGGCCCAGAACGATCCGGGCCTCTACGTCATTACGCTGTACAATTACGGCGTTATGCTTCAAAGCTGGGGCGAGGTAGACGCCGCGCTACGTACATATAAGGAGGCCTATGAAAGGGCACGTGACATAGGCCTGAAGCGCGAGGAGGGCTACTCGCTGCTGGGCCTTGCCGAGGTACTCACCGGTAAGGGCCTCTACTGGGAGGCAGCCCGAAGGTTGGAACTTGCCGTCAATATAGCGAGGGAGCTCGGAGACACACGCCTCACGATCTACGCTTTGATTCGGCTGGCTCAAGCGCTTATAGGCACCGGCGACCTGAGAAGGGCAAGGCAAACGGCCCGGGAATGCGCATCCATGGCCAATGCCAAGATGTATAAGATAGAGCTCGCCGACTGCTATAGGATCATCGGCAACTCGTACGCCGAAGAGGGGAAATATATACCCGCCTTCATGGCGTATGACAAGGCCCTTCGCCTCGTGTCAATGGCCAAGTACAACATGGGGAAGGCCCAGATACTCCTCGACTATGCCACGGCCGCTATGAGGTTCGGCGAAAGGGAAAAGGCCGCCAGGTACGCGGCCATGGCGGCGGCAATTTACGAGAAGTTGGGCAAGCCCGAGGTGGCCCTGGACATACGGCAGAGGTTCGGCCTCTAGCCGAGCCGGCAGTATGCGCAGAGATCACCATTTGTCCGCCTTGGGGAAGTCCAGGGGATCTGCTGGGCGGAACTCGTCGCCGCGGCTCTGCCCTGGGGAGTCCCGGTAACCGGGTAAAATTATTAATGTACCTCCGTTACTGGCTCATGCGCGTCGGCGTTGTTGGCTTCGGCACAATAGGCAAACGTGTGGCCGAGGCCGTGCTCAGGCAGGGCGACATGAGGCTCATAGGGGTCGTGAAGACGACGCCGGACTATCTCGCGCAGATGGCCGCTCGGTCGGGCATAAAGGTGTACGTCCCAGACGACAAGGTGGACGAGTTCAGGAAGGCCGACATACCTGTGGAGGGCACTACGATGGACCTTGTCAAGGAATCCGACATAATCATAGACGCGTCGCCGGAGGACGTGGGCGCCGAGAACAAGGACAGGTATTATGTCCCCCTCGGCAGGCCGGCGATATTCCAGGGCGGCGAGGAGGCGGAGGTTGCCGATGTCAGTTTCAATGCGCTGGCCAACTATGAGGGCGCCGTGGGCAAACGATACATAAGGGTGGTGAGCTGTAACACCACGGGGATAGTGAGGCTCCTCTCGTCGCTCATGGGCAACGGAATAGGGATAAGCAAGGCGAGGATATTCATTGCCAGGCGCGGCGCCGACCCAAAGGAATACAAGAAGGGCCCCATAAACGACGTGGTTCCAAACCCGGCCACGGTGCCCAGCCACCACGGCCCCGACGCCAGGACGGTGCTGCCAGACATAGACATAGTCACCATGGCCGTCGCCATACCCGCGACGTTGATGCACATGCACATGGTCTACATGGAGCTGGACGGCCAGTACAGGAGGGACGACGTCGTGGAGGCGCTTGCGAGGACCCCACGGATACACCTGTTCGAGGCAAGGCACGGGTTCAAGAGCCTCGCCCAGATAGTCGAGTGGGCCAGGGACCTGGGGCGTAAGAGGAACGACGTATATGAGAACGCCATTATACGCGACTCCATCACTGTAAACGGTAGGGAGCTTTACCTCATGATGGGCATACACCAGGAGGCTATAGTGACCCCAGAGAACATAGACGCGGTAAGGGCGGCCACGCGCATGGCCGGTAAGTGGGAGTCGATACGTGAGACGGACAGGTCCCTCGGCCTGGTCTCCGAGGGCAAGAAGTACGGGTAAAAAAGTCCTGTTACCTTAAGCCTAGAGGAGGTAGAGGAACTCCTCTAGGCCCAGCCTCTTTAGGGTGTCCGGAAGCGGCTTCCCGTCCTCCCAGCCGCGCAGCCTGTAGTACACCTTTATGCCCTCGTCGAACATCTTGGCGGCGCTGTGGCCGGCAGCGGGGCCGCTTGGAAGCGGCTTCCTCAGCCTGGGCGTCAACTCGTCCTTGACCCACTTACCCTCCTTCACGTGGAACAGCCTCTCAGCGTTGAATATGCGTTCGCCTACCGTGAGCACGTCCTGGGGCGTCCAGTCCCAGCCGAAGGCCGCGTTGTACAGGTCGGCGAGGGCGTTCTCGAAGATCCCGCCCTTGGCGTCCAGCTGGTCGAACTTGCATATTATTGTTGAGTCTACCACCGCGAAGAGGTCCTGGTTCCACTTGACCAGGCGGGCCTGCTCCTCTATGCCTGCAGGCGAGTCGTCCAGTGGGTCCACCTTCTTGGGGGCTCCCAATATCTCCCAGGTGGGCGTGTAGGCCTCCAAGTGGTCGCCGCCCCTGTTGGCTGTCATGTAGGCCAGGGCGAAGCCCTTGAGGGCCCTCGGATCGTAGGCTGGGAATCCCTGTCCCCTCGCCCCCACAAAGGCCTCTGGCTCCCCGTACTTGAGGGCCAGCCTGTAGTCGCCTTCGGCCAGATCGTCCCCAACGCCGTCCCTATAGGCGGTCTTTATGGCGAGGTCTATCATCGTGGCTGGGTCGTTCCAGTCCGTCGGTATGGGGAGCTTCCCCTTCTTGGCGAGCTCGACTGCCGTAGCAAGCACGTTGCCAAGCGATATGGTGTCCATGCCCAGCTCGTTGGCCAGCTTCGTAAGCTTGTTCATGGCGCCGGGATCGCCTATACCTAGGTTGGGGGCCAGGGCCCAAGTGCTCTCGTACTCATGTTTGACCTTGCCCATGAACTTGAAGGGCCCTGACTCAACCTTGTGCATCTGCGTGCACGCGATTGGGCACATCATGCACCCGTGCACCTCCTTGAAGTACCCAGCCTTCTGCATGTACTCCTCGGACACCTTCTCCGCCTCCTCGAAGACCCCAGTCTCGAAGTTACGCGTGGGGAGGGCCCCAATGCTGTTCACTATGTTCATGAGCACGTTGGTGCCGTACTTGTGGAGGGCCTTGCTTACGTCCGCCTCGGACAACATCTTGACGTACTTGCTGTGGACCTCCGCGAACTTCTGCCTGTCGACCAGCTCCCTGTTGAGGTCGCGGGTGCCCCACACCACTATACCCTTGAGCTTCTTGGAGCCCATAACGGCGCCCAGCCCCCCACGTCCGGCGAAACGCTCGTAGTCGGACCCGCGTATGCCGGCGATACGTACCAGGTTCTCGCCGGCGGGACCTATGGTGACTACGCCGGCCTTCCTCTCGTCGGGCTCGAACCCGGCGTCCTGCAATAGCAGCTTCGTGGAGTGGTCTGTCCACTTGCCCCAGATGTGCTTCGCGGGCCTTATCTGCGGCTCCCCATCCTTCACAAGTATATAGACCGGCTCGTCGGAGGCGCCCTCAACTACAATGCCGTCGAACCCCGACTTCCTCAACATCACGTTGAAGTTGCCTCCCATGTTGGAATGGGTCAGGGAACCGGTGAGCGGGGACTTGCCCACGACCGTCAGCCTGCTCGACGCCAATGTCACTATCCCGCTTAGGGGCCCCGAGAAGAAGTAGAGCTTGTTGCTCGGGCTGTAGGGGTCCACACCGCGCGGTATTTCCTTCAGCGCTAGGTATGTGCCGAGTCCCCTCCCTCCGAGATACTTTTTGACGAGGTCCTCACCTATGACCTCCTCGCGGAATTCGCCGGTGGAGAGGTTTGCCCTTAAAATGTGGAACTTTACCATAGAGGACGCCACAATACTCCCTTATAACATTTTCTGAAAACACATTACACTCATGGCGAAATTAAAATATATAGAATATGTGTTACTACAAATAATTGAATAGCCCGGCCCCTGCGGCCCTTCTAAGGGGAAACTAAATAAGTGCCGTGTTTCCGCTTGTATCCATGTCCGTCGACGAGCCTGTGTACGAAGTGTCGTACAAGTTCAGGAATATATTGGTGCCGGTCTCCCCTGGGGGTAGGTCCAAGGACGCGATATCGGTCGCGCTGGACATGGCCCAGAGATACGGTTCCCGCATAGTTTTCCTGTACGTTGCCCCGCCCAGCGACCCCCATGTAGAGGAGATGAGGGAGACTATAAGAAAGGCTGTGGGTAGATCCGGGGTGCAGTACACCTTTAAGTTCAGGGAGCTCAGGGAGGACGAGACCGTGGCCTCCGAAATCGTGAAGGAGCTTTCTGAGGGCGAGTACGATCTGGTCATAATGTCCACAAGGGGTTACTACGGCACGACGGCCTTCCTCTATCATAGCATATCCATGTCGGTAGCCATCGCCGCAAACACAAGCGTGTTGATACTGAGGTAGGCGTCTAGCCGACCCTCTTCAACCGCTCCACGGCGTCCCTCACCTCGTCTATGGACGCCTCCTCCTCTATGGTAGAGACGTCGCCGAGGGGTTCCCCGCTCCATATACGTTTGAGCACCCTCCTCATGATCTTACCGGACCTTGTCTTGGGGAGCATGTTGACGAATTCTATCCCCGCGAACACGGCTATTGGGCCGAACGTCTTACGTACATGCTCCACAAGCTCCCTCTTGAGTTCCTCGCTGGGCCGCCACCCCGGCTTGAGCACTATGAACGCAGCTATCACTTCTCCCCTGGTTGGGTCCGGCACGCCTACACATGCCGCCTCGGCCACCGCCGGGTGGGTGAGGAGCGCGGACTCGACCTCTATGGTGCCTATCCTATGGCCGGCGATCTTTATCACCTCGTCCGCACGCCCGCCGAACCACACGTAGCCGTCCTCGTCCACGTGCGCCGCGTCGCCGGTGTAGTACGCCACCACCCCCTCTATGCGCCCCCAATAATCCCTGAGGTACCTTTCATGGTCCTTCCACAGCGTGGGGGTCAGCCCGGGGAACGGGCGGCGGATGATGACGGTGCCCTTACTCATCGGAGGAAGCGGGCTCCCCTTTTCGTCGACCACGTCGAACTCGACGCCAGGCATGGGCACGCCTGCGGAACCCGGCTTTATCGGTATGGCCTCCAGGCCGTAGGCCGCGTCCCTCACTAGGCTGTACGGATAGCCGAACAGCGGGCCGCCTGTCTCGGTTTGCCACATGTGGTCTATTATGGGTATCCTGCCGCCGAACACGTCTTGGAACAGCCAGCGCCAGACCTCCGGGTTGAGGACCTCTCCGGCGGTGACCACCCTCTCAACGGAGGCTAGGTCGTGCCTCCGCGCGTTGTCCAGCCCAAGCTTCATCAGCATGCGGGCCGCAGTGGGGGAAGTCCAGAGTATCGTGGGCCTGTACCTCTCCACTGTTTCCCAGAAGATGTCCTGCCTCGGGCTGTCGATCGTCCCATCGAAGAGTATGGAGGTGGACCCAACTATGAGCGGGGCGAACACTATGTAGGACTGGCCCACTATCCACCCTATGTCCGAAGTGTTGAAGATCGTGTCGCGCGGCTCCAAGCCGTACACCAGCTTGGCGCCCAGCCATATCCACACCTGGTAGCCGCCGTGCACGTGCACGACGGGCTTGGGCTTCGCCGTGGTGCCCGACGTGGGCATGATGAAGAGAGGCTCGTTCGACTCGAGGAACACGGGCGCCGGGTCCCCCCTCTTGCCCAGCTCGAGGAACTCGTCGAGATACATGTCGCCGTTGCCCATTGGGGGCTCCTTTTCCTCGGCCAGCGCCCTCCTCACGACGACCTTTTGGGGCCTCCAGGGGGACATCCTTATGGCCTCGTCGATGTTTTCCTTGAGGGGTATCCGGCGCCCCCTCCTAATCGAATAGTCCTGCGTGAATATGACCTTGGGCTCTACGAGCTCTATCCTGTCCGCCACGGCCTTCGGCGCGAAGCCGGCGAAAACCGTGCTGGATATGGCGCCTATCCTGGAGGCGGCTATTATGGCCGCCACGGCCTCAACGGTGTTGGGCATATATATCATGATCCTGTCGCCCCTCTCGACGCCTATGGCCCTTAGGGCCGCCGAAAATCGGGATACAAGGCTATAGAACTCGTCGTACGACACCCTGCGTTCGACGCCTAGCTCGGGATTTACATATATGTACGCCGGTTTGTCCCCAAACCTGGCATACTTGTAATCTACCGCGCTGTACCCAGCATTGGTGTATCCCCCGATGAACCACTTGAAGGGCTCGGGCAAGTTCCATTGGAACGCCTTTTCGGGCTTCTTCGCCCAGAATATGTCCCGGGAGGACCTCTCCACCACCTGCAACCAGAATTTTTCTGGGTCCTTAAGGGCGGCGTCGTAGAGCTCCTGGTAGCGTGGGGGCAGAAGCCTGCTGCCGAACATGTCAAATAGTTGCGGTAAAAATTTAAGTGTTCTACATAATGATGTATAATGATGGTTATTTACAATAATATACCGTGCGTGTTGATCCTCCTGACCTTGGCCAGGCCCCTGAACTTGAGGAAGAGTAGCGCGGTGAGTAACGCGTCCTCCAGCGGGTCGTGCGCCTCCTCGGGGGATATACCCAAAAGGCGCCTCGCGGCATCGTACAGCGTGAGCCGTAGGCGCGACGCGGCCTCCATGCGCATCGATGGAAGCTCCATCAACACCTGCATGATGTCCACGAACCTTATGACGGCGCGGTAGCCGTACCGCCTGAGCAGCGCCCTGATGAACTCGACGTCGTGGCGGCCAAAGGTAACTATGACGCCCTCCTCAACCAGCCTGCCTATGCGTGCCGCCAACGCGTACTCGTCCATGCCCTTTGCGAGGTCCACTGGGAGCAGGCCGTGTATCTGCGCGCTTGCGCCCACGCTGTCCATCCTCACGAGCACCCTCTCCCCGAACTTAACGGTCCTCTCACCTATCTTTACATATGCAAAAGCCAATATCCTGTCACGTTTCGGGTCGAGGCCCGTAGTCTCCAGGTCCACGGCGTAGCTATGCATAGTTCCTCTCGACGAACTCATGCAGCCTGCTGGCCACATGTAGGGCCCCGCGGAGCGCCATCCTCTCGGTCGAGGGTAGGGACCCCACGTCGATTTCCCTGGTGCCCATCGAGTACAGCCATACCTTGAACCTCAGAAGGAGGCCGTAGGCGTTCATGAGGTCCCCGGCCAGGTCGGGGGGCAGCACCCTTTCGTCCCTGAGCGCGTTTATCCTCCCAATGGTGCTTGTCGGCTCTATTATGCCGTGGATCACCGCGAGGGCCCTAATGGGATATTCTATTGGGGCGAGGGCCCTCGCCTTGAAGTCGAAGGAAGGTAGGAGCCTCCCGAAGAGCCCCAGGGCGGGCCTGTACATCAACGAGAGGCGCACGTACTGCCTGTTCCCCCTCATGTATTCCGTGAGCACCGATTTGGCGCACATGAGGGCGTCTACGGCGTCCTGTGGGACCGTGAACGCGGGACGGGCATCGGCGAGCAGAGACACCTCCACGTTGTGCGTCTCGGCCTCGAGCGCCCACGACTTGACGGTCTCCTTTAGCTCGTCCGCCCTTATGGCGAACCTCCGCGCGGTGTACCCGTTTGGGCAGCCGGGGAAGCCCACCGCGTCCATGCGCAGCTCGAGCTCACGCACGAATTCCAGGCACTTCTCATCACCGTAGATGGCCAGCGTATCCCTATCGGTGAGGAGGAACTGTTCGTCCCTCCCGGCGCTTCCCGTTATCGCGTAGAGGCAGCCCGGCGGCCATCCCCCCATCTGTCTTGCAATGGAGTCCGCTACCCGGTCCACCATCCTGCTGGCTATTCGGAGAAGCGCCTCTGCGTTGGGGACCTGGGAGGGGTCCCTGAACTTGCCGCCTTCCCGGTGGAGGGCGTCCACGAGCTCCCTGACTATGGACCCGAGCTCTTCAAGCGTGTTGGCCCTCCTCAGCCGTACATGGTAATATATGTAGAAGGGCCCCATCCTATACGCTAGGTCCCTTGCCGTGAGCATCCCGTACTCGCCCCTATTTACGACCAGGAGGTGCTTTATGTTATGCTCCATCATCTTCGATATGGCTTCATAACACGGCGAGTCAGCTTGAATGGACACGACCCTGCGTTGCACCGCGTCACCAATGGGCGTGCCCAGATCAACGCCCTCCGCTAGGACCCTCCTCAGATCGGTGTCCGTGAATATGCCTATGGGCGTGTCCCCCTCCATGACCACCACGGACGAGATGCCCTTCTCGTGCATGATCCTCACCGCGTCCCTAATGGCTGTCTGTGGGGATACCCATATGACTGGGAACTTGGCCAGTCGTTTTACGGTACATTCCTCAAGGTGGTGTGAGGGCTCCTTCACGCAGCCCTCGTCCACAAGGGCGACTATGGACTCCTCCTCGGCCCTAACGCCGTCCGACACGATGTACTCGCCCCCCTCGTAGTGCTGTCCTTGCGACTCCACAATCCCCTTGTACACTATGTAGAACGCCCTGCGTTGGACGGTTTCGCCGGGCCTAAGGTACAGCACCTCGACGCACTCGGGGGGCACCTCGTGTCTGAAGATGTTGGAAAGGAGGCCCTTGATATACGTTGGAAGCACGGAAAACAGGATATGGGGACAAATTATTTTTTGCTGTTCGGGAGAGACCTCTACATATTTAAGAAACTTAACCGTTATTATAGCTTTGATAAATAGTAAGATTCAGTAGTGGACAGCGTTAAATATATCCTCAAGTAGACCACGGTATTGTCGATTTAATATTATGATTCTATGCTATTTATTATAATGATAAATAATGTGCTTTAATTGTTTAAAGCTTTCTAAACATGTCGGGTAATTTTTAAATACTTGCATGTTACTTTGAGTGATGTCTGGCCCAGACATATCTGAGATAGAGAGGTCCGAGACGTTCCGTAAATACTGGCGGAAAATGGTAACCACGACCATAGTGCTGTTCATCATATGGACGTTCTTTGCCGTGTGGATACATCTGCCGGTCCAAACCACCAAGAACATACTGATCTTCAACGGCATACCGTTGCACTGGTTCCTGGCGGCGTTCGTGGCCATCGTGGGGGGGATACTGCTCATATTCATCTTCGCTTTCATAGCGCGCAAGTACGATGAGGAGTTCAAGCGGGAGCTGAGGGGCCATGCCTAGGGGCTTATTCCTCGTAATAGCCACGTTTATAGTATACGTAATCATTGCAGTATCGGTGTCCTTCAGCGCGGGCCCGTACTTCGGCGGCCTAGCCATAATCCTCGGCTCGGTAGTGTTCTACGTCTCGGTCGCGTGGATAATGAAGGCCGCCACTGTGGAGGAATTCTACGTTGCGGGCCGCCGGGTCCCCGCGGTCGTCAACGGCGCGGCCACGGCGGCGGACTGGATGAGCGGCGCGTCCTTCATATCGATGGCGGGCGCCATAGCTGTGCTAGGCTACGACGCCATGCCCTTCATAATTGGGTGGACCCTTGGCTATGTTCTGGCGGCATTCTTCATAGCGCCCTACGTGCGCCGCTCGGAGACATACACGGTGCCCGAATTCATAGAGGCGAGGAGCGGCTGGGCCGTCGCCAGGCTTGTCTCGGTCGTGATGCTCTTCGTGGTGAGCCTCACGTACCTTACGGCGCAGCTGGTGGGCGTGGGCGTGGTCATATCGAGGTTCCTCGGCATCCCGGCGGCCATAGGCGCGTATATAGGCGTGTTGCTGGTGGTGCTTTACGCGACCACAGGCGGCTGGAAGAGCGTGACGTGGACCCAGTTCACGCAGTACGTTGTACTCATTACGATGTACTGGCTCCCCGTCATGATAGCCTCCTACTCCCTTGGCCTGTTCAAGCCGTGGCCCCACTTCTCGTACGGCGAGATACTGCAGGAGCTCCAGGCAAGGGAGCAGCAGTTCGGTCTACCGGCGTGGACCGAGCCCTACGCCCGCGCCTTCGCCGGCGGCACTGGGCAATTGAACTGGGTACTCTCGGCCATAGTGCTTATGCTGGGCACCATAGGGCTACCCCACATACTCGTCAGGTTCTACACTGTCCCGGACGTCCACAGGGCCAGGCTCAGCGTGGGGTGGGCACTCGTGTTCATAGGCCTGCTGTACACCACCGCCCCCCTGTACGCCCTCATCGCAAGATACGCCTTCTCGCAGGTCTGGGGCATGGAGATCGAAGCTGCTAAGCAGGTGGGCTGGATCAGCAAGTGGCTCCCCACCGGCCTCGTTAGCATAAAGGACGTCAACGGCGACGGCATACTGCAACCTCTGGTTCAGGTAAATGGCAGGCTAGAAGCCGAGTTGTCCTTCCACAGGGACATAGTGGTGGTTGGTATGCCGGACATGTTCGGGATGGTGTGGGTTATATCGGCCCTAGTGGCCACAGGCGGCTTGGCCGCTGCCCTTAGCACCGCTGACGGCCTCCTCCTGGCGATGACCACCGCGATCACTCGCGACATATACAAGCGCTTCATAAACCCGGCCGTGACCGAGAGGCGCGAGATACTTGCGGCTAGGGTCACCCTCGTGATAGTGGCGCTGCTCGCCGGCACCCTGGGCTACCTAGCCATCCTAGACCCGACGTTCCGCAGCTACGTGGCGCTGATAGTTGGCTGGGCCTTCGTTTTCGCGGCCTCGAGCTTTACGCCGGCCATCATACTCGGCATCTTCTGGCGCGGCCTCAACAGGTATGGGATTGTGGCGGGGATGATAGTCGGCATGCTTGTTGCCCTTCCCTACGTGGTTGGGGTCGGCGTGTTCGGCATGCCGCCGTTGGAGATAGCTGGCCAGAAGATCGGCACCATCGCGTGGGGCTTCTTCTCCTTCCTAGCCAATCTCATAGTGTCGGTGCTGGTCTCCCTGGCTACTGGAGGCGAGAGGGCCATTCCGCCTGATATAAAGAGGTTCATAGTAAAGATGAGGGTGCCCGAGTAGTTGCCCGGTTTACACCCCAAAGTTTTTTTATCCAGATCCCCAATTTTTTATGGGTCCCCTACTCGAACGGCATTTTACGGATCCCAGCAAGCTGAGGGAAATCGTGGCCGAGAACCTGTGCCTATGCGATATACGTATGTATGTCAAGGCTAGGAACGGCATCGTGGTGTGGCCCCGCGACATGGCAGGCACGCCCCTCTCGTCGGTGCTCAGCAGCGTCAAGGGGGCCATCCTGAGGGCGTCGAGCGGCGAGGAGGACCACGTATTTGTCGTGGGCCTAAATACGTACAGGAGGAAGCTGGAGGCGGCGGAGAGGCACCTCGCATCGGCCGTAGCCTAGCCCGCCTATAGTAGGCTCGGTTTTATGCCGCGCCTTTCCTACGTGGGCCAGGGACCGCCCGCTACCATTGTCCCGACCTCCGCTGGGCGCCTCTAGATGGGCATGGTTGGCAGGCACCTTGGGGGGAGGCGTGTGGGGGCCAGGGCCCTCCTGGCGTTGTTGGACGAGATACTGATCATATCTGTGCTTGTCGTAGGAGTTTTGGCGTTGGGTGTGATGGGCCTTTTGCCCTTGGCGTTGGCCATTGCTGTGGCTGGGGCGGCCCTCGGACTGCTGGCGTTGCTCGTGTATAGGGCCGCCCGGTCGCCCCTCTTGGAATATTCCTATGTGCCCATAGGCGAAAAGGCCGTGGTGGTTGACCCGTTGAGGCCTGTGGGGACGGTGACTGTGAGGGGCGAGTACTGGCGTGCGGAGTGCGTTGGGTGCGCCGCAGAGCGCGGTGAAACTGTAGTAGTTGTGGGTTTCGACAATAACACGCTGTACGTAAAGAAGGTTTAAATACGGCATAACGCGTTCACACCATGTTCTTTAGGCTAAAGAGGCGCAGCAACGTCACCGACATGGACTCCATCAGGACCCTGCTCGAGGTGGCCCCCATAAGGATGGGCGACGCGCCTAGGGGCATAATAATCTTCTTCGACCTCGCATGTCCGTTCTGCGCGAAGATGTTCAAGGAGTCCGAGGAGTACCTCGTGGAGCTGGCTAGGGCAGGTAAGATCACGTTGGCGTTCTGCGACTTCATAGTGCATAGGGAGGCCGAGGGCCTCCACAAGTACCTAAGGTGCCTCTCGACGGTCGAGGAAAGGCTTAGGTTCATTGGCGAGGTGTACAGCGGCAAGGCTGCGGGGGTAGGCGACTGCGACGCCGAGGGCCTCAAACGCTGCGACGAGCTGGCGTACAAGCTGGGCGTCAGGGGCACGCCCGCGGTCCTCGGCTTCAACTTCGAGAGGAGGAGGGCACTGCTCTCCTCGGGCTACATGGCCCTTACAGACCTCATGGAGTTCATAGACGGCCTGTGAATGGGGTTTTGCGGATGGTCTACCCACGGTCCCTGCACGTATGACGGCGAGTGCAGGAGGGCGGGCTGCGACGTTGGGTTCATATGCATGAGCGCCTACGAGGACCCTCCCGACGCCATATGCGAGGGGGACGAATGCCTCGTGCCGGAGAGGTACGGCTATGCCTGTAGGTGCGTGAACGGTAGGTGCATGTGGTTCCCCTCACAGGCATGGCCGGATTAGGGCCCCACAACTGATATTAAGCTGGCGGCCATAAACTTCGATGGGCACGCCCATTGGGGACGCCGACATTGGACGTTTTGCGACTATAGCCTTCCGTCCAGTCGCCAGGTACAGGATGGTGCCGGGAAAGGCCTTGGGCCGGTTCCTCGAGGGGCTAAAGGAGGGGAAGATACTCGGCACGTTCTGCGGTAGGTGTAGGCAGACCTTTGTGCCCCCACGGATGTACTGCAGCCATTGCTTTAGGCGTGTCGACCGATGGGTTGAGGTGTCTGACAGGGGCACGGTGGTCACCGCGGTGGCCAGCTACATAGAGGCGACAAGGGCCAGGGCCTCGGAGCCCAAGATAGTTGGCGTGATCAGGCTCGACGTGGACGACGGCGCCGCGGCTCCCTCCCTGTTCCCAGGCCTCCTACACTTCATCTGCGGCGCATCTGTGGACGACGTTGTGAGTAGGCGGATCTTTGGGGCCAGGGTTGAGGCCGTGTGGAGGCCAAGGGAGCATAGGACCGGCTCCATCACCGACATAGAATGCTTCAGGGTGGTCCAATGACGCGCTTCATATTCACCGACATGGAAATAGAGGAATATGTCTATACGCCGGGTCCCCTTGGACACAAGTGGCTTTCGATGCTCAAAGAGGGCACCCTGGGGGCGGCTAGGTGCAGGGACGGCACGCTCATGTTGCCGCCGAGGGCCTTCTGCGACGATTTCTCCGAGGCGGTGGATGTGGTCCCAATATCGCCCCTGGGCGTAGTGTCCGCATTGACCACCATATATAGGGACTTCTACGGTGCACCTCTCGACGAGCCCGTGAGGATCGGATACATACAGTTCCCGGGCGTTAAGGGCGGCCTGGTACACTACGTCAAGGGCGACGTTAGGATAGGGGTAAAGGTCATGCCCGTGTGGAGGGAGAGGAGGACGGGCAGCGTGACCGACATAGCGTACTTCACGCGGGCATAGGCCTGTTGGACGCAGGGCCCCCGCGCGGTCCTTTCCGCCGGCGCGTTCTGGGCGGGACCGCGCGATGCTTATAAACGTCAAGTTATCGCACCTTAATGATAGTGCCGGTGGACTACATGTTGTTCGGTCTCCTCGTTGTGATACTGCTAGCCCCCATACTTTCCCACAGGGTGGAGCAGAACCTGGAAGCGTTTTTCCTGGCCATGGGCATGGCCGCGGCTACGATCACCTCCAAGTGGAGCTGGGAGCTGGTATACGAGGCAGTTACGTCGCCGGTCATGCTGCACGGCTCCCCAATAGGCATATTCCAGGTGGTGCTGTTGGCGGGCCTAATATTTTACAAGTGGCAGGACAAGATACTGCTTGCCATAGAGAGGGCCAGCAGTAGGCTGGGCGTGCCGGTTTTCGTTGCCGTAGTGACCTTCGCGCTTGGCCTAGCGTCTAGCGTCATCTCGGCCATTGTGGCCTCGGTGATCGCGGCCGAGCTCATATACATGTTGCGGACCAGCCGAACGATAAAGGTGGTGGCCGGCATAATGGCCGCGTATGCGATCGGCGCTGGGGCGGCGTTGCTCCCCATAGGCGAGCCCCTGTCGACAATAGCCGTCATAAAGCTGTCCGGCGAGCCGTATAACGCCGACTTCTTCTTCCTGGTCCGCCTGCTCTGGGAGTTCGTTGTGCCCCTAGTAGCGCTGTTCGCGGTCATGGCCCTCCTCTTCGTGCGGAGGGCCCACGCCAAGATAGCCGGGGACGTGGAAACGCTTCACGAGGCCGAGAGGAGGGCAGGGGGGCTACGCGAGGTCTTCATGAGGGCCATCAGGGTGTACGTCTTTATATCGGCCCTAGTCCTCCTGGGCGAGTCCTTCGAGATACTGGTAGAGAAATACTTCAGGTACCTGTCCCCTGACGTCCTATACCTTGTTGGGGCGATGTCCGCCGTGGTCGACAACGCCACGCTTGCCGCCGCCATAATAGGCCCCGAGCTGACCCTCTTCCAGATAGAGTCGTTCCTCCTCTCGCTCATAGTTTCCGGCGGTTTCCTCATACCCGGCAACGTGCCCAACATAATAGTCGCGTCCATACTTGGGATTAGGTTCAAGGAATGGGCCAGGCTAGCGCTGCCTATAGGCGTGCCCGTGTTCCTAGTCCTCTTCGCCATACTGTTTTACGTCATGTGACCGTCATTCCGTGGCCGCCATGCCGCTCTCCAGCACGTACTCGTAGTGCTCGCTCAGGCTTCTCAACGCGCTGTCCTCCGATACCAGGTCCCTAATAGAAATGACGCCGTACAGCTTCCCGCCCTCCGTCACGACCACGTGCCTAATCCTTTTACTCGCCATGAGCTTGGCCGCCTTCCATAGGGGGTCCGACACGTCCACGGCGACCACGCTGCGCGTGGCTATTTCCCATACCGGGACGTC
>JALWZH010000109.1 GCA_027002815.1 Thermoproteales archaeon | reverse complement strand
CCACCACATCGCCGTTGACCACCACCTCCAGCCTTACGCCGCCCAGAGGCATCCCATCGGCCGTATATGCGCCTATGAGCAGCGGCACGGAGTCGCCCACCATAACCACGTTGCTTGGAACCTCAAGTCTCAATGCGGACAGCGTTGGGGGCCTCACAACCTCCACAACAGCAACGTTGGACCTGTACCCATGTGCCTCCGCGTACAGGCTATACGTGCCAGGCTCCCTGAACACCACGGTGAACACCGCCCTCCCGCGGATGTCCGTGGCCGACGTGGCCCAATACTCGCCGTTGACGTACAGCCTCACCGCGGTGCCGCCCAGCGGGGCCCCCTCGGGAGACCTCACAGTGACCACCACGGTGGACTCGGCCCCCGCTATAAGCCGCGGCGCCACCTCGAGGGACAGGTACGGGTCAACTGGGACCACCTCGAACGCTACCACGGCGAAGTCCGTGAAGTGCGGGACCCGGGCCCACGCCCGCTTATAGGCGGTTTCGACCACGGTGGGGAGTGGCACCCAGGTGCCCATCTCCTCGTCGAAGTACGCGATGACCAGGTCAGCGGCGGTGAACCCGGGCGGCACCTCGTCGTACCACATGTAGAGTATGGCTGGCCCAGTGAAGTCCACCCTCTCTACTCCGGGACTAAATATAGTGCATACCGGGCTCGCAAGGGTCACATTCGGAACGCCTGGGTCCTCGCCGAGCCGCATCACTATGGTCAGGGCATCCGCCGGCTCGCCGTCGGCCTCAACCAGGGTCCCCTCCTCCACCCTGAGCTCGGCACACTTGAACCTGAGGGCCAGGTCCGCCGTCGTGACGCCTCCCCTTATGAACTGGGTCAAGTTGAACGTGGACGAGGTGTCAGTTACTTCTATCGGCGCGAGCTCGATGGGGGGTGGCGCAGGGCTCACCTCGGTGGGGGCGGCCGGAGGAGCCGTGGTTGGCCCCACAGCGTAATAATAATAGTAATAGGGGCCCAAAGAGAACACGACGCTTTCGGTATACAGCATGGACGTATATACGATTGTCGCTAGGAGTAATAGTAATGGAAGTAGCAGCACTGCGTTCCTAGCCAAATTTTTCATGCATTGTTGGGACAAGGGATATTTATAAGCATATCTCTAATCATATTCTCAAAAAGGTCCGCATGTTGACGCCCATGGATTGGCGTAGGCGGTTGAGCTCGGCGCTGGCCGGGACCGCGCTCCTACTGCTTGTCCACGCCTTTACGTCGATAATGGGCACGGCCTACTACGTGTCCGTGGATAGAGTCACATACAAGGTGGCCGTGGAGCCCGTGGCCGGCTCTATAGGCGTCGCCGTGGGCCTGGGCCTCGCGTTGGCCGCACTGGCGTACTCGCTGGACATGTCCAGGGGCATGGCCCCGCTCTTGTTGCCGGCTGTGCTTTCCCTAGCCGCGCTGGCCGCGCCGCCCGCGGTCCACTTGGCCCTCGTGGCCTTCGGCGTCGGTTACCTGGTAAGGCTGTGGGGGTCCTCGATGCTGCCCTTCCTCCTACTTTCCGTTGCAGGCGCCTCGTTGGCGCGGCTCTTCGTCAGCCTTCTCTCGTCGCCGTGGCAGGCGCTGCCCCTTTCCCACCTGTACCATAACCTCGACTTCCTCGCCGTGGTTCTCGCCTTTGGGATATTCCTGGCGCCGGTGTTGGCGCGCCCCGCCAGACGGTACCTGTCCCTCCTCGGCGTGAAGTTAAGGGCGCCGGAGGGCGGATGGGGCGGCTCGGCCGCACAGCGCGTCCTCCTGGTGGGAGGCATTGCGGCGGCCCTCCTCGTGTCCTCCCTCCCCTACTCGCCGCCCTTGAACCCGCTGGGCCTGCCGGTGCAGGTGGACTCGGTGTTCTACTACCGCTGGGTGCTTGAGGCCGCTGAAGACCCCATGAGCGTACTTGACTCGGCCAATGGGTCCAGGCCCCTCTACCTGGCGGCGCTCTACCTGGCCTACCTGGCCGGCGCGTCCCCAGACGCCATAGCCAAGCTACAGATAATCCCGCTGTACGTCCTCTACACGTTTGCCGTGTACAGGCTGGCCATGGCCATAACGGGCGACGGTAGGGTGGCCGGCCTCGCCGCAGTTCTGGCGCCTCTGTCCCCCATGGGGCTCGGCTTCATCTATGGGGGCTTCCAGGCGAACCTCGCGGCGCTCTCCATGCTCATGCTGGCCTTCGCGGCCCTGTACACGTCGCGCATCCGGACGGCCATACTGTTGGCCGGGGCAGCCATATGGGTACACCCATGGACGTGGGTCCAATACGTGGCGGGCATGGGGATCCTCGCCGCGTTGAGGAGGGAAATGCGGCGCGCGGGCATTGTCTTCCTCTCGGCCATGGGGGCGGTGGCCGCCCTCAGGGAGGCGGTGGGCATGGGCGTGCTGGGCGCCATGGGCACCGTGTCGGGCGCCCTTGGGGACGTGCCCAACGCGCCTCTGGGCCTCGTGACGGGCTACGCGTACTTCATCTGGGGGGCCCACAACGACTGGGTCTTCATGTCCGCCGCCCTGGCGGGCATCGGCGGCGTCGCCCCACTCCACCCGCTTATCGTGGCGTCCCTGGCGCCCTACCTGGCCATGCTGGGTTCCCCGGGCACCTTCATAAGGCTCTTCCTCAACCTGCCCCTGGAAGTGCCGGCCGCGTACGCCCTCTCTCGGTGCGGCGCCTTGGCCACTTCGGCGTTCCTTGTATACGCAGCCGCCGAGACCGCCTTCAAGGTAGCCTACGCCGTGCCCGATCCAGGGCTGCCGCTGCCCTGGCTGACCCTCAGCCCTCCACGTTGAGGGCCAGGGGAACCACCCTGACGTAGTCCGTTACGGTCGTGCTCATCGTAGCGTTGACCGGCGCCAAATCGAATATGGTCAGCACGCCGCCGGTAGAGGTCTCCTCCCTGCACGAGCCGTCGACGCAGAGCCTGTCGACCACCGTGCCGCCATACGTGACCGTCCGCTCGACCTCAACTATGTGGACGCCCTCCTCCAGCGACACGGATATGGAGGGACCTCCGAGCCTGGCCCTGCCGGGGGGGACTGGGCTGCCCGTGGTCGCATTAACGGCCGAGTCGGGGGCATATATGAGGTCCCAGGCACCACCGCGGTACCTTATCCAGACGCCCGTCCAATAGGTCTTGTTGTAGTCTATGCGTATCAAGGGGGCGAAGTAGGGGTCCCTGGGAGGCGTCCTCAGCCCCAGGAGCAGCCTAGCGCTTAGCTTCAGGGACCCAGTGCCGTTGAGCCTCACCACCTCGACGTGCTGCCTTGCCCCCACCACAGACGCAACGTTGATGGGGTTCTCAGCGAGGAGCGGCGGCGTGCCGGGCCTCCACATGGCCATCGTGGCGTTCTTCAAGGCTACGGATAGGCGCAGCGTGCCGTTGGCCCTCAACAGCACGGCCCCGTCCCCCAGCTCGTACTCGGCGTTTGTGCGCCAGACCACTACGTCCCTCAGCGTCACCACCTTGCCCGTTCCATTGCGCATGAACACGATGGCGGCGTCCCCAACGTCCAACGCGACGGTTATGGTCCCATTGGCGTGCACGGCGATGGTCCCGGGGCCCAGCTCCACGGCTATTGGGCCGCAGGGCGTGGACGCCACGTAGGTTCCCTTGGATCCAACCCACCTAAGGCTCGGCGCGTCCAGCCTACAGGCCGCGGATTCCCTCCCCTTGACCACCCTCACCTCCCTGGGCCAGACCTTAAACGCCGTGGACCACCCGGTTCCGTCCCAGTAAAGCAGCCTGGCCAGGTACCATGGGTGGGGGAGCATGGTGTCCCACGCCCAGGCGCCGTCCGACCAGGTCACGGTGCCGGTGGCCACCTGTAGGCCCAGCCCAGCCCGCTCGGCCCACTCTACGTACGTGGGGCTGTCAGTGGTGAGGGACGAGTTTACAAGGGCCAGTATGGACAGGGCCTCTGGGCTGGGCTTCGGCTCCGCCACGAACGGGGCCAACGAAAGGGCCGTGGCCAACGCCAGCGCCAATGGCGCCAACTTCACCGCGGCCCTGGCCACATCGACGGCGTACACGTCGTCGCCGACCCTTTCCCATGCCCTGACGCGTAGGAACAGGGGCATGTAGTACGCTATTGGGATAACAGCCAGCATCGGGTTGGCCAGGGAGCCGGCCAGGTACGGCGCCGCCCATATGTGTGCCCTATCGTGCTTTGCGCTGTACGACACCGCGCCTATGCACAGGGCCACCCACATGGCCGACGGAACGTCTATGGGCGTCACGGGGATGCCGAGGACTGCTGCCGATGCGAGGGAGGCAGAAGCGCCAGCCGCGGCCCGCCAATCTCTGAACATTATAGCATGCATGGAATAGAACGCCAATCCCCATTCCGGCGCGAGAACAAGGGGCGCCCCCGCCGCCAGGGCATACCTCTCGCGCATGTTGAGGGCCAGAGCGGTTAGGGCGGCCGCAAGGAGATTGCGGGGGTCCCACCCGAGCAACGCCCATGCCACGGGAGGGTACAGTGCGGCCAGCAGGGTGGAGGGACCGCCGACAAGCGCCAGAACGCCAAGTAGGGCCATGCCGGGGAGCGGCTGGACCTTGCCGGCCATATACGCCTCGGGAGTCTGGGGCCACAACGCGTACAAAACCGCGCCCGTCACGCCTGCTGCGGCAACTGCCCGTACCAGGTTCACGTACAGGTGAAGGGGACAGCGGATATAACCGTTTCGCGGTCTCGTAATTAAATTTAATGAAAAGGTACATTTATTAATGTAATGTAATTAAACCGTATGGCCCGCGTGTGCCTCGATAAGGGACTCGTCGCGTGGCTCACCGGGATGCCGGCAAGCGGCAAGACCACGATAGCGAGGCTCACCGCGGACATGCTCGGCAGGGCAGGGATCAGGGCCCAGGTGCTCGACGGCGACGAGGTGAGGAGCTGGCTCTCTACAGATCTAGGCTTCACTAGGACCGACAGGGAGAGGCACCTCGTCAGGGCGGCGCATGTGGCCGGCATGTTGGCGTCCAACGGCACCATAGTACTCGCCGCCTTCGTCTCCCCCTACAGGGACGTGCGGAGCAAGGTCAGGGAGATAGTTAGGGGGTACGGCGTGGAGTTCCTCGAGGTCTACGCCAAGGCCCCACTAGACATACTCGTGAGGAGGGACCCAAAGGGCCTATATGCGAGGGCACTGAAGGGGGAGATCCCGCACTTCACCGGGGTAAGCGACCCTTACGAGGAGCCCGAACGCCCCGACCTGGTGCTGGACACCGCGAGCAACAGTCCAGAGCACAACGCCGAAACGTTGTTCCGCCTTATACTGAGGGCTGTCTATATGTAGCCGAGGGCGCGAAGGCGTTCCTTTACCTTCTCCTCTTCTTCTGGGGACAGGGCGCTCTCCTTCTCCTCACTTATGAGTTCCTCCAACACGAAGTTGACGAACTCCTCCACGCTGTTGAAGGCCCCGACACGCCTCACGTACTCTTCCAGCCTACTGTACAGGTCGTCCCTTATGTTGACCGTGGGCATGGAAGGCTTGTCCGCCCATTATATAAACCTATCCCTTTCAGCTAGCGTGTATATCCTGTCGAGGACCAGCTCGTTGGCTCCCTCATATATCTCGGTTATCTTGGCATCGCGGTACAGCATCTCCACGTGCGAGTCGGTTGAGTACCCGTAGCCGCCCATCAACTGCATCGCCGTCCTAGTAGCGTCCACGGCCAGCCTGCTGCCCTCCAACTTCGCCACCTGGGCATACGCGGCGAATGCGCCTTCCCCGGCGTCGGCCAGGCGTGCCGCTTCGTACACCACCAGCCTGACCGAGACGGCGCGGGAGAGCACTCCGGCTATGGCGTGCCTTACCGCCTGGAACTCGGACAGCTGTCTGCCGAACGCCCTACGCCGGGCCACGTACTCCCTGGCCTCCGCCATGGCCTCCCTCGCTATGCCGAGGCCCAGGGCCCCCACAGAGAGCCTGCCATAATTTATGGCCTCCATGGCCAGGTAGAAGCCCTTGTTGACCTGCCCAAGCACCTGGTCGTCGCCGGCCGCGCACTCGGACAGTTTTACCTCGGCCGTGCCCGATCCACGTAGGCCCATCAGGGCTATGGGGGACGCCGCCACACAGTCCCCACGCTCCACCGCGAAGGCCGTGATGGCCCTATGCCTCTCCTCGGGCCGGCCAGTCCTAGCAAAGACCAGGTAGAGGTCGGCGTATAGGCCGGAGGTGATCCACAGCTTCGTCCCGCTTATACGCCACTCCCCCCCTTCCCTACGCGCCGCAGTCTCTATGGCCGCGGCGTCCGAGCCGCAGCACGGCTCCGACAGCGCGAACGCGCTGACGGCTTGGCCCGTGGCCAGCCTCTCCAGCCACCTCTCCTTCAACTCCTCGCTGCCGTACCTGTATATGAGGCCGAAGTTCATGGAGCCCTGTATCTCGGCTATGGTGGCCAGCGAGGGGCTCGCCCTTCCCAGCTCCTCCACAACTATGGCCTGTGCCCTATAATCGGCGCCGGGGCCCCCATATTCGGGGGGCGCCGTGGGCGCCAGGAGGCCCAGCCTCCCCATCTCACGCAGCAGTTCCAGGGGGTACCACCCCGAGTCTATGCGCCGCGAGTTGGGCCTCACATGACGCTCAACGAACTCCACGACCGTTTTCCTCACCAGGTCGTGTTCCTCGGTCAGCAGGCTCATTCGCCCCGGAAAGTGGGGCGCCTCTTTTCCAGGAACGCCGAGATCCCCTCCCTGGCGTCGCGGGTGGCGAAGAGGGAGGAAAAGTGGGCGGCCTCCACCTCGAGCCCCCTCTCCAGAGGGGAGTCGACCGCGGCGCGCGCAGCGGCCTTTATGGACCTGAGGGCCATTGGGGGCATGGCGGCCAGCCTGCGGGCCAGCAGCCTGGCCTCGCCCTCCAGGGTGGTGGGTTGGACGACCAGATTCACTAGGCCGTACTGCTGCGCGTCCAGCGCGCCCAGCTGCTCCCCCGTCATCATCATCCAGAGGGCCCTTCCAAGGCCCACCAGCTTCACGAGCCTCTGTGTCCCCCCACCGCCGGGCATTATGCCGAGGTTTGCCTCCGGTAGGCCCAGCCTGGCATCCTCAGCCGCAATCCGGACGTCGCACCCCATGGCGAGCTCCAGGCCGCCTCCCAAAGCGTATCCGCCTATGGCGCATATGGTCGGCTTGACGCACCTCTCGACCCTTTCGGCCAGCCTATGCTCGCGCTTCGAAAAGGCATATGCGTCCCCAGGGCCGAACTTGGAGAGCATGGACACGTCCGCGCCAGCGCTGAAGGCCCTCCCGGCGCCTATTATGACTATCACGCGTATGTTTGGGTCGCCCTCCAGGGAGCCCACGGCCCCCTCCACCTCGTCCATCATCTCCATGTCCATGGCGTTGAGGACCTCCGGCCTGTTCAACACTATCCAGCCTATTTGGCCCTCCCTCCTCACTACGACGCCCCTCATCCTCTCCTCCTTCACATCGCCGTACTCGTAGAAGCCCCTCCCCGACCTCACGCCCAGCCTGCCCTCGGCCACCATTCCACTTATCAGCGGGTCCGGCGCATAGAAGTCCTTGTGCCTCGCCAGGGTCTCCAGGGACGACTTGACGGCGTCCAGGCCGAAAATGTCGCCGTACTCCATCACGCCGAGGGGGAAGCCGAAGCCCAACTTCATGATTGTGTCTATGTCGGCAGCGGTGGCCACCCCCTCCCTTATAAGGAACGCGCCCTCGTTTATCATGGGCGCCAGGACCTTGAGCACGTCCACTTTGTGCGCGGCAGAGCGGGGCAGGGAGACCCTCACGTAGACGCCGGGGGCCGGGTACGTGTAGAAGCCCCTCCCCGACTTCATGCCGAGGGCCCTGTCCTCGAACATCCTCTTCACTGTGGCCGGTATCTCCTCCCTTAGGCCGCGCCTAACCGTTTCCTCGAAGTAGTAGTAGAAGACGTCGAGGCCGGAGAAGTCCACCATTTCGAAGACCCCCATGGGCAGCCCGAGCCGGTACCTTAGCGCCGCGTCCACCTCGGCCGGGGTAGCTGCCCCCCATTCCACCAGGCGAACCGCCGCGCCTATATACCGCACCGACATACGATTAGATATAAACCCAGGCACGTCTTTACGTACTATAACGGGAGTCTTGCCCATACGCTCAACCAGCTTGACGCCAAGTTCAAGAGCGCCGTCGCTCGTGTAGCGGCCCCTAACCACCTCCACTATGGGCATGAGGACCACCGGGTTGAAGAAGTGGAGGCCGACCGTGTTCTGTCTCCTATCCTCCGGCAGCACCTCGGCGATCTCGGTTATGGGTATCGAGCCGGTGTTCGTGGCCAGCAACGCGTCGGGGCGTGCGTGGGCAGCGGCGGCCCTGAAAACCTCGTGCTTTAGGTCCAACCGCTCGGGCACCGCCTCCACCACCAGCTCAACGCCCGCGAGCGCCTCTTCTAGGCTGGTAGTGAAGTATACACGGTCCAGCACCTTGGCCGGCTCCTCCCTCACGGTGCCGCGCTTGTACAGCTTGTTGAGGGACCACTCGATTCTCTCCCGGGCGCTTTTCAGTATGTCGGGCGACACGTCCCTAACCCTAACGTTGATCCCCAGTATGGCGAGCTGCTCGGCTATACCGTGCCCCATGGTGCCGGCCCCAATAACCGCGGCGTTCCGTATGTCCTCAAATTTAACCAATCCCATAGAATTTCAAGTGGGTACACATAATTTATTACATTTACCATCATGAAGCTTGAAGTAGATGCGACGCTAAAAATTGGACATGGCAACAACATTACAAGACATAAAAATTCGCGGTATCTCGCGTACATGAGGCTGCTGATCCTGGCATTGGATGGGGTACCCTTTGACGTGTTCTCAAGGCTATCCGACGAACTACACAACATGTCGGAGCTGAGGGATGGGGGGAGGTGGGGCACGCTGCGCGCGGTGGATCCGCCGATAACAGTCCCCGCATGGGCCTCCATGTTCACGGGAAGGGACCCAGGGGAGCTGGGGATATACGGCTTTAGGCACTTGAAGAGGGGGACATACGAGGGGTACATCGTTACGTCTCAGAGCCTCAGGGAGAAGTTCTTCTGGGAGGCAGAGGGGCTACGCTCCATAGTCGTCGGCTTGCCCCCGGGATATCCGCCCAGGAAGTACGGCATATGGGTAAGCGACTTCTACACCCCCGACACTAATAGGCAGTGGACGTACCCGACGGGCATAGCCGACGAGATAGTTGGGTCTGTGGGCGACTACGTGTTCGACATACCTTACAGGACCGACAGGAAGGACGAGGCATATAGGAGCCTGGTGGACATGACGGTCAAGAGGTGGAGGGCCGCCAGGATGCTCATGGAAAAGTATCCCTGGGACGTCTTCGTGCTACATGAAATCGGCACGGACAGGCTGCACCACCTCTACCAAAAGTACTTCGACCCACAACACCCACAGTATGTGCCCGGCACAACCTACGAGACATATTTCGCCGAGTACTACAGGCTCGTAGACGGGCTGATTGGGGACCTGGTCGGAGCAGCGAGGAAGAGGTGGGGTGACCAGGTGGCCGTAGCTGTGCTGTCGGACCATGGGAACCAGGCGCAGAGAGGCGTATTCGCGGTCAACATGTGGCTTGCAGAACAGGGGTACCTCCACTTCAGGTCAGAGCCGGCTAGGGGCGAGGACATAGAGAAGAGCGAGGTTGACTGGAAGAGGACGCAGCTCTGGGCGTGGGGCGGGTACTACGCCAGGGTGTTCGTCAATAAGGCGGGGAGGGAGCCGCAGGGCATAGTGTCGGAGGAGGAGTACTGGGACGTTATCCGGGACTTTAGGCGTAAGGTAAAGGCGCTCAAGTGCCCCTGGGGATACGTTGAGTCCCAGGTCTACCGGCCCCAGGAGCTCTACAGGGCTGTGAACGGGGACTACCCAGACCTCATAGTATACTTCGACAACGTGCGCGTAAGGCCCGTACAGACGGTGGGCTACGAGACGTACTGGCTCTCGGAAAACGATAGGGGCCCCGACGACTCCCTCCACAGCTTTGACGGCATTTACATATTAAGCCCATACGAGCCCGGTAAGAGGGACATGTACGCCGTGGACGTGGCAAACGCGCTCGTTGGGCTCATGAGGAGAAGGTGACGTGTTGGTGGGGATACACGGCGCCGAGGCCGCCGAGATGTCACAGAACTGAGAGCGTAGTAGGACCGCGGACCCCCGGCTTTGTTGGGGAAAAGGTTTTAACGGCCCGCGTCTACTCTCGGTGTGGAGGAAAGGAAGTATACCACCGTGTCGATACCAATCACGCTGTACAGGAGGCTCGAGTCCATGATACGGGGAACGGGGTTTAGGTCCGTCTCAGAGTACGTGACTTACCTGTTAAGGGAAATTGTGGCGATGAAGGAGGGGGGCGAGCCCACACTGAGCCCCGAGGAGATAGAGGAGATAAAGAGGAGGCTCAGGGCGTTGGGCTACCTGTAGCTACATTTATTACCCCGTTTTCCAGCACTATGATGGAGGACGTTTCAAGGCAAATAGTACAGTTGGCGCGCCAGAACGGCTTTGAAGAGCTCACGGAGGAAGAGGCAGCGGCGAAGATCAGATCGCTGCCCCAGGACGCCCACATGAACTTCGTGTTGTCCAGGAGCGGCCGCAACCCGCTCCTCATGGCCGTATACAAGGACAACAACGACATGGTGATGTTCAGGGCCGTGGACCCACAGTACATAGTGGTCTTGGACCTGCCCAGGAGATACTTGGAGGAGTTGGCAGCAGACCCGTTGAAGCTGGAGAGCGACACTACCCGCATAGGCCTGGAAATGGCGCGCGAGAACAATATGCCGGTGGTGCCGTTCCTCCTCCACCTGGCCTCCCTGGAGGACAAGGCGGCCGCGATACTGGGCGTCAAGTACTATACGGACCAGAACAACGACGATATGGTGGCCGCGGCCACCGTGCTCCTCGACGCTGTCGCCACGAGCAACATGGTGGACAATATTGTTAGGGCTATTAGGGATAGGGGCCCCTAGCGTCTGCACCCGTAAAACTACGTGCTTCCCTGGACGCGCCTATTGGCGTCGAGCGCCCTGGTGGGGTGCGCCCGTACCTCGACGGTCAACGGCTTGGCGGAGGACCTCCGCTATGTCCATGACCTTCACGTTCATGTTGCGCGTCCTCGCGGCGTCGCCGACCATAGCATTACAGAAGGGGCACATGGTCACCACCACGTTGGCGCCTGTTCTTCCCAGCTCCCTGGCCCTGACGTGGCTTATCCTTTCCCTTTCGGTGGCCACGTCATACCAGTAGTTGGCCCCGCCGGCGCCGCAACACATGGTGTTCCTCCCGTTCCTGTCGGCCTCGACTATGCGGCCCACCCTGACGATGACCTTCCTCTGGGGCTTCACCACGTCGTTGTACCTGGCCAGGTAGCACGGGTCATGTATGGTGTACGTCTCGTCGACGGCGCCGGGCCTTATGAGGCCCTGATCGATGAGCCGCGCCAAAAATTCCGAGTGATGCACAATCTCGTCCAACTTCACGCCTAGCTGTGGGTACTCGTTCTTGAATGTGTTATATCCGTGGGGGCATATGGTGACTATGCGCCGCACGCCGTACTTCGCGAAGAGCTCCCCGTTGTTGAGCGCTATCTCCTGGAACCTGGACTCCTCTCCGAGCCTACGCGCGGGATCGCCGCAGCACGTCTCCGCGTCGCCCAGCACGGCGAACTTGTCCAGCATCCCGGCCTCCCGGAGCAGGGCCACGAACGCTTCAATTATCTGCCTAGCCCTACTGTCGAAGCTGCCCATGCAGCCAACCCATAGCAGGTACTCGAAGCCCGGGTTTTCCTCGACCGTCTTGAGGCCCAACTCCCTGAGCCAGCCGTGCCTATCCACGTTGCTCCTCATGAGGCTGTTGCCGTACTGGGAAAGCGAGAGGAGCAGGTCCCCCTTCTTCTTGTCCAGCCTACCCTCGGCCACGAGGGCCCTCCTTACGCCGTAGATCGCGTCCAAATGCCTGACCTTCACGGGGCAGGCGGACACACACGCGCCGCACGTCGTGCATGACCAGGCAGCCTCCTCGAGTGCCTGGGCCACCGGGTAGTCCGGCCTGCCCGCGTTGAGCGCTATTGTCCTCACGAAGAGTCGCGGCGAGAGGGGCCTGCCCGCCGACACGGCCGGACACGCGGAGTCGCATGCGCCGATTTCCCCACACGAGTCGCAGGACAACAACACGTCGCGGTCCACGTCGCCCACGGTGGCGTAGCCGGGCTTCACGTCCTCCGCAGCCACCTTCCCCTCTAGGACCGAGCGAAGGTCGAAGGGCATCCTAAAGTGGGCCAGGCCGCGGCCGCTGTTCGCGACGAGGTTCGACGCCGGCTTGACGTAGTAGGCCAGTAGCATGAGGTTCCTAAGCACCGCCACCGACTTGCTGAGGAGCGGGCTCGCCAGGGCGAGCGCCACGTCGAGCAACGTGAGGACTATTATCACCAGGAGCACCACCTGCATCTTGGCGGACTCGGCGGCGATGCGCCTTTCGGGAGCCAACACAGCGTTGAGCCTCGCGCTACGCAGAAGCACTGCGAGCCGCCACACAACGGCCATTGCTAGGCCGGCCATGAAGGGAAGCGACAGCGCCCAGAGGATGGGGTCCACATATATGGAGTAGATGGTGGATAGTGCTATCCCCACTATGATCGAGAAGTGCATGAAGTTTACCGGCGACCTGAGGGCGGAGGCCGCCTCGTACCTCGCCGCATCTGCGATGGAACGCGATATGGGGACCCCGTACAACGAAGTGCGCCTCACGACCCTGTAAATGAAGAGGGAAAACGTGACGAGCACGGCTACCGATAGCGCCGCCTCAAGCATGCACAACATACCAAACATCGCACTATTATTTGTTTGTCCGCGTGGAGGCGCGCACGCCCACGCGGATCTACAGTTATAACGGTGTGGCCCACCAGCACCATGGACGTGGACGAGGCCATTAGGGTGCTTGAGGCCAGGGCCGGGAGCCCTACGTTCAGGCGCGCCGTGGGTAGCGCCGTCGACGAGGCGGTGAGGACTATCATAGATGTGCACAGGTGCAGCGTGTGTATTGACCTGGACAGGGCCATAGAGCTCCTCCAGAACCTCCACCTGTTCAGGATGCGCATGAGGAGGCTCCTGGAAGCCCTCGACGAGCTGCTCAAGGGGAACTTGGCCAAATTATTGGAGGAGATCGACATAGAGGTGGACCACGTGCCGGAAGGGGGAGCGCAGGGCGTGGGCGACGTCCATAAGGCGCTGCTCGGGGAAGTGGAGTCGTTCGAGAGCTACCTTGGCGGTCTCGTGGAGATGGTGAGAGGCGCAAGGGCTAGATGCAGGGAGCGGGCGGGGGGCAAGGCGACATGAGGCTCGCAGCCCTCTTCTCAGGGGGGAAGGACTCGACCCTGGCGCTGCACAGGGCGGTCGAGCTGGGCTACGACGTTGCGGTCCTGGTGAGTATGGTCCCGGAAAGGGGCGACTCCATGCTCTACCACGTCCCCAACGCCCAGTGGACAGCCCTACAGGCCGAGGCCATGGGGCTCCCAATAATACAACGGGGCGTTGGGGACGACGAGGAGGCAGCGCTGCTCGAGGCGCTCCGCGAGGCCGCACGCACGTATGGGGTCGAGGGGATAGTCACCGGCGCCGTGAGGTCCACGTTTCAGGCCGCCCGCTTCCAGAGGGCTGCACGGAGGCTGGGCCTGTGGTGCTTCAACCCGCTGTGGCTCATGGACCAAAGGGCCGTCCTGCGTGAGACCCTGGAGAGGGGCTTCAAGTATATAATCACGGCGGTGGCGGCGTATCCCCTGGGCGAGGACCTCCTGGGCAGGCCGGTGGACTGGGGGATCGCCGAGGCGCTCATGGGGCTCAGCGAATACATCAACCCTGCGGGGGAGGGCGGGGAATATGAGACCTTCGTACTATATGCGCCACTATTCAAGCGCAGGCTCAGGATAGTGGAGGGCGACCGGAAGTACAGCAGGGAGACCTACACGGGCGAGTACATAATAAGGCGCGTGGTCCTCGAAGGGCCGACATGACTGGGGGACACGTCACCATAATAGCTATGCCGGTCCAGAGACTCCACATGGACGAGTTCGTGAGGCCGCTAGTGGATATAGTTGCGAGGCTGGGGCTGGCCCCCCGAGTGATCCACTACGCCGAGGGCCTCAGGGACGTCGAGCCGCCCATCGTTCTGAGCGGCACCGGCATAATGGACTACGCGTACCTCGAGAGGCTGGAGGCGTTCGAGCCGCTGAGAGACCTGGAGCCGATATTGGGCATATGTGCCGGGGCACAGGTGCTCGCGCTGCTCAGGGGAGGGGCTCTGACCGACGGCGAGCTGATAGGGACCTTCGACGTTGAGGTCAGACGCACAAACCCGCTACTCCCGGGGGGAAGGGCCAGGGCGTACTTCCTGGTCACCAAGCTCGTGGTCCCCCGCGGGGACGTGGAACCGTTGGCGTACGTCGGGGAAAACGTAGCGGCGTTTATGGCGGGCGACGGGACATACGGCGTTATGTTCCACCCCGAGGTCTACAACGAGGACATAATAGTGAGGTTCCTGGACCTCAGTAAGGGCCGCTTGTGACGGCGCCACGGGACGCCTGGGATACTAGGCTGGCGTACTTGCCGAGGAGGCCCCTGTGCTCCACGGGCCTTGGGCTCCACCTAGACCTCCTCTCCTCCAGCACGGCTCGGTCCACATCTAGGGCGATTGTCCCCCCTTCACAGTCTATGAGTATCGCGTCGCCGTTCTCCACAAGCGCTATGGGCCCCCCAACGGCAGCTTCAGGGGACACATGGCCGACCATGAGGCCGCGCGTCGCCCCGCTGAACCTGCCGTCCGTAACCAGGGCAACCTCGGAGCCGAGGCCAGCCCCCACTATGGCGGCCGTTATCTTGAGCATCTCGGGCATGCCGGGGGCCCCCTTTGGGCCCACGTACCTTATGACCACCACGC
>JALWZH010000108.1 GCA_027002815.1 Thermoproteales archaeon | reverse complement strand
GATTTCGCTAGGTTCTACGGAAAGAACCGTATGTAACTTTGTGCTCGTTAAATGACGCAAATCATGGACTTATAGTAAAGCGATAAAAATAGTGTAGTGGGGAAAAAGATTATTAACGTGTGTCTCAGTTAGGTGCAGATGGGGATAAGGTTACCAGGCGAGGAGGAAAAAGACATCATTGACGCTTTGATAGGGGGGCCCGAAGCCGTTGAAGAGGAGTTGATGGAGAGCATAGCGAAAGAACAGGCCGCCATACGTATAAGGCTGGAGCGTAGGCGCGGCCACTATGTGACCATAGTGGAGTTCTCAGAGGACGATGCGAAGAAGATAGATATAAAGGAAATCGCAAAAGAACTTAAGAAAAGGCTTGCTGCGGGGGGCACTGTTAAAGGCCATATGATAGAGGTTCAGGGTGATCATAGGACTAAAGTAAAAAGACTGTTGTCCGAGATGGGATTCAGAGATGAAAATATACTGATAGACCAGGATGTTAGACAGGGCTGACTTTAGGCATGCCCTAGAGACGGGCGACGTGGAGCACGTGTTCCGCATCTCTGCTGGTCTAGTGGGGGACGTGACGGGTAGAAACATATCTAGTGTGGACGATTTTTGGTGCGCCGTAGTTGAGGCAGCACGTAGTTCGCGTGAATACGTGTTCCTAAAATTTGCCGCGGTCCTGCTCTCGCTCCTCAACGACAAAGTGAGGGGATGTCTGAATGCGGACGAGCTAGACTTCATGATGAGGGACATGGTCATTTTCGTGGAGAAAATGCGTCAACTGGCCTCTCTACATCGGGGTGGGACTGCCGCTGAGGAAAGCTTAAAGGACGGCTAAAATCCTCCGACAATGAAGGTGGTAAAGGTCACCACTAACGCTTTTTCTATAGATGCGGGTGTATTGGGGATAGACGAATTGCCGTACGTCGGAGTTATAGGGGGCAGCGGCCTGTACGACCCGGGCATATTTGCGGACTCGTTCGAAGTACAGCTCCATACTCCATACGGCCTGCCCTCAGACAACATCATACTGGGGAAACTTGGCGGAAGGTGGGTCGCGTTCCTACCGCGCCACGGGAGGGGCCACAAGTATCCTCCCCATAAAATACCGTACAGGGCTAATATATGGGCCCTAAGGGCCCTAGGCGTAAAGGTTGTCATCAGCGTGAGCGCAGTTGGTAGTCTAAGGGGCGACATGGCTCCGGGCGATTTCGTGATCCCCGATCAGTTCGTGGACATGACTAAAAGCAGGGAGTACACGTTTTACGATGGGCCACGTACATGCCATGTACAGATAGGCCTTGAGCCATTCACCGAGGAGATCCAGTCCCTGCTCTATGAGGAGGGGCAGAAGGTGAATAAGTCTCATAAGGGGGCATGCTATGTTTGTATAGAAGGCCCGCGCTTCAGCACCAGGGCCGAGTCGCGGATATGGCGAGAGGTCTATGGGTGCGATATAATAGGCATGACGTTAGTGCCGGAGATAGTGCTGGCCAGAGAGCTGGGTATGTGCTATGGCCTCCTGGCAATAATTACCGACTACGACATTTGGGTTCCCCACGAGGCCGTGACTGCAGAAGCGGTTGAGAAGATGATGCTTGAGAAGACCTCACTTGCCAAGCATGTGTTGGCCAGTGTGATCCCAAGAGTGCCAAGGGATATACACCTCAAGTGTGAGGGGACGCTGAGACATGCCTGCGTGTAGCGCCCTACCTATTCCTCAAGCCGTTCAGGAGAAGCACGAACTGTCCGAGGGATCCGATATCCACGTCTTCGACGTGTACTAGGAGCCCCCTTCCCCGTACCTCCTCCTCTACGAAGGGCAGGTCGGAACCGTTGACCACGATTATCGTCCTACCTTTAACCAGATCGGCGGAAAAACGGACCGAGCCCTTGCCCGGCCTGGAGATGAACAGCGCTGTGTCAGGCCTGAGGAGATCCATCACGTCGCTTATATCGGGGAGTATTATGATGGACGCATTGTGGCGCAGCGACATTTTAAAAACCTCGCCAATGCCCTGTTGTGCCGCGGCTCCAAAGACGCGCGAGTATGCGACGGTCTTGAACCCGTATCCTATAGCTATCCTGGCGTACTCCAACATTTTAGGTACACTCGACACGTTGTGGATGACTGGGATCACCTCGGCCGTGTGCATTAATCCCCTGCAAGGTGCCGCGCCATTTCGAGTATCTTTTCCCTCCACTTCTGTGCCTTGACTATCGCGCTTGCAACCAGCACTCCCTGCGCTCCCAGTTCTATGCTGCGCTTCACATCATCGCCGCTCTCTATCCCGGCACCCACTATCAGGGGAACATCAACCACGTTCAGCGAGTCCCTTATGAGTTCAGGCCGCTCTCTTGAAACCGCGCGCCCAGTACCTATGAGTTCAGGCGGCTCTACAGCAACGGCCGTAGGCCTGAGCTTGGACACCGCAGATGCTGTTGATGACGTGGGTGCGCACACCACTGAGTCTAGTCCCAACGCCTTGGCTCGTTCCACGAGGAAGGCCAGCTCGTTTAGCCTCAGCGGTCTTTCACTGTGGTTGAGTATCACGCCGGACGCGCCAGACTCGAGTATCGACTCGAGGGTTACATGTCCCGTATAGGCTCCCGGCATCACTGGGTCCGCAGACTGGGCGAAAACCCGTAGCGATGTGTTCACGGCCACTCTGTACAAGTCGGTGTACTGGGGAGCGACTACTATTTCGACCCCAAGATCCTTAGCCACAGACTCGGCCACCTTCGCCAATTCCACGGCCCTTAGACCTGTACTCTCAGCGTACGCCTTGAAATTTATTATCAGTACCGGGAATTTCATGGCGGGTGCCCTGTCCTACCATTAATAATTGTTGCTAGCGTCACCTGCACATCGTCTCGCACCTATTGCTGGGACCCCACGTGGGCCCGGCCATCTATGTGGATGGGTACAGGTGGGGGCCATATTTACGTCGTTGGGACTTGGGGGCAGGGTACCCGTATTGTGCTGAAGCCCTGAAGGCGTTTAGTCTGAACCGTGAGCATTCACGTAAGCCGGTGACCATCGCCTGCATTTACAGGTACAATGGAACTTCATAAATGGGCCGACCCAACGACAACCGGTCTGCTTGGACCAAACTCGAAACATCGACTAAGGCAATGGTTTACCACAGGTAGCCTAATAAAATTGGTGGGCCCGCCGGGATTCGAACCCGGGGTCTCCCCCGCGTCAAGGGGGCATCCTAGCCGCTAGACTACGGGCCCCGAACGTACTTTACACAACGTTTATATTTTTTATCGGGATGCAAGGCTGTGGCACAGCGATGATGATTCAAGGGCGCGTCCGCTCGTGTATGGGGAGTACGGCGGAATTCTGAATGTGCGAAGTCCTCAAGGGAGGTAAACGATATATAGGGTCCCCATTAGACTCTGTCGGTTATGATGAGACGTGCACAAAATGTCTCTGAAATAAGTAAAAGGCGGGTTTTCGACACAAAGGATATTGTCAAACGTATAGGCGTCATATCCCCAAAAAAGATCAGACTTGTGGACTATCCCGTTGAGACCCCTCAAGCCGCATTTAACCCTGCTGCGCATGTCTTTGGCGACGAGGTCTACATCTACGCGAGGATTGAGGTGGGATACTACACCTATTCCAGCGCCATATCGCTGATAAAGATTCCGGTTGGTGATCTTGTGTCGGGCAGATTACACGGCAACAGCTTTGAATCCCGCCTGGTGGTTCTCCCTTCTACGCGTGACGACATGTGGGGCGCCGAGGACCCAAGAATAACCGAGGTCGACGGCGTATATTATATGGTCTATACCGGCAGGACAGTAGCCTATCCTGATGAAACCGCTGTACTTCGGTACGTGCCTGTAATAGCGGTTTCTGAAGACGGGGAAAAATGGGATAAGCACTCGGCGTTTTTCAGCGAGGAACTTGACAAGAGTCTCATCGTGGGGGACAAAGACGCGTTCATAGTTAGGAGGGACTCGTACTACGCGTTTCACAGGCCCACGCTTCTGGGGGGTAGACACATCACCACCGTGAGTAGGCTTCACGTTGCTCCAGGGAGGAGTAGTCTCTACAACACTAGGGTGGTCCTAGAAAAGGCAGAGTTCGAAGATAAAATAGGGTGGGGCACGCCGATAGTCGGAGTTGAGGGCAAATCCATTACGTTTCTTCATGGGGTGGACGGGGAGATCAAGGCCTATAGGATGTTCGCTGCGGGCATAGGTTGGTCGGAAGAGGGCCCCTATGTTGAGAATGTCACCCCACATTACATTATGGGTCCCAGGGAGATTTACGAGGTGTATGGCGATAGGCCCTACACCGTGTTCCCCACCGGGGCGTTCGTCATAGATGGTTCTATATACGTCGTGTATGGCGCTGGCGACATGGTGATAGGTATAGGCGTCATTGAGGCGTCACAGCTACTCCATATTTTGGGCTACTGACCGCACTTAACCTCCAAAATTAAAATCACGCGCCTGGGCAATTTCGGGTGATCGGGCACGAGCGTGCTGATGGGTGATGTGACGATGCGCGGTGAGGGCTGATAACGTATTTAAAGTCGCCGTACCCTTCGACCTCATGCC
>JALWZH010000107.1 GCA_027002815.1 Thermoproteales archaeon | reverse complement strand
TCAATGGAGTCCTCCCTGGTGCTCATAGGCAGGAAGAGCACGTGTAGGTTGGGCCTCCCCTTTCCTATGAACCACTTGTCGTGGGTGACCAGGAACGTGGTGCGGCGCCTGCTCATGCTCGTCGCCAATAGGAGCACCTCGAAGTCGCTGAGCTCCCGCGACGCCTGGACCACCTCTATGTCCTTTCCCAGGGCAGGCGCGAGGCCCCTCACGATCTTGTATATGTAGCTGGCGTTCGCGTCGAAGACAAACGCTATGCCGTCCGGCAGCCTGGCCACCCTCTCGGCGTACCCGATGTAACGTTGTTGCGGGGTCCTACCCCTGACCTGGCCCAGAACGGTCTTCCTTATCAGCGTGTTGCCCCTATACACCAGCACTGGGGTCCTATCGCTCATGGGCATACGCATGACCTTTTTGAGTATGGGCTTCGATATGTGGGCCCTCTTGCCGTTGCCCACCACTATTATCTTGCCCAGACCCGTTGGATCGACCTCAACGTGGAGGGCCTTCTTGCCTAGGGACATGACCTCTACCCGCATCACGGCTCCACGGTGTAGTAGAGCCTCTTCCTTCCCCTGCCCCTGTTCTCGATCCTGACCATCCTTATCGATCCTATCTCCGAGGTGTTCCCCACGTGGGGGCCCCCGTCCGCCTGCACGTCTATGCCCGGTATCTCAACTATGCGTAGCCTTTCCACCTCTGGGGGAAGCCGCGACGCCAGCTTCACGATGCCCGGTACCCTAAGCGCCTCGTCCCTTGGAAGATAATATATCCTCACCTCTATCCCCCTGCGGACAACCTCGTTGGCCTCCTCTATGGCGTCCTCGAAGGCCCTTCTGACCTCCTCCATGGTCCCCTCTATGCTGAAGTCGTCTTTGGCGTATTCCGGCGTTATGTCGCCCCCAGTCACCAGGGCGCCATGGCGCCTGTACAATATGGCCGCAAGTATGTGCGTGGCCGTGTGCAGTCTCATGAGCCTGTAACGCCTATCCCAGTCAATTACGCCGTGTGCGGCGTCGCCCACGCCGCTTTCCGGGACTGCGTCCAACACGTGTAGCACGTCCTCGCCCCTCTTCTTCACGTCCACCACGGCGTACGTTCTCCCCCTAATGGTCAGGGTCCCCACATCGTGTGCCACGCCTCCCCCAGTTGGGTGGAAGGCGGTGGCGTCGAGGACCACGTAGTTGTCGCCGACCTCTATTACCTGCGCGTCGAACTCACGCAGGTAGCTGTCGTCGAGGTACAGCAGCCTCGTGGGCACGTACATTTTCCGGGCAGCACATAAATCTTTAACGAACGTTGAAAACCCGTATGGATCCCTGGATGTCCGTTGTGAGGCCCTGTTAGATCGCGGCGTCCGTTCCAAGCCCGCCAGTAGGCCCGTCCAGGTGAAAGGTTTTTAGTATTGGCATCGAGCTCCTCCGTGGAGGCCTATGTGTCCGCCCTGATATCGATAGCGGTGTTCGCCGTGGCCATCACGGTGACGGATCTTGCCCTGCTCAGGAAGGCCAGGGCGAGGCCGACGCTTCTGGACGTGCTGGCAATAACGTCGATGGTGGCCCTCGTATCTGCGGTGATAATGGGCTCGCTGATCGTCACACATGGATGAAACGTATTTCGAGGTCAAGTTCCGTTGCATAGCTTGCGGCATATGCTGCGTGGGGACCCAAATGGAGCTGCTCGCAGATGACATAGACCGCATAACTGGGCTGGGCTACAGGCTCGAGGAGTTCGCGGTGTTCGACGGGGCACATTACAGGCTGAGGAACGTGGACGGCCACTGCTACTTTTACGAGCCGCAAAGGCGCACCTGCAAGATATATCGCCATAGGCCGCGCGGCTGTAGGCTGTACCCACTGATATACGACGGGTCTGGGGTTACGGTGGACAAGACGTGCCCCACATGGCACACAGTTCCAAGGCGTGAGATCGCCCGCCTTGCCCCCCACGTAGTAGACTTTGTGCGTGAAAGCGGCCTTACAAGGCTCAGGGTCAGGCTGGGCCATGGCTAGGTACGACGTCATAGTTGTGGGGGGAGGCCCGGCAGGGTCCACTGCGGCGTACCACGCGGCGAGGCTTGGGATGAAGGTGCTGGTCGTGGACAGGTTCCAGTTCCCGAGGGAAAAGGCGTGTGGGGGCGGGCTCACCCCAAGGTCCTGGCGCCTCCTGGAATCGGTGGGGACGGACTACACGTGGCTGGGCAGCTGCGACGAGATAGTGGTCAGGCTCGCCGGCCTCGAGTATAGACACAGGGGGCTCGAGATAAGGGTGGTGAGGAGGACCATGTTCGATAAGGAGCTCCTCGACCGAGCCACAAGCATGGGCGCCGACTTCGTTAGGGATGCCATAGTGAGGGTGGGCGATGGCTGGGTCGAGGGGCGTGGGGGCGTGTACGAGGGCAGGCTGGTGATCGGGGCGGATGGGTCTCCCAGCACTGTGGCTAAGTCTATAGGCGTGGACAACTACGGGGGCCACAGGACCCATGCCATAGCCCTGATGAACATAGCCCCATACGACGCCGGCAACACGTGTACCATAGACTTCGACTCTGTGAGGGACCTCGTGGGGATGAAAGGGTACGCGTGGGTGTTCCCCCTCGGCGACCGGTCCAACATAGGCATGGGCGTGGGCTGGGGTAAATGGCCGGACCTTAGGGCCCCGCTCCTCCGCTTCATGGAGGGCATAGGGGCCTCCCCTGGGGACGGAATGTACGGGCACCCCATATCCCTCGGCTACGTGAAGTCCCTCGGCAGGGGCGCCGCGGTCCTCATCGGGGAGGCGGCGGGCCTGGTGGACCCCCTGACGGGCGAGGGCATATACTACGCGCTGAGAAGCGGCATGGACGCCGCGTACGCGTCTTACCTGGCCCTCAAGGTGCATATGGACCCTGGGAAGGCGCTGCGGATCTACTCCCGGCTGGTGGAGGACCTCGTGGATGAGGTCAGGAGGGCCAGGACGCTTGGCCGGATCCTCACCACAGTGGGGTACAGGAGGTCCATAGTGGAGCGCCTGGGGCGCCGGCTCGTCGGCATGTTCGTCTCGGTCTACTCCGGCTCGGCCACCTATGGCCCCGTTCCCTTATCGGTCAGGCGCCTGGGCGGCAAATAGCCGGGCCAACGTCGCCTTTACGCCGGGGCACTGGACGTGGCTGAATCGGAGGGCCGAGGGTTTGAGGAGGCCGAGGCCAGGCGTGTGGCCGGGCCTTTCCACGGCAAGAGGCGTCGTGGGCACGTTCCAATGGTCGCCCCTCATGACGGCCAGCCCCAGCACGTACCCAGCCACGAATCCCAGGGCGTGGCCGACCACGTCTATGTTCGATATGAGGCCGTATAGGTTTAACAGTATTATGGCCGTGATGTTCCACTTGGTGAGCACGAAGGATCTGTACGGGGACGCCAATATTGCGCCGAATATACCCATTATCCCCCCGCTGGCGCCTATGGACACGACCAGCTTGTCTAGATACAGGTACACCAGGGGGGAAAGCCCGGCCACGGCCCCACTCGCGAAGTAGACCACGGCCAGCCTAAGGGGCCCGTACACCCTCTCGACGAAACCGCCCAATAGTAGGAACGCGTACATGTTGAAGGCCAGGTGCATCACGCCTCCATGGAGGAACATGTACGTGACCATCCTCCAGTACTCCCCGTACACCAGCACCGAGATGGGGTCGTTGCCGAGCAGGGCGAAGAGGCGCTGGTCGAATAGAGATGCCAGGAATATGGCCCCCGTGACCAATATCAGTGGTATCACCATCCTAGTGACGTCACGCACAGGTAAAAATCAGTTGGGGTTCTGTAATCCTCACCGCTCGGCAGCGGCTGGCCTCAGTCACTTATATAAGTCGCCGTGAGGCCCATTTTTATGGTTGTGGATCCCAACGCCCTCCTGCTCCAGCTGGGGGCCGGCGGACTGCTAGGGTTCTTCGCGGGCTACGCCCTCAAGAAGCTCCTCAAAATAGTGGCCGTGTTCATAGGCCTGGTAGTGCTGCTTTTGGCTGGCATGTCGTACGTGGGCGTGATTGAGGTCAACTGGGTCAGGCTCTCCGAGATGCTGGGCGTGGCCGCCGAGTCCGCCCCCTCGGCGCTATACAACATCATGGGGGCCGTCGTGAACGCGGTGCCCTTTGCCGGCAGCTTCGCCCTGGGCTTTGTACTGGGCTTCAAGAAGGGCTAATATTTTTTCCAGTCCTCCAAGCCTCGCGACGATAGGGCGCATGGCCTCTATGAGCGCACCCTCGTCGATTCCCATGGACGAGAGCGCTGCGAGCGCGTCCTCGGCCCTTAACCCCGTCCTCCTAAGGGCCCATCCCACGGCGCCGTGGAGGCCGTCCTTACGCTCGCCCAACGCGCCTAGGGACACGCCGGCCGCACCCTCGTCCAAAACTATGTCGATGATATCCTCGCTCAGCTCCCCGTAGCACTTATCGCCGTACCGCCCAAGTTTCCCGCATATCAGTCTCATGAGGGTCGCCCCGTTGCGGCCCAGCCGCATCTCGCGGCCCGAAACGAGGAGGAGGTCGGCGTCCTCGTCGAATATTACGAGGACCACTACTCTAGCTCCCGGACGATGTGGCCCAGTATTTCGGATCTGCCCCCAGTGGGGATGGCCATGTTGCGCCCGCACACTAGGCACCTGACGACAATGGACGAATGGCTGAATATTATCTGTTCGTTTCCGCAGTCTGGGCACCTAACCCTAAGGAACCTGCTCCGGGGCCTGGGCACCAGCGTCTTGGTGTAGGGCCTCGGCATGGTTAGACGAGCTCCACCTTCTTGAGCCTCCCAATGGTCCTGTGCAGCACGTAGCCGCAGCGCCTACACGTCATCTTCACGGTTATCTTCTTTGTGAGCTTGGCGAACCTCTTCTGCTTGGGCTTCCTGGAGGAGCCGTACCCCTTCAGCTTCCTCTCGTACCTCCTCTGACCCTCTGCAAGGGTCCTCCTCTTCCCGTGGTGGTACATGGTCACTGAGTGCTCGGTATGCGTGTCGCAGCGTGGGCAATACACGTTCACGGTTTTTGGGAAGCGCATGTGGCCGCGGTGGTGCTGACTTATATTTTTTCCCCCTTACACCAGCTTGGGCCCCCTGATCACGACGCCGTTTCCCTCCCTCGCCAACCTCTCGGAGTCCTCGCGGGGCACCACGGCCACATCCCCCCTTTCCAGGGGGCCCACCCTTGCCAGGTCTGACGTCACCACCCGCGAAATCCTGGAACCAAGGACCACGAAGACCCTCTCCTCGTGTGCCGTGGTTTCGGGCCTGTGGGCGAGGGCCATGAGGGGCCCTAGCAGAGCTCTTTCCTCCTCCAGCAGCGTGCCGGGGTCCAGATCGCCCTCCACCAGGGCTATCAGGGCCTTACGCACCCTGAGCTCCATCAGTATCCGCAACAGGTTGAGCATCCCCCTCTTGAGCTCGTCCCTGGTGAGGGGCGCCTGGACGTGCTCCAACTCGGACATCGCGTCCTCGACAATATGTTCGTAGCTCCCATACTCGAGCTTGGACAGACGTGGGCTTTCCAGCTCCCTTTTAAGAGCCTCGTTAATCCTTTGCATGGCGGAGCCTCGCATAGCCGCGAAGCGCTAGGTAGACCGCCACGTAGGTGGGCAGCGTGGCCACGTCGCCCGCAATCCTGTGTCCCAGCACGGGCGCCTGCGGCCTCGCGGTCAGCTCCACGGTCACCTTGCCCCTTCGAAACGCTATGGCCTTGTCCATCACGACGTCTATGCCCCTATCTATATCACGCTTGTCCAGCGCCACGACTCTGAGCCCGGTCTTCCCATGTAGGGAGCCCGGCAGGCGTATGAGCCTATGAACGTCCGCGGTCACAACCTCGTCTATCTCTATGGCCGCCCTTGCGGCCGCCTGCGCGTCGAGTTCCCCCAGGTCGCTGCCCCTGTCCACGTCCACCCCGATCTCCACAAGCGCCTGGTATATCCTTTTCAGGTTGCCGATCGGCGCCACTGAGACGAGGTTGCCCTTGCCCCGCACCAGAAAGGAGGAGAGCTTGAGTCCCCGCGCCTTAATGTACGACGCCACTTCCCTCCGCTCCCTGGGCCCCAACCTCCTCACCTCCGCGTCCTCCACGTGCACGTGGAAACCCCTGTTGCCGGAGAAGACCACTATGTGGTCCCTCAGCCCGAGCTCTTCCCTAAGCGCGTCCAGGAGGCGCGCGAGCTCGTACAGAGCCTCCTCCAGGCACTCCAGCGTTATTATGTCGCCGCTGGACTCACAGGCCTCGGACTCGATGTGGTCCGCGTCTATGTCGAATACCAGGTCTGCCCCTAGCCACCCCTTGCCTTCCATGTCCTCTGCGTCCGGCCGCTCGTACAGGGCCGAGGAATAGTACACGTGGAGGGGCCCCTTGGAGGCCAGGAACGAGCGGAGCTCGTCCAGAGAGGCGAAGGACTTGTGGCGCACGATGGGGCCTCCATAGAGCTGGTAGGCGAACTCGCGCGTCTCGACGGCCGAAACCACAAGCTCGTTTCTCGGGAGCCTCCTGTAGTAGTCCCTGAAAAGGGCCTCTATGTACCTCCTCATTCGACTCGGGGGGCCACAAAGTACGTGAGCCTTCCCCCGGCGGGTATCTCGAAGCTCATGGAGATGGGCTTTGCAGTGGCCAACTCTATGGTGGCTATGTCGCTTATCCTGGACGCCTTGGACGATATGTCCACCAGGTACTCCGTGCTGAACATGGATGAGGCGGGCTCCTTCACGTCGTACTCGTACACAGCCTCCCCCTCCCTATCCAGCTTGACCTCCACCTCGCCCTTGTCGCTCGAGGCCCTTATGTACAGGGCGTCGTCGAGGGCCTCGAACTTGACGGAATCCGATACTGCGTCGGCGTCCTTGAGGGCCTGCGCCACGACGTCGCTGGCAGTCCTTATGAGGGCGGTGAAGACCACGCGGGGGGTCGGCAGCTCTTCTGCCGCGGTCTCTATTATGGGCAGTGTGACTGATCTGACCGCCCTCCCAAGCAGCTTGACCTTGAGCTTCCCCTCGTCTATCTCCATGGCGACCCTATCGCCCTTACGCACCCTCCTGAGTATCTTCTTGAGGTCCTTGAAGTTCACGCCCATCCTAACCTCCTCGCCTATGTCCGGATACTCGTCGAAGGCGTCCCTAGGTATGAACAGGTCCACCATGGCGGTGCGCGAAGGGTCCAAGGCCCTGAGGGTCATGCCTTCCGGCTTTACTGCGAATGCGGACTCCTCCACGACCACGGATATGGAGTCCACAATGTAGAGGAACTCTCTGGCATCGGCGTACACCACCGACAGTTTTGCCATAATACCGACTCCACGACAGTTTATATAGTTTGGTAACGCCAACCATATTACCCAAAACCTACTCAGCTCCTGCCGAACTCTTCACCGGTCGTTAGGTGGGGCTAATCTCTTCACCTTCCATGTGCTCGGCGGGGCCTAATATCGTTTGCCCTTCCCCAATGTGGGGCGGGGCGACGGCGCGGCTCGATAAATATATATAAATTTCGTCGAGTCAACCCGCGTGGAGAAAGTGGGCAAAGCAGAGGCGGTCTACGTGGTGGAGCTCTCCCCCATAATAGACGGCACCCTAAAGGAGCGGATACTGGAGGGCGCGATCCGCGGCCGGGTCCTAGTGCCGGCCGAGCTCGTCGACTACCTGGAATACATCAGTAGGTCCGGCGACGATATGGGTACAATAGGGTTGAAGGAGCTTCAGGACATCAGGGACGCAGTGGAGAAGCTTGGACTCGCGGAGATTGTGACCCTGGAAACGGTAGGCATGTCCAGGGGCCATGTGCCGCGCGATGAGAGGGAGCTGTCCAACATGGTGAGGAGGGCGGCCAGGGAGAGCGGCCTCGTCGTGATAACAAGTGACCCCCTGAGCAGGGACGCGGCCTTGGCAGGCGGGCTCCCCGTGATGTACATAGGCAAGGAAAAACAGCTGCTCGAGATAGAGAAGTACTTCGAGAAGAACGTGATGTCGGTGCACTTGAAGGAGGGGGTCCCGCCGAAGGCCAAGGTGGGCAGGCCCGGGGACTGGAAGATAGTGGACCTCTCGCCGATACCCATGGACCGGCACACGTTGGAGATGATAGTAAGGGAGCTCGTCTCCGAGTCTCTCCGTTCAGCGCGTACTAAGGTCGAGATAAGGCGCCCCCACTCCATGGTCATCCAACACAAGGAGTACAGGATAGTGGTCGCGTTTCCCCCCGTGTCCGACGGCCTCGAGATCACCGCTGTGAGGCCTCTGGTCAAGAAAAGCCTCGACGAGTACAACCTGGACGTCAAACTGGTGGAGAGGCTTGAGAAGAGCGCCGAGGGGGTACTCATATCGGGGCCCCCAGGGGCCGGCAAGACCACCTTCGCGCAGGCTCTGGCCGAGTTTTACCTTGGGAAGGGGAAGGTGGTCAAGACCATAGAGTCGCCGCGCGACATGGTTCTGCCGGTAGAGGTCACCCAGCTCTCCAAGGCACTCGCCACCTCGGAGGAGCTGCACGACCTACTGCTCCTATCGAGGCCCGACTACACGATCTTCGACGAGATGAGGGACACGGCGGACTTCCAGCTGTTCATAGACCTGAGGCTCGCGGGTGTGGGCATGGTGGGCGTGATCCACGCCACAAGCCCCATAGACTCTATTCAGAGGTTCATAGGGAGGGTCGAGCTGGGCATGTTGCCGTCCATCGTGGACACGGTCATATTTATGAGGGACGGCCGGGTCATCAAGGCGTATGCCCTGGAGATGACCGTGAAGGTGCCCGCGGGCCTGCGCGAGGAGGACCTGGCCAGGCCTGTGATACTCATCAAGGACTTCCTCACTGAGGAGGTCGAATACGAGATATACGTGTTCGGCGAGGAGACCTTTGTGGTGCCCGTCAAGAGGGCCGTGCCCATTAGGCACGTGGACAAGAGGATAGCCTCTGCGATAGTATCCACGCTTAAGCGGTACGTGCCTCCCCGCGACGTGTCCATCGAGAGGAGCGACGACGGCGCCCTCATAATAAAGGTGCCCGAGGAGTACCTTCACGTCGTCCTTTCCAGGGGCATGAACAAGCTGGAAAAGATAAGGAGGAAGTACCACGTGGACCTGAGAGTTGAGTCCCATTGAGCCCATGGGGCGCGGCCTCGAGGGCCGAGGCCGCTGTACGTGCCCACAGGGCGGGATGGCCGAGTCGCCGGCCACAACGATACATATATAATTTTAGCCCGCATACCGTTCATATGACTGTAAGCGACGACGTGGAGCCGATGGTCAGCGGAGAGGAGTACCAGGAGTATTTGAGGTACGAGCAGTACCCCAGCTACTACGATGCGCGTACAGGGTGGTACGCCTGGTATGACGCCAACAAGACGCCGACGGGCATAATGTACCTGGACTACCTATTGCAAGGCGGGCTGCGTAGGGGCGAGTTGTACTTGGTTGCCGGCGAGGCTGGGCAGGGCAAGACGATATTCGCGCTGCAGTTCCTGAAGACGGGCGCCGAGATGGACGAGCCTGGGCTCTACATAACCATCGACGAGCCCTCCGACGACGTGAAGCGCGGGGTTAGGGACGCATTGGGATGGGACTTCTCCCAGTTCGAGTCCCAGAATAGGCTCGTCTTCGTGGACCTGAGGACCCACTTCAAGGTCTACGCCAAGGACGAGAAGGTGATGGCCGATCCAAGGGACATAGCGAGAATAATCACGGAGTACGTGCGGAGGCATAACATAAGGCGCCTCGTAATAGACCCGATCGCCCCCCTCATAATAACGAGCCACAGTGACATACTCTGGATAAGGGAATACATGAGGGAGCTCGTGTTCCAACTGAAAAAGATGAAGGACATAACTGCGCTGCTCACCTCTGAGATCCCCAGCGGCGAGAACAAGATCAGCAGGTTTGGGGTTGAGGAGTACCTTGCCAGCGGCGTCATCAAGCTGGAGCTGGACGAATATAAGGGGCGGGTCTTCAGGGTTATGTTCATAAGGAAGATGCGTTGGACCCCCGTCAAGCCCATCAAGCTCGTGTTCGACATATACTATGGGTACGGTATACAGGTAATATCGCCTCTCGAGAATTACCTTGTAAGCATAGACAGCGAGCTTAGACAGTAACTGTGAAGCAGCTGGCAGAGCTGTTCTCGAGGCTTGCCGCAAGGATAAAGGGGCTCGAGTATGTCGATGAGAAGGCGCTGAAGGAGCTTATCAGAGAACTGCAGCGCGTGCTCTTGAGGGCTGACGTGACCGTGGAGCTGGTCCAGGAAATAAGCAGGAGGATCGAGGAGAAGGTGAAGGGGGACCGCGTGCCCCCAGGCGTGCCGTTAAAGGAGTACCTCATCTACGTGCTTTACGAGGAGCTCGTGAGGCTGCTTGGCGGGGAGAAGTCCCAGAGCCCAACAGTGCGCAAGAAGCCCCACGTGATAATGCTCGTGGGCGTCGAGGGGTCGGGGAAGACCACCACGGCGGCCAAGATAGCGAGCTTCTACAGGAGGAGGGGCCTGCGTGTGGGGCTCGTTCAGACTGACACGTATAGGCCGGCCGCATACGACCAGTTGAAGCAATTGGCGTCTAGGATAGGTGCAAGCTTCTTCGATGAGCGGCCCAGCGATCCCGTGGAGACCGCAAGGCGCGGCGTGGAGGCGCTTTCCGCGTCTACGGACGTAATAATAATAGACACGGCTGGGAGGCATAGGAACGAAGTGGAGTTGCTTGAGGAGGCCAGGGCCATTTACGAGGCGGTGAGACCCGACGAGGTGATGCTCGTGGTGGATGCAACGATAGGCAGGCAGGCGGCGCTCCAGGCGGAGACGTTCAGTAGGTATGTGCCGCTTAGCTCCGTGACCATAACGAAGATGGACAGCAGTGCCCGGGGCGGAGGCGCGCTTGCTGCTGTGGCCGCCACCAACGCCACGGTGAGGTTCATTGGGGTCGGCGAGGACATAGACGAGATCGAGCTCTTCGACCCCCGGAGGTTCGTCTCCCGCCTTCTGGGCATGGGCGACATAGGAACACTGGTGGAGAAGGTGCGTGAGGTCATTGAGGAGGCCAACATCGAGGAGGAGGTGGAGCACGGCAAGCTGACGTTGAGGGCGTTCATGAAGCAGTTGGAGGCGCTTTCAAAGTTGGGCCCCCTGAACAAGCTGATGGGGATGCTGCCGTCGCCCCTCATGGGAAAGCTCAGGGAGGAGCAGTTGGAGATGTCAGCGGAGAAATTGAAGAGGTGGAGGGCCATACTACGCTCAATGACCCCCGAGGAGCTCGAGAACCCTCACCTGATAAACGCGTCGCGCATCAAGAGGATCGCCATGGGCTCCGGCACAAGCGTCCGGGACGTGAAGGAGCTCCTCCAGGCCTATGAGCAGGCCAGGAGGCTCCTGAGGACCCTTAAGAGGCAGGGCAGGAGGATCAGGGGTCTTGAAAGGATCTGAGGCGGGGGCCCGCAGCCCGGGCACGGGCCCGCGTGGTGGAGCGTGTCGGCGCCTGCTGGTCGCCACATTTAAACGGCCCCACGGCATCTGTGCCTGTGAGGCACATAGTGCTGGTCACCACGCTGGAGGCCGTACTGGAGAGCCCAGACGTAGCGGCCAAGTCCCTGGTCGCCGCGTTGCTCGTGTCCAACGACGTGAGGAGGGACACGGAGTTCGTCATCGTGCTGGAGGATAAGGCGCTCGTCTTCATGGGGAGGAGTATAAGGCAGCTCAGGGCTGACGAGAGGTCCGCGTTCGGCATAATAGAGAAGGCGTTGAGGTCCAGGAAGCGCTTTCCCCACACCGGGGTAGCCGTGGAGGCGGTGCAGGACCCGGTTAAGTACATCAGGAGGTTCCCCAGGCCTAGGCTGCTCGCCGCATCGCGCAGCGGGCTGCCCGCGGTCCCCAGCCCCCCATTCACGCTAGTAGTCCCCTGGAAAAGAGACCTTGCGCGTCAATGGGACGAGGACGCCACTGGATCGCTTATGTATCCCCACCACACCATAGCGGTGGCCCACTGGATCGCCGACGTGCATTCAGAGGGCAGGAGGCCCCCAATACGATAAGGGGCCCGTCCCCTTAACCGTAGGGCGGGCGGTGGGCCGCGTGGCCCAACAGAGCAATGAAATATATACCGGTGGGTCCCCCTCCCCCCATGGACCCAATAGGTAAGGCCGCATCTATACTGGACAGGTACACGTTATGCGCCCACTGCCTTGGGAGGCTGTTCGCGCTCATGGGGTACGGCCTTGAGAACCATGAAAGGGGCACAGCCATAATGAACCTGCTCAACATGGTGCACGTGTACGAGGTGCGCAACGAGGGGAGGGGCCTGGAACGGCTGCTGGCGTTGGCGAGCACGGGGCATAGGGCGACCGTGGACTACGTGAGGTCGCTGGGCCTCAAGGTCGACTTGAGGCCTTGCTACGTCTGCGGCGGCCTGATGGACCGCGTGGAGGGGCTCGTTGATGCGGTCGTGGACGCAGTGGCCAAGAGCGGCATAAAGTTCCGCACGTTCGAGGTGGGTACGCGCATTGACGAGGCCATACTTGCGAGGGAGATGGAGCTGGTCAAGGAGTTTGGGATAACAACGTCGGAGAACATAAAGCGTGAGGCGAACCGCCGCCTTGGCCGCCTGATAAGGCGGAGGCTTGGCAAGCCCGTGGACAAGAACAGGCCCGACATAGTGATAGTGATAGACGTTGAGAGCGGCTCGATCAGCATAGAGCGCATGCCCATATATGTATATACCAGGTACATCAAGCACTCGAGGGGCGTGACACAAGTGCAGCGGATTCCCGGCATGGTAGGCTCCATTAGGGACGAGGTGGAGCCCCTGAAGCGCCTCTTCATGGCCGAGGACCTGTACCTACATGCGGCCGGCAGGGAGGACATGGACGTGCGCATGCTGGGCAATGGGCGCCCATTGGTCATAGAGGTGAGTAAGCCCATGAACTACGAGGTCACCATAGAAGAGGTTGCTAGGACGCTTTCAGGCTCCGGCCTGGTCATGTTTAGGCTAGACGAGCTGAGGTACGCCGCGCCCGGCGAGGTGACCGCGCTCAAGGCCGAGGCAAAGACCCACGTAAAGCTGTACAGGGCGCTGGCCCTGTCCGATAGGCCCATCGACGAAGGGGACCTCAAGAGGCTCGAAGAGGCGAGGAACCTCGTCGTCTCGCAGTTAACGCCGCGGAGGATAAAACGCAGGAGGCTTAAGAGGAGGCGCAGGACCGTGTACTCCATGTGGCCCTACCTGGTGGGCCCCCAAGTAGTGGAGCTCTTCATCAGGGCGCAGGGAGGGCTATACGTAAAGGAGTTCATAGATGGGGACATGGGACGCACAACGCCGAGCGTCTCCGAGATGTTGGGGGCACGCCTCAGCGTGGTCGAGCTGGACGTACTGGCCATCTACGATTAGGCGTCGCCCTGCGTCCCCCCGCGCGTTTCCTGGCCGGTACTGAAAGGCCTCATGTGCAGTGGGGGGACGACGAGCAGCTTCCTTTTCTTCCCCAGGCGCACCTCGACTATGTAGCTCCTCCCTTGGGCGCCTATTACGGTCCCCACCTTGCCGTGGTAGCGCCTGTGAGGCGCGTTGACTATGAACGTTGGGTCCACGTATATGACCACCTTGTCGCCTATGCTATATCTGTGGAGGAGCCTCGAGAAGTTCCTTAGCCCCCTCTCGCGCGGCCCCTTCCTGAGCAGCTTCCTGGACTTGTACCTGTACCCGTGCGTCCTCGAGACCATGCGGCCCATTGGTGCGCGGCTTTTAAAATGTGGCGCGCCCTGAGCCACAACCAATTTAAAAAATTGGGCCCATGGGTACTTGATGTCGTTTAGAAGGATCGTTAGGAGCGAGGAGGTCACGAATGCTGAGGCTCTGGAGATACTTTCAAGCATAGGCGTGACCACGGACGTCCAGCGCTCGGTCATGGACTACCTCGGGAAGTTCTCTAAGGTCGTCTCCGGCGAGGAGGCCAGACGCCTTGTGGACGAGCTCGTTTCCAGGTTCGGCCTGGTGAGGACCACGGCCATACAGCTCGTCAACATCATGCCGGAGACGGCCGACGAGCTGAGGATGGTGCTGGAGCTGCTGGAGAGGCGCGAGTTCTCGCAGGACGAGCTCGAGGAGATGGTCAGGTTGATGGACGGGGCTCGAAAGTGAAGCGCAGGGAGGAGTACGCGTACGTGCTGGAGGTGATAACGCCCGACGATGCCCAGGTCAGGATACCGCCCCGCGTCAGGCGGGACTTCCCCAAAAACGCTGTGTACGTGCATGCGCTCGGCGAGACCCACTTCACCCTCCTGGAACTGACACTGAAGCAGAACGCGTCCGTGGAGGTGGGCGAGAAGGTGTACATTGGTCCCAACGTCAGGGAAAAGGTGGAGAAGATCGTGCGGCGCATAAAATACGAGGACCTGTCGCCGGAGGCACGCGAGCTCCTGGAGCAGCTTGTGAGGAAGATAGTTAGGGACAACGAGCATAGGTTTGTTGAGTTCTTCAACAGGGCGGGCCCCGTCACGATAAAACTGCACTCCCTCGAGCTTCTCAAGGGGATAGGGAAGAGGACGCTCAAGGCCATACTCGAGGAGAGGAGGAGGAAACCCTTCGAGAGCTTCGAGGACATCCAGAGACGCGTCAACGTGGACCCCGAGGAGCTCATAGTGGACAGGATACTCAGGGAGCTGCGGGGCGGCGAAGACTACTACGTTTTCGTGGCGCAGCCGCCCAGGGAATAATCCGCTCAGCGCACCCTAACAACCCTATACCTGCCGAGTATCTCCCATATCTCTACCTCCACGCCAACAGCGAGCTTGTTCCTTATTCCCTCGTCTATGGAGGACGAGGGTACCTCTATAGTCTTGTAGTCGCGCATGTCCATCAGCTGCACCATTTCCCCCGCCATGGCTATGACCTGCGCCGTGAACTTGTTGACTATGGGCACCTCGACCTGGGCGTCGGCGGGCACGCTTAGGGTCCTCTTAGCCCCGTCGAAAAGCCCGACCGCCACTATACGCGCCTTGGCGCTGCCGTGCTTCCCGGTCTTCGACTTTTCTATTTCTACTATTCTGCAGGGCTCGCCGTCTATGA
>JALWZH010000106.1 GCA_027002815.1 Thermoproteales archaeon | reverse complement strand
ACGCCGATAGGAACCGCAAAAGATCAATAAATTAATTTATAGGGATTCCAAGTGGTCATGAAGTTCGACGTGATAGTTGTAGGCGGGGGACCGGCCGGACTCGTGGCGTCGTATAGGTTGGCCCAATGGGGCTTCAAGACCCTGGTGTTGGAGAGGGGGAGGAAGCCCGGCTCGAAGAACCTGTTCGGGGGCCGCATATACGCGCATGCCCTCGACGCCATCGTGCCTGAATACCGGAAAGAGGGGCGTTTCATAGAGAGGTGGGTCAGGAAGGAGAGGCTCAGCTTCATGACGGACAGGGGGCTCACCACCCTAGAGTTCGAGAACGTTGAAAGGGAGGAGAACAGCTTCACCGCGTTCCTGACCTCCTTCGTGGAGTGGCTTGCGGGCAAGGCGGAGGCCGCCGGCGCGACGCTCGTCACAGAGATAACCGTGGACGAGCTGGTGAGGGACGACAAGGGGAAGTTCATCGGAGTGAGGGCCGGCAACGACGTGGTGTACGGCGACGTAATAATAGACGCCGAGGGCGTCAATAGGCTGCTCCTGGAAAGGGCCGGGATAGTGCCCAAGCTGGAGCCCAGATTCGTGGCGCTGGGCATCAAGGAGGTGATCAAGCTGGACAAGAGGACCATAGAGGAGAGGTTCAACCTAGACGAGGACGAGGGGTTGGCCTGGGCGATCGCCGGCTACCCCTCGCGTTACCTGCCCGGCGGCGGCTTCATATATACTAACAGGGAGACCGTGACCCTTGGCGTGGTGATATACCTGGACCAGTGGCGGTCCATCGACATGCCGGTCCACGAGGCAGTGGAGAGGTTCAAGCTGCACCCGTCCATATTGAGGCTCGTCAAGGGCGGCACGCTGATAGAGTACGGGGCGCACATGACGCCTGTGGCGGGCATAAACATGGCGCCCCCCCGACTCTACTACGACGGGCTGCTCATAGCGGGCGATGCCGCCGGCTTCCTGCTCCACGCGGGAGTCATAATCAGGGGCGTAGACTTCGCCGTCATGTCAGGCGCCCTAGCCGCCGAGGCCGTCAAAAGAGCCGGCGGCGACTACTCCGCTGGGTCCCTCTCCGTGTACCACAAGCTCCTCTCGGATTCCTTTGTCCTTAAGGAGTTGGAGGCGTTTAGGGAGGCCGACCGGACGCTCCACGATCCCAGGCTCTTCAACGACTACGTAAAGTTCGTAGATTCGTTTCTGCGCCGCTACTTCACCGTGGACGGTACCCCGCGCAGGATATACGGCACCATGAAGGAGGCCATGCAACAGAGCGGCTTGTCGCTGTGGAAAATATTAAAAGATACCGTGGTGATGTTTAGGAGACTATGAGCGCAGTGGACCGCTACCTTTCCATAGAGGAAAGGCTGAACGCCAACGCGTGGGACATAGACGTCTATAAACCGCATATAAGGATCGTGGACCCGGAAAAGTGCAGGCGCTGCGAAAAGAAGCCGTGCACGTTCATGTGCCCCTCCAGGTGCTACGTGCAGCAGGGCGACGAGGTTATACTGAGCACGGAGGCATGCGTGGAGTGCGGCACGTGCAGGGTCGTGTGCACTCACGGCGCAATTGAGTGGGACTACCCGCGCAACGGCATGGGGGTCTGGTTCCGCTTCGGGTGATGAAGGTCGTGCTCCTCACTAAGGCCGCCGTGCCCAACGTCACCGCCGTCAGGATAGACCCAAAGACCGGCACACTGGTTAGGGAGGGGGTACCCCTAATGATAAACCCGTGGGACAGGGACGCCGCCGAATTCGCGTTGAGGCTCAAGGACAGGTATGGGGGAACCGTCATGGCCCTGTCCATGGCCCCGCCCGCCGGCAAGGACGCGCTGGAGTCGCTCATGGGGATGGGCGTCGACGAGGCCGTACTGGTGAGTGACAGGGTGTATGCTGGGGCGGACACCCTGGCCACCGCGTACACCCTGGCCAAGGCCATAGAAAAGTTCGCGCCGGACTTCGACGTGGTGGTGGCCGGTGAGGAGACCACCGACAGCACTACTGCCCACGTCGGCGCCCAGGTGGCCAGCTGGCTAGGGATACCATACATATATTACGCCATAGACGCCGAGGTCAACGGGCGGTCCCTCCTAGTGAGGAGGTACCTGGAGGACGAGGGCCTCATAGAGACCTATGAGATTGATATGCCTGTCCTCGTCTCGGTGCAGAAGGGGTCCCAAGTGCCCAGGGACATATCCCTCGTGAGGAAGCTGGAGGCCAAGGGACGAGTCAAGACGTTCTCCAACTCGGACCTGGGCCTGCCGGCAGAGTGCGTCGGGCTGAGGGGGTCCCCCACTATAGTGGCCAAGGTGTTCGAGGCCAAGCTGCCGCAGAGGAAGGGCGAGCTTTTCGAGGGGCCTCCCGACGAGGCGGCCAGGTGGCTCGCGGCAAAGCTGAGGGAGGTTGGGGTGGTATGAGCCAGCAGAACATATGTCCCGAGTGGCCGGAGATAAGGAGGGAGGAGTATAGAGGCGTATATGTGTATGCCGAGCACGATGGGAACTCCCTGAAGGACGTCTCCCTAGAACTCATAGGCAAGGCGAGGCAACTTGCCGTGGACCTGGACGGGGCCGAGGTCGCCGCCATAATTATAGGCGGGACAGACGCCATGGCAAGGGAACTGGTAGAGACCGGCGCAGATCGGGTGATCAGGATAGTGGGGGAGGGGCTGGAGACCTACAACCCGGTCCGCTACTCCATGGCCATAGCCCAAGTGCTGGACAAGTACAGGCCCGAGATAGTGCTTATCGGGGGCACGAAGAGGGGGAGGGAGCTGGCCGCGTACATAGCCAACACGCTGAAGACGGGCATCACGGCAGACTGCACGGAACTCGAGATAGACAAGGCGAGTAGGGACCTCATAGCCATACGCCCGACCTTCGGCGGCAACGTGCTGGCGGGCATAAGGTGCCCCCAGAGGAGGCCCCAGATGGCCAGCGTTAGGCCCGGCGTCTTCCCAAAGCCGTCTAGGGATCCCACAAGGCGGGGCGAAGTGATATCGGAGCGCGTCGACGTCCAGGACGGGAGGATGAGGCTTGTAGCCGTCGAGAGGAAGGTGGAGAGGGACGTAGCGGACCTTCCCCCAGTGGAGAAGGCAGACGTAGTGGTCGTAGGCGGCAGGGGCCTCGGGTCGGCGGACGGGTTCCACCTGCTCGTGGAGCTTGCAAGGGCCCTGAACGGCACCATAGGGGCGTCGCTCATGGCGGTCCGCGCCGGATGGGCCCCACACACGCGCCAGGTGGGGCAGACGGGCAAGACGATCAGGCCGCGGGTCTACATAGGCGTCGGCGTCAGCGGGGCCGTACAGCACATAGTGGGAATGCTTGAGTCCAAGGTCATAATAGCCATAAACACGGACAGGAACGCGCCCATATTCAGGTACGTCGACTATGGGGTTGTGGGCGACTACAAGGAGATCATACCCCGCCTCATAGAGCTCGTGAAGGCCGCGCCAAAACCGACGCCAACCGAAAAACAGCCCGTTTAAGATTTGGGGTCAAGCCTCCACCGGCGCCCTGCCGGCAGCGTATCCCCACGCCACCTCGTCCATCAGGGCCGCCCGAAGGAGCCGGCCCGCCGCGAAGAGGAAGTAAGTGGCCAGGACGGCCCTAACGGCCACGCTCATCGTCGCGTCGAGCATGGTGGGCAGCGTGGAGAGGTAGCCCACAGCCAGGGCTATCACCAGGGCTGGGCCCATGTCGCGTCCCGAGACGCCGTTCTCGGCCACCCTTACATATCCAAGCCAGAAACCGGCGAGGCCCGTGGACAGTATGTGGAACGTGGACGTAAGCGCTTGGGACGCCACGAGGCCGGCCACCGGCACGCCGAAGAGGGACAGGCCCCTAGCCACGTCGGGCGTCAGATACGCGTTCAGGAAGGCCACGGCGCTGTTGACCACTGCGAACCCGGCGCCCACGGCGGCGCCGTACACGAACCCGTCCAGGTGGTCGTTCACCTCCTTGACGTACCTGGATGTGAACAGCATGGTCAGGCCGGCCACCTTGAGGACCTCATACATGATGGGGGCCAGGAGGGGCGTGAGGGAGGCATCCGAGAACACCACTATGGGGCTGGCAAACGCGGACATGGCCGCGCCAACCCCGAACATGGCAATTATCAGGTACTTGGGCTCGGGCTCGTACTTGTCCGTCCTCAGTACCCACGCCAAGACGAGGAGTGGGGGCACCAGGGATGCCAGGAAGGCCGCTACGTATGGGGCCATGCTGGTGGACTGGTCGAACAACAGCGATACCAGGGCCTCGGCGCTGTTGACCCCGCCGAACATCACCGCTGACGCTGCAACGGCCACGGCCAAGAGTACCACGCCCACCATCACCATTGCCATGGCGGTCCGCGGCCTAACCTCCAGCTTCTCGTACGCGATGTCCGTGGGCCTAGGGACCGGGGGCTTCCTACCGGCCAATATCCCGAGCACCTGAGACAACCGACCCATGCCACGCCCATGGGAAGGAGAGAAAAAAGGCTGGGTTTGCCGTATCCGGTCAAACTACCTCAACCTGTACCCGCAGTTGGGGCAAACCGCCTCGGTGCCCCTCAACGGGTAACGGCAGTTGGGGCACTGCATGGCGTACTGGGGCTGTGGCGGGGGA
>JALWZH010000105.1:863-4726 GCA_027002815.1 Thermoproteales archaeon | reverse complement strand
CGCTGAAGCTCCTGGCCCTCGACGGGTACAGTGGCATGGCGAGGAGGGCGGCGAGGGCCAGGAGCTTCAGCGTTGCCGTGCCGGTGAGCACGGCGGTCATGGCCGTGGCGCTCGCAGCGTAGCCTATGACCGCGTCGTTGACGCTGCCCGCGAGGTCCAGGAGGGCCTGACCAGCGGCCCAGCCCACGGCCATGGCGGTCGAGCCGGGCGACGCGGCGCGGGCAATGGCGTAGGCCACGTGTTGGGCCGCCTGCAGGTCGGCGAGTAGGCTTCGCCCCCCGATCGCGCAGTTGAGCGCGTCGGCGAGGGCCCGGGTGGGGTTAACCCTGGGAACCCCGTACGCCTCTAGGGCCCAGTACGCAGCGTAGAGCACGGCGAATGGTAGGAGGGGCCCCAACGACCACCTCCCCCTCAACACCGACGACAGCACGTACACGGCCGTCCAGAGACCCCCAACGGACAACAGCAACGCTTCTTGGGACATGTATAAGGCATCGCTGGGCGTAATAACGGAGCTGTGACCTCCATATCGGGTTGGGGGTTATGGAAAAAAGGGGGCGTTACCGGTCCAGTTCCTGCTCGAGGCGTGCGATCCTCCTCTCCAGTTCGTCGAGCTTTTTCCTGATCTGCCCGCACACGTCGAAGCGGCTATCGGAGTTGCGGTGGGGGTGATAGTCCACGTCGACGTTTCCTAAGCACGTCGCGTCCGTGAATGGTACCCCGCCGAATTTCTGGGCCTCGGCGTGGACGTCGCGGGCCTTGACCTCGCCCCACTTACTCCCGCCGAGCAGCACCACGTATCTGCCCGGCTTGGCGTATCTGTGCAGGTCGGCCGCCGCGCCCTCCGCCGGGGCGAGGACCAGGGGCCTCATGTGCTCCTCCGGCCTCGCCGGGTAGTCGTGCACCGCCACGACGGCTGGCCCATGGGCCCTTGCCAACTGTAGGAAGGCCTCCACCATGTGCCTGTTCCCCTCCGCAGCCAAGGGCGACAGATCATCCACAAACACCAGTCGCCTCAACCTCGGCAGGGATACGTGGACAAGCCCCAACAACAGTAGTCCCCTCACACCGCGCAGCACCGCGGCCGTGTAGGGAGGCCACTCGACGGGCCCCGGACAGATGTGGCCGTCCAACATGCGTAGCCTGGCCAAAAGCCAACGAGCGGCCTCGTCCCTAGCCCTAAGCCGCCTCACGAACTCGGCCAATCCCATGTCCCTAGCCTCGGCGGCCAGTAACGCAAGGCCCGGCCTATAGGTGGGAGCCGTAAATTGGACTGCCTCCTCAAGCCTATCCCTAACCCATTCCCAGGGAAAGGCCAACCTACGTGGCGGAGCCTCCCCCTTAACATCCAACCACAGAAACGACATGCCCATGTCGACTGCGGCCACGGCCAGAGCCTTTAGAAACGTGGTCTTCCCCGAGCCGCTGGGCCCCCTCACCTCAATCGTCTTACCGGTAGCCAACAGTCCCCGCAGCAACTTACGCGCCATGGAAAAAGGACAGAGACCAAAAGCATAATCGAGCCATATAGTCTGGGCCGTCCAAAGTACGACGCAGGAACAGCCCACGCACCATCCCCACATTGCCCCGTGAAAGGGGTACCGAAGGCCAGGTAAGGGCACGCTTTACCTGGGATATATGAAATGTTTTCGCTATAAGTTATTTAAGAAACCCAGGTAAAGCGTGCCCTTACCTGGCCTGAACAATCCTACTCCACGGGGGGCGTTGTGGCGAACGTCCGTGTTGGCCATGGCGACGTTGATGATCGCAGAACAATTCACCTGTCGACATGTTTCAGCCCAGTGTCCTACGGATTCGGCCATGGTCGGTGGACGTTCGTCCCGTCTGGGTTCTCCTGCGCAGAGGAACGGGTTGCCGCTGGTGCGGAGGCGCTGGTCTGCGTGAGTTTAGACCGCGATCTCCGGTCTGGGGCCGGGAAAGTGGCTAGTATCCCAGCGGCATGGAAATGCGGCCCTCAAAACGGTGGGCCATGGTGTCCCACCTGTACTCCCCGAGGGGCTGGCTCGTGATATCCGGACGCATAATGCTGGTCCCGCCGGTCCCGATGCCGCGGTACCTGATGCACTTCTTCTTTTCTGGGAGGGCCATAGACGCGGACATCGTGGCCCTGTCCCCGGACCCCCCGCCCGCCAGGTCGGTGGGGCTGAGGATAGGCGATGCGCAGATATACGCGTCTAGGACGGACGCGGCGGCTGCGCCGGTGGCTGGGATACCCGTCGCCCTACATATAGTGGCGGCGAGGCCCAGCGCCTCCCACCTCCTTTACCTGGCCAACCCAGTCAAGACGCCCCTCGCGGCCGCCTACGTGTTCTCTGCCGTGGCGGAAGGCGTTAGGAATGGGGCCAGGGCCAACCCGGGACTCGACATGCTCAGGGAATGGGGATGGGAGCCCACGGACCAGTGGTCCTACGCGCTGGTGGACAGGCTCAAGGACCCCGAGGTGTTGAGGGCGTTCCACCTCTTCCTCCTACACGTCGACAGGTCTAGGGGAACCCTCGAAATCCTAGTGAGGGTAGGATTACTCGGGGAAGCGGATGACAGCTACAGGCTGACGAACCTCGGCATGTGGTACCTGTCCACTGTCTGTCACATATACCCCCAGCACTGTAAGGCCACAGCGGAGGCATATTATTTTCGCCGTTAACGCTTGGAAATCCTAGCCGAATTTTCCCCTCCCATGTCACCGCCGAGAATTCCCAGGTTGGGCCTCGTCAGGGAGTGGTCTGCCCGGGACGAGGACAGGGCTGTGTTTCTGGCCGGCGTTGTGCTGGGCCTCCTCGTGGGGAGCGTGGCCGAGGCGGCTAGGGTCCTGGCAACGGCCTTCAGGGGGAAGAGGCGTCTCTGGGCGGCCGCCGCATCGCTGGCCCCGGCCGCGGCCATGAGGAGGGCGGGCGAGGAGTACGGGTCGGACACCCTCCGCGTGCTCGGCGCGTACGGCGAGGTGGTGGAGGCCCAGACGGGGCACGGGCCCCCCGCGGTCCCAGTGGCCAGGGCCGCCTCGGGGGAAATCCACGCCAGGCAGGCGGCCAGGCTGGACTCGAGGCTACGCATGTACCTCGACCTCATCGAGGCGGTCCCCGTCGTATACATGCTGCCCCTCATAGGCATGGCCATGGGGAACATAGCGGCGGGATGGGCCGCGCCCCTGGCCGCCGTCGCCATATACGGGGCCATGTGGGCCACGTCACCGCCCCTCTACCCCCTCCCGCCCCTCCCGGCCCTCCTGGCCGGCATCGCGGGCGCAGTCGCCGCAACCGTGCTGGGCTGGCCGGGAGCCGCCTTAGCGGTGGCGTCCGTCCCCTTCGCCTACACGTGGCGGGGGTACCGCCGCGTTGAGCGGTACATAAGGGACATTCCCCTGGTGGCACGGGCCGCCCTCGAGGCGCTTAGGGTACATGAGCCGGTCCACGTGGCGTTGGCCCGCCTCCGCTCGCCCCTCGCACACGCGCTGCTGGGCAAGGAAAAACCGGTTAGATCCGACCCCTACCTTGTCGGCGTGCTCCTCCTGCGGGTCGGGGACTATGGGGCCGAGGCGCTGGACGTGGCCGCCGGCTACTACGACCGCCTCGTGAACGAGGTGATTGGGCCCTACATGGGGAGGGCCAGGATGGTGGCGGGCATGGCGTACGCGCTAGGGGTAGGGATGGCGGCCATGCTGCTCTGGGCCCACGCCCAGCTGGCCCCAATAGCCGGACTGGCCGCCTCGGCCGGCCAGTACGGGACGACGCTGGCCATACCGCCGGCCGGGGAGGTGGCCCAGGCAGCTGCCGCGGTCGCCGCGTCGGCCGCATGGGCCTTCCTACCGGCCGCACCACGGCTAACGGTGTTGGCCATGCCTACGT
>JALWZH010000105.1:0-853 GCA_027002815.1 Thermoproteales archaeon | reverse complement strand
CGGTTGGGCGTGGCCTGCCCAACATGCACACGTATACGGGCGTCTCGGTGATCGGCGTGGCGATACTGCTGGGCGTCACGATAGCCGTGGCCGTGTTGGTTTCCATGGCGGTCATGGGGGCGACCCAGTCGGCGCTTGGCGACGTCAAGGTGGACTTCAGGGATGTCCGCGCCCTGGAGGAGGGAAGCCAGGTATGCCTGTACTATACGGCTGCCGTCGTGTCGGGGAGGGTCGACGGGATCGTGTCCCAGTATGACGACCTGACCACCCCGACCGCCGACTGGACCAACATAACGTCCCGCACGGGTCTCGCCCTAGACGCCGGCGAGTCCGCATCGTTCAGGGACTGCGCCACCATGCCAAGCAACATCAGGGTCAGGTGGCTAGTGGTGACGGGCAGCAACGTCAAGGTGTTCGGCCCCACGCCGGTCACCGTACAATAACCCCCCCTTTTTGCCCGCTGGAATTTTTCGTCAGGCATATCTTTACGCCATGATCCCCTGGCAGGCCTCAATACCGCTGTTGGCCGGTCTGGCCCTGATATCGCCGGTCCTGGCGGTGCCGGCTGCCCTGGGCGTCGTGGCCGCGAGGTTCCTGGCCCCCAACCATGTGCCCGTCCAGGTGGATGGGAGGGGCCTGTACTTCGGGGGAAGGGCCTACCCGCTGTACGAGGTCGTGTCGGTGGCCCGCGACGTGGACTCCATGTCCCCGGCCGAGTTCGCCGTCCATGCTGCCAGGCTCGTCGAGGCGGCCAACGGCCTGTACTACAGGGACGGGAGGATGTACCTCGCGACCCGGGACCCCACCGCCGTCAGGCGGCTCGGCATAGGGCTGAGGCTGCGAGGGCCCACCT
>JALWZH010000104.1 GCA_027002815.1 Thermoproteales archaeon | reverse complement strand
TGACGTACTCCTTGTTTTCCCCTATGAGCTTTTTAACTGCTTTCTGTACAGTCTCCCTGGAAGTGCCTAGAAGGGACGAGACCTCGTCCAGTACGTCTTCCAGGCTATTCACATAATCTATGAGGTGTGTCCCCGTGGTGTAGTGTAGTCTCACGACCCCATCGGCGATCTTTTCCGCTTTGACAATCTTCACGAGGCCTATCTCGCCCGTAGTGAACGTATGTGTGCCCCCACATGCCTGCACGTCGAAGTTCTCGTCGGAATAGCCTATGCTCACGATCCTAATGTCGCGGGCGGGGACCACGCCGCCTTGATAAATGGTAAATCCGTAGAGGGACTCCGCCACGTTTCTCGGCATGAAGGTTGTCCTGACGGGGAGGTTCCTCATAACGGCGTCGTTCGCGATCCTCTCCAGCTTCCTTACCTCGCCCCTTTCAAGGTGCCTGAAATGCGTAACGTCTAGGCGCGTCGTGGGTATGTCCTTCTGGGCACCGGCCTGCCAAATATGTCTCCCCAACACCCTACGCGCGCTTTGGAGCACCATGTGAGTCCCCGTGTGCATCCTCATGAGGCCAAGGCGCCTCTCCCAGTCTATTGTCCCCCTCACCATGATCCCGACGGGGGGAAATCCGCCCTCGACTCTATGGACAATTACATGGCCCACCCTCTGCACGTCAACCACCTTGGCCGATCCGCCGTCCCATTCCAGGCGACCGGTATCGGCAGGCTGGCCGCCGCCCTCGGGGTAAAACGCCGTGGCGTCCAGCACAACATACTTGCCGTCAATTACGTCAATAACCCGTGCCGTGAAGGACCTAAGGTACTGGTCCTCATAGAACAGCTCCACAGTCTTAGGCAGATCCTTGACCCTGGACAGATCAACCTCTATCTTTCCGCGGTCCTGGGCCTCCTTAGGCTTCTGATGGCGCGCGGCCAACATCGTGTAGAAGTCGTCGGGGATCTCCACGTGTATCCCCATACCCCTACACACCTCGCCAACTATTTCGGGGGGTATCCCATGGCTATCGTAAAGCTCGACCAGCGTCTCAGCGTCTATGGACCTGGCGCCGACCTTCTTGGCCCTTTCCTTCACGGCCCTCTCAACTATGTTTGGAGCAGATCTTACTATTTCACGGAATTTCCTCTCCTCCATCTCCACAAGTTCCAGTATGAGGTCCCTGGCGTCCCAAACCTCCGGGAAATCGTGGCGTAGGTGCCTCAAGTGAACGTCGAAGAGCTCGCGGAGCGGCATCTCCACGCCAAGGCCGTGGAGGCCGCGCAGGGCCCGCCTCAACAGTAGCCTTGCCAAATACCCCACGCCCGTATTGGAGGGGACCACGCCGTCGGCCAGCATCCAGGAGACGGTCCTCGTATGGTCCGCCAACATGTAGAGGATTTCGTGCGGCCTCACCTCACGCTTGAACTCCTCTACGTCCATACCCACCCTTTCAGCCACCGCGGCGTACGCTTTTTCAAACGACGCCACTTCCGGATCGAGCTGGCCGAAGAACGTCGCGGCCTTCCCCAAGAGGTGTGGGTCCGGCTGGGGAACGCCGGCGAGCCTTCTGACATCACTCAGGAAGCCGGAAAACACAGCCTCGTAGACAGTGGGAGCTCCACTTGCTAGCCAGTATATCCTTTCAAGTCCATATCCCGTGTCCACTATCTTAAGGGGGAGCTCCAAGTATTTCCCGTCCTTCACCTCATAATGCATGAACACCAGCGTCGCGACCTCTAGGCCCCTCACAAGCACCTCGAAGGACTCCCCCGCATTTCCACCCCCCTCCCATATGTTCTCCTTAAACGTCAGCTCCATGGGGTCTATCCCCAGTTCTTCCACGAAGAACCGATAGGCATACTCAACCGTCTCGTCAACCCAATACACGTACTTGTCGGGATAGTTAAACGCGTGGTGCGCCATCATCTCGAACCCAGTCAAATGTCTACCGCTCCTCCCCACCTTATCCACGTCTGTAAGCCTTATGGACGGTTGGGAAATGGTCAGGGGGTTGGCTGGAGGGGGAACAGTCCCATTAGTCACCCACGGCTGGAAATCGTATATTGATGCACCTACGAGGAACACGTCGTCGCGCCACCTAGCCACTACAGGGTAGCGCCTAACCCTGGCATGGCCATTACGTTCAAAGAACGAGAGGAACCTCTCCCTGGCCTCTGCAACGCTCCCCATACCCCGCCTTACAGGACTGTTCCCAATGAATCCATATGGGGTACATGGCTGGTCACCGCAGTTTTCCTGTTCCGGGTTCAACGTCCAGAAGTATTTGCCGCAGTACGGGCAACGCTTCCTGTGAAAGCCCAAAGACCTGAAGAGCCGCGTGGAGAGCTGTTCCATTTATATGGTTGGGACAACCGAAAAAATACGTTACTGTTTGTCGGACCGCAGTCTCGGGACACGGGCTAGCCGATGCGTTCAACCGAAAAGGCTTGACAGGCCTGTCCCCACCTCCTCCTCCGCCTTCTCCTCTTCCTCCTCGGCCGGTTGAGCCTCCTCCTGTGGCCGCGCTTCCTGTACCGGCTGAGGCGCTTGGACCTCCAATCCCAGTTCCGGGGCCTTGGGGGCGATCAGACTCGCCAGGACGTGTGCCATCGACACGGCCTTCACCAACACGAACTTCGCTGTTTCCGGCGTTACTATGTTCGCGTTGACGGCTAGGTTTATCGCCCGCATGTGGGCCATCGAGAGGGCCATACTCAACGTCTCGGGCACCGGCAACGCCGAATTCACGGCCAGGTTTACCGCGTGACGGGCAGCCTCCTCCAGCGAGGACCTGTATTTGACTGGGTCTAGCTCCAATTCGGAGCCGGGCACCACACGCTTGCCGTCGACTATAAGCCACATTATTCTGAGCCCCTCGAACATGGGCTGTATGCCCACCGCCCTAAGTATCTCCGCAGCCTCCGGAGACACTTGTTGGCCCGCCTTGACGACCACCGAGTCTTTGACTATCCAAATCTTCCCGTCCTGGACCCTAGTAGGGATGCGGAGCTTCCCAAACCTGCTTAGAATGGGCCCAGGACCAAGGTTGGTGGGACCGGCGGGCACCACAATGTCGAACTCGGCCAGGTCCCCTGGCCTCGCGTCGCGTCTCACCTTGTTCAGCTCTATGTACTTGTAGACCTCAAATGGGTTCCTGTTCGTGAATATGAGTCCTATCTCGCCCCTCAGAACGCCGGCAACCTCCTCAGGCACCTCGCCGTACGCCTTTTGCATAGCTAGAAACAGAAGCGTGTTCTTGGCGACCTTCATGGAGGCCCCAACACGTCTGAGCCTGTACCTATATTCGTGGAGTATCCTGGCGGGGACGCCGTGAAGGTCGAACACGAGAATGTACCTGTTGTTCTTCAGCAGGTCGATCAGCTCATTAAGCATCTTGACCTTCCTCTTAGGATACGGTTTCTGGCGGGTGTATACAGCCTCCATTACGGTCATTGCGTCAGCAATAATAGTGTTCGCCTTTAAGTTTTTCTCATAGTTTGCTATGCGCCGTGGGACCGCATGAACGGCGCTTGGAGCACATGGCCGGCCCCAATGGGGGACTTAAATTAATAAAAAAGGTGCCCGGCCAGGTTGATATGCCTAGGCATATACTCAGGGTGCCTTTACAGGGAGGGAAGCCGGTGGCGTCGCCCCAGTTCCGCGAACAAGCCAATAGTTTGGGCCTGAACCCCGACGAGCTGCTCAAGGAAGTGCAGGAGTACGTTAAAAAGTACGGCAAGTTCGGGCTTGCTGGGATCGAGGTAGAAGTGTCTAACGGACGCATAAACGTGGTTGTGCAGACCCCGTCCATTGGCGAGATGATACTTAGGGCCGTAGGCAAACCCATGGGGAGCCACGCATCCACCAAAGAAATAATAGGGGACATATCCCTGGAAACTTTGGCCGAGATAACAGTCGTGAAGTACCCAGAATTGAAGTCGAAGAGCTTCAAATCGGCGCTAAAACAGGTCGTAAGCACTTGTAAGACCCTAGGCGTAACTGTGGACGGCAAAAGCGCCGATGAGGTGATTAGGCTGATAGACAGCGGCGCATACGACGAGACGATAAAGAAATATGAGGGTATGGTGTCGGGGGCATGAGCCTGAAGGTGGACGTGCTGGCCACAGCCGTGGAGGACGCTATTAGGAAGGCGAAGAGACGGAGGTTCGTGCAGAGTGTGGAGGTGATAATGGTGCTTAGGGGCATAGACCTCCAGAAACCAGAGAACAGGATAAACATGGCCGTGCCTCTTCCCAATCCTATACCCAATAAGCCAGCCAAGATAGCGGCCTTTGCCCACGGGGCGTTTGAGCTTGCGGCTAAAGAGGCCGGCGTGGACCAGATAATCAACAGGGAGCAGATCGATGCCCTAGCTGGGAACAAGAGGCAGATGAGGAAGCTCGCCAAGACGTACGACTTCTTCATAACTACTCCGGACCTCATGCCCTTGCTCGGCCGCGTTATTGGGCCCATTTTCGGCCCAAGAGGCAAGATGCCGGAGGTGGTCCCCCCCAACACCGATGTGAGGAGCGTTGTGGATAGGCTCAGAAGAAGCGTTAGGGTGAGGATGAGGGCCGAGCCTAGCGTGAAGACCCGTGTCGGTTCCGAGGTTATGGAGCCCCTACAGGTAGCCGAGAACATAGCTGCGGTGGCATCCGAGGTGTCAAGAAAGATAAACCTGGCCCAGCACCTCTCCGCGCTGTACGTGAAGCTCACCATGGGGCCTCCCGTGCCTGTGAGGGT
>JALWZH010000103.1 GCA_027002815.1 Thermoproteales archaeon | reverse complement strand
CAAGAAGGATGTGTCGGCTATGGCCTCACGTGACGCTTGGGACACGGGCCTTCACGCGCAGCTCGTTGAACTCGTCCACCGTTAGCCCGGCGATGCGCGAGGCCACGTATATGTCGCCTGTCTCCACATAGTACTTCAGCGCGGCCCTTAGCCTTGGGGGAAGAGACTCTATGTATCCCCAGTCAGCGCGCTCCCTCCTCACACGCCTAGCCTCCTCAAACGCCTCGGCGACCTCATCCATGGGACCAGCCAGCCACAACAATATTAATCTGCCGGGCACGCGCCTCGGCGCCGAGCGGCACATGGTTAATAAACGGCGCCAAGCGTCCCCACATGCTCGTCGCTGTGGGGACTAGGAACCCCAATAAGGTGAGGGCCGTCGCCGCCGCATACGCCATGTTCGGCCTTAGGGCCACGACAGTGGCCGTGGGGGCACCGCCAACGTTGCCCGGCCAGCCCATTGGCGTGGGGAACGTGTTTACGGGAGCGCTGGCCAGGGCAAGTCACGCCTTGTCGACTGTGGCGGGGGCCGAACATGGCGTTGGGCTCGAGGCGGGCGTCGTCGAGGTGGGGGGAAGGCACCTCGACGTGACTATAGCCGTCATAGGCGATAGAAACGGGAAAGTCACCGTCGGCGTTGGACTGGGGTTCCAGTAGATTCCGCGGGGAGGCCCAGGCGGGACGGCCCCCACGCCCGTTTACAGGTTAAGGCGGGCCATTGGCAGTATTGCGGGCAAGCTGTAGCGCAGGGCGTCCCCCAGATGCCCTAACTGCGGCGCGGAGTTGGGCCCCGGGACCATGGTCATGAAGCCTGGCGTGTATACCATTACTGGCCCTCTTCGTCGGGCCATTGTACTGGGCGCTCCTTCACCATAGCCAGCACTGGAGACATTTTCTAGAGGCGGGCATCCCGCTTCCGCTACTCAATATGGATACACGTGGGACCTGGACACTTCCTGGTGTCCGTAACTGGTGAGTGCCCAAAAGTGTGTTGAGCCAAGCGGTTTGGCGGTAACATCGACGTAGTGTTGCCGACAGCCGACCCAGAACTTGTCCCTCTTGAATAACGCGGCTACTAGGAAGGGACTGGTCCCATGATAGGAAAAAATGGGGGGGTTACTGTTGCCCTCTGAGTTGGTCTAGTTTCCTTAACTCCTTTTCTGCTACCTGGGCCTTCTTGGTGTCTAGCCAGCGCCTTAGGTAGGCCTCCAGACGGTCCAGTAGGGTGGGGTCCCTCTCAGCCGCCCATCCTATCAGCCTCCACGTGTCGGTGTTGGACAGATAGGCGCGGCGCTCCCTGCCACACACACGTGGCGAAAGGCCGAGCCCCATAACAACTTTGGTAGCCCCAGCCATGCGAGTCTTAGCACGCAGACCCCTTGAGTCTAGGTATAGTCCCCACCTGTACCCGTCCACCAGTATGGCCGGTGCCTCGCGCGGGGGCTCAGCGACAATCTTGAGGCGTTCCCACTTGCCGAAACGCGCCACGTCCAACAACCCGTGCAATGGGAACGGTGTGTTGTCTATCATCCAGCCAGCCATGCGCCTAGCCGCCAAACCCAAAACCACGGCGTACCCATGCCTATGGTCGACCCACACCCTGCCCCTCACACCGATCACCCCCATGACACCCTCCAACGCCCTAACTATAACGTCCAGCGCCTTGCCGCTGGCGGTAACAACCAACACGCGTCTCCCCCTCTTCCTCACTTGCGGTGAACCATCGCCGAGCACGTGCCCCAAGGCGGACAACGGGGACGAGAAGGCCTTGCCAAGCACTGCCGTCTTGTCCCCCACCCTTTCCACGTGGCCCAGCGCCTTGGCCCACCAGTACACGTGCGGGCCCTCCAACGTTAGGTTGACATACTCAGCACGTATCCGCATCCTCCCCGGCACAGCCGGGGCCCATGCGAATATCTGGGCAAGGTCCGTGGTGCCCATCGTAGGATGGTTATCATTGCTCCTCGCCGCGTCGCTGGCCCTCCACCCCAGCCAATACAAGCGCCGCTCCTTCACCGCCAGCGCGCCTCTGCCCAGGACGGCCGTTGTGGACAGGCCGTTCAGCCTCAGCTTCGCCACGAAACTATGCCCATCATTGGGCCAATGCACTGACAGTATCCCCTCTCCCCTCCACGCTAGCCACATCGTCGTCTTCCCTGTCTTTACTGGCCTCAGCTCGTCGAAACGCCTCAACGCCAGGCGTATCCGTTCACGGCCCTTCACCTCTACACTGCTGATCAGTTCACGTATGGGTCCGAGTTCCCACCTCCATCCCCTCTCGTTGACGTGGGCCTCCACCCTGTCCACTAGCTGGCGTAGCTCCGCGATGTGGGCGTCCCAGCGGGACGCCGCTAGTTCCAGCCTGTGCCGCACATGGGGCAGCGCGTCGGGGAGCCTCCCCTCTACGGGCACCTCGACGGGCATGTCTATGCGCCCCACACCAAGTATGGTGCGGCGCCTTATAAGCCACTGCCGCATTTCAACTACCTCCCACAGCACTGGGACGCGGCCCCACCACAGGCACGGAAATCCCAAGCGGCACAGCCCCGTCTCCCCGGCGAGGTAGAGTGGGGCGGCGGGAAATTCTTCGCCGGCACGGCGGGGCACTTCCTGGCATGCGGGCACCCACGTGAAGGCCGTGGGGCCACGTGTACGCGAGGAGGAGCGTCCCGAACCGTAACAAGCGCATTTCACCGGTAAGCGTCCTCGCCGCGTTGATATTCCGCGGCGCGGAGGACCACGCGTGGGGCCCAGCCCCACCGTCGTGGTACGCTAAGCATTACTGGGACAGGCCCCACGGCCAAGCACCGCGGGAAACCGTCAGGACACCGGCAAGGTACGCGACGCGCATCCCAGAACAGCTGCGGGACCCCCACAACACGTTGAAGGTGCCGGAATGGGAGGCCATAAAGGCCATTGCCGGCGGAACCTAACCGTTTTTTCCGTTCCCGTATGGAGGGAACCTGGCAGGCGTGTCCATGGGGCCCCTTCAGGATAGTGGATACTTGGGCCATGGACGTGGGTGACCCGACGTGTTCCTGGGCCAGGTCCTTGGGGGGAGGGAGCTCGGCGCCGTGGCCGACGAGTTCCTCGGCAGGCGGGCCGTGGGCCGCAGGGAGGGGCTTGTGGGCGTGTTGACTCGGGGCAGGGTAAGGCGCTACGACCTGAACCTTGCCGCGGTGGCAATGGCGCTGGTCCCCCGCCTGCCCTACAACAGGGGGCTCTATGGGAGGGGATGATCCACGGACGTGAATCCCCTTACGGCCTCTGCCATCCTGACGGCCTGGAGCGTCTCCCTCGGGTTGTGTGTCCTAACGGCGTGGGCCCCCATGAGCACGGCTATGGCCTCTGCGGCTATGGACCCGTGGAGGGCCTCCTCGGGGGACGGGACGCCGACTATTCGCCTGACGAAGCTCTTCCGGGACACGCCCACCAGTATGGGCCTCCCCAGTACCCCCAGCCGGCGCAGGTTGGCGATGATGTACGTGTCCCACCTCCACCAGGGCCACTCTGGGTCCCCATGTCGATGCTCGCCAGTCACTGTGTGGGGTATGTCGCCCGGCGGGAGCACCGGGAACCCTATGCCTGGGTCCACCACTATCCTGTCCTCGTCCACGCCGCATGAGAGGGCAATGTAGAGGCTCTCCCTCAGCGCGTCCACGACCCTGGCCACGGGGTCCACCCCCGGGCGTGGGGCCCTTTCCCTGGCCATAAGCACGATCGAGGCGCCGTGGTCCCTGACCACCCTACACGTCTCCGGGTACAGCTTGAGCCCCGTCACGTCGTTTATACCGGCGGCGCCCAGCCTGAGGGCCTTCTCGGCTATGGCGGGCCTATAGGTGTCCACGGTTATGGGGACGTCGAGCGTCGCCGCAAGTTCTTTAAGCGCCGGGAGGAGGCGCTCGGCCTCCTTCTCCGGGGGCACCCACGCGTCCCTGTACGGGGCGGTGGACATGGCCCCCACATCTATGATGTCGGCGCCGCCCTCCGCCAGCTCAAACGCCCTTTCGACGGCCTTGTCGGGGCTCACCACCGAGCCGCTGTAGAACGACTCTGGGGACAGGTTGAGGACCGCCATGACCCTCACGGGGTCGCCTGGACCAACGCGCACCTTGCCCACGTATGCTGCCATGAGGCTTAATTTTCCTGGGTTTAAACATGACTGTGATGAGTTCGTGCCCGGGACGATGCGATGAGCGGCGCGTCCTTGGCTGACTACACGAAGTCGAGGTCCATGTACCTACCGAGCCTAGCTATGAGGTGCCTGGCCACCATCAGCTTCCTCCTCTTGGTCTCGTCGTCCCTCTTCACCGTGAGCCATGGGTAGAAGCCGCTCACGGTCGCCCCCTCGGCCCCCATGTAGAGGGCCAGGTACAGCGCTCTGTCCCCATCCGTGAACCCGGCCACGTTGTATGTGCAGGGCCGCGGCCACGTCTGGACCGTCATGACGCGCCTCGGTATTGTAGGGGCGATCCTCCTCACGGCATCCACGTTATCGCCGTGGCAGTGCACCACGGCCACCTCGCCTAGCGCCACATTGCCGGGCTCAAAGTCGAGGTCTGTAACCACCACGTGAGGCCGCACCCCCATGGATGCCAGTCTCCCCGCCGTGTACCCCTCCACTGCCACCACCACTGTGCCCTCTACCAGCCTCGTGAACGGAGGCATGTAGACGGCGGGGCGGGACCAGTCGTACCTGGCGAGGGCCGTGATGCCGTGGCCGCACACCGCAGAGGCGACGGCGGCGGCTTCCCCATCGCGCTGGTAGCCTAGCCAGGGCAGCGCCCCCCTTGCAAGCGCCATCACGTATTCCCATTCGAGCGGGTCGAACATGCGCATGGGCTTCCAAGGGCCTCCAGTTAAATATGAGAGACGACATGAAAAGTGACATGAAGGTGGCGATCGCGTCCACGAAGGACGGCCTCATATTTCCAGGGCACTTCGCACATTCAGAAACGTTTAGGATCTACGAGTATGAGGGCGGCCAGCTCAAGCTGCTGGAAGTGAGGGAAAACCCGCTGGGAAACGTGCCGGACCTAGACGCCGGCCATCACCACCATCACCATGGCCATCACCACGCCCACGGCATGCACGGCGTCCAGAAATACGCGTTCCTCAGGGAGAAGGTGCTGCCCGACGTCGACGTGGTCATAGCTGGGGGGGCCTGCCAGACCAGCTTCTACTACTTCACGTCCAACGGCGTCAAGGTGCTGTTCACAGACCCAGTGCCCGTTGATCTAGTGGAGCAGTCCATCAGGGAGGACCCGAAGTCCTTCGAACAGGCGCTCAACGCAGAGGAGTAGGGCTACCTCACCTTGGTGCAACGCCCCGTATAAACCTCGTTTCTCCCTGTGACCAGGCCTATGGTCCTCAACGCGAAGCACTTGACGTTGATGTACGGCGCTATGATCAGGGCCTTGGACGTTATGTAGGTCCTCACCCTGGCCAGCATACCAATATATATACAGCTAAATATAAAGGTTTCCCCCCAAACCTAAAATAGTTGCGTCGGTGCACGCACATGCCCGTGAGGGTACGCATAGGCGACCTGGCGGAGGGCGAGATCTACCCTGTGCCGGAACTCAACGCTGTGCTGGTCAAACTGGGCGGCGAGGTCCACGCGTTCGTGGACCAGTGCCCACACGCCAACTGCAACTTCTCGCTTAACGGGGCCGTGGAGGGGGACACGCTGGTATGTATATGTCACTACGGCCGGTTCGACATTAGGACCGGCCGCTCGCTCACCCCAGAACTGACCGGCGAACCCCTTAGGAGGATAGGGGTCCGCATAGAGGGGGACGAAGCAGTCCTGGAACAGTGATGGGGCCTGCCGGCGAGGTGCTGGTAGGCATATGTTCCTCGAGGTACCTTGACCGCTTCAAGGTGCACGAGCTGCAGGACACGTTCTACGAGCCTTCACGCGACAGGATAGGCGCGGTCGCCAGGAGGGCTGAGCCCGGGCACATATTCTCGGTGAAGGCCTGGCAAGTGTTCACACACGGCCCCAATTCCCCCACCTGGAGGAGGATGAGGAGTCCCCCGGACGCCCCAAGCGGCCAGATAGGCGGGTTGATGCCCACGGAGGCCAACATGAGGCTATGGGGGAGATTCATCGAGCTGACAAGGCCCCTAGCGCCGAGGTTCTACATATTCCAGACCCCGCCGACGTTCACGCCGCACGAGGGGGTCCCCGACTTCTTCAGGTCCGTCATGGGGAGCGGGTACATGGTGGGATGGGAGCCCAGAGGCCGCTCCTTCGAGAGGCCTGACATACTCAGGAGGACGTTCGACCTGGGGGTGATACACGTGGTGGACCCCTTCAGGAGGGAGCCCATGGCTGTGCGGGAGGTGCAGTACGTGAGGCTACACGGCGTGGGCCCCGGCGAGGCCAACTACGGGTACAAGTATACTCGGGGCGACTTCGACAGGCTGTTGGACGTGGCGGAGAGGTGGGGCGTCGAGGTCCTGTACGTGCTCTTCAACAATATCCACATGGCACGCGACGCGGCCGAGTTCAGGGAGCACTGTGCTGCCAGGGGACTGCGCTGCGTCTGAGCCGTAGGCCCACATGCACAATAATTTATAAAGTACATCAACACACCCATCGTATGAGCGTGCCCCCATCGCTCCAGGAGGCGGTCAACAGGCTCCAGCAGGTCCAGAACCAGCTCCAGGGCGTGTTGTTGAGGAAGCAACAGTACGAGGCCGAGCTGCGCGAGGTGGAGAGGGCCATATCTGAGCTCGAGAAAATGGCCTCCGACGTGAAGGTGTATAAGAACATTGGGGTGTTCCTGGTGCTGACAAACAGGGACGAGGCGCTCCAGGAGCTCAAGGACAGGAAGGAGTTGTTGGAACTGCATATAAAGACCCTCTCCAAGCAGGAGTCCATGCTGCGCGAGCAGCTCGAGAAGCTGAGGGACGAGATAAACCGGGAGCTCGCAAGGCTCAGGGGAGGCACCGGCGGAGAGTTGGCCAAGGGAGGTGGCTAGCCCACTGTCGCCGCGGGACAAACGGCTGATTATAGACGTGGTCTCCCAGGCCGTGGCGGACTTCCTGGTCAGGCGCCTCGGTAGGGGACTCCTCGGAGCCGACGTCGAGGTGGTCTTCATGGGGGACTCCATAGACGTCGAGGTGCATGTGGAGGCCGACGTCATGGTTCCCGACGCCGAGCTGAGGACGGCAGTGGACGACGCCTCGGCGTATGGGATCAGGGTCGCGGACACGCTTGTCGAGCTTATAAAGGCGGGCAAAAGTATCGGCAATGTTGAGGAGGCTAAGAGGCTTGTTGCTTCCCTACAGGGAGGTCAACGTGGTGACCCACCGAAACGCTGACCTGGACTCGTACGGGTCGGCCCTGGGGGTCGCCGACCTCCTCAGGTCGTGGGGCCTGTCCCCAACGGTCGTATGTCCGGAAGGCGCCTCTGCCAGGGTCCGCAACGTCGCCGCACGCGTAGGCCATGCACTGGCATGCGCTGCCAGCGCCGCGGAGAGGCCCACAGTGCTGGTCGACGTGGGCGGCGCCGCACAGCTGGGCGGGGTCCCATTGGGGAGGCCGCTCGTGGTGGTGGATCACCACTCGCACCCGGACGAGCGCCTGACCGCGGCGGCCGACCTGGCCATACGGAAGCTGTATCCCAGCTGCAGCGAGATAGTGGTGGAGCTGCTCATGGAGGGCGGGGTCCGCCCCGCGGCGGATACGGCCCTGTTCCTGGCCCTGGGGATACTGGAGGACACCGGGAAGCTCATGAGGGCCTCGCCGAGGACGCTGGGCCTCACCTCCTACCTCCTGGGGCTCATCGGCGCCAGGCTGGGCGACGTGGCGGCCCTCGCCCAGGAGGACGAGCCCAGCGGCCCTGAGAGGATAGCCCACGTGAAGGCTGCCATGAGGATGCGGGCGTTCAGGGTGGGCGGCAGGCTGCTCTGCATAAGCTACGTGGGGTCCTACGAGTCCAGCGCCGCGAGGGCCCTCCTGGGCCTGGGCTGCGACATAGCCATGGTCCTGAAGAGCGGCAGCGACGTGACGCGCCTGGTGGCTAGGTCCCGCGGCGTGCCCATAGGCGGCCTCGTCAAGTACGTTGCCGCTAGGCTGGGCTGGGCTGCGGGCGGCCATGACATGGCCAGCGTGGCCGCGGTGGGGCAGAGGCGTTCCAAGGGGGAGCTCAGGGACCTGGTGGGGACCATTGCGCGGCTTGTAGGCGAGTACTATGGGGAGGCCGCGAGGAGTATGGGCGAGCAGGCCTAGCAGCCCACCTGGTCCGGCCTAAGCCTCTGCGCTATAATGTCCACAATGGTTTCGGGCCTCTCCACACACCTCTTCTCGAGGTCCGCTATCTTGGACCCATGTTCAAGTATCACGAAGCGGTCCGCCACTGCGTACACGTGGAAGATGTTGTGGGTGATGAATATGACCGAGATTCCCCTGTCCCTCAGCCTGCCTATGTAGTCAAGCACGAACTCGGTCTCCTTGACCGACAGGGCGGCCGTGGGCTCGTCCAGTATGACGAGCTTCGCCCCGAACTTGACGGCCCTCGCAATGGCTATTGCCTGCCTCTCGCCGCCCGAAAGGCGCCTCACTATGTCGTCGGGCCTCCTCACGTTTATGCCTATCTCCCTGAGCAGCTTCTCCGCCTCCCTCTTCATGGCCTCTATATCCAACATGCCCAGTGCCCTCCTCGGCTCACGCCCAAGGAAAAGGTTGCGGTATATGGGCAGGTCCTCGACTAGGGCCAGGTCCTGGTACACTATTTCTATGCCGTGCATCCGCGCGTCCCTGGGCGACCTGAAGTTGACCCGCCGCCCCTCGAAGTAGAGTTCTCCCCTGTCCGGCCTGTAGAGCCCCACCAGTATCTTGGCCAGGGTGGACTTGCCGGCACCGTTGTCCCCAAGCAGGCCCACGACCTCGCCCCTCCCCACGGCCATGGTGACCCCCCTCAGCGCCGCGACGGGGCCGAAGGACTTGTGTATGTCCTTGGCGTATAGCAGGGGCTCAGGCATACCTGCTCAGCCGCGTGTTTATTATGGCCGCGATTATGAGTATGATTCCTATGAATGTGATGTACCAGTACGCGGGGGCCCCCACCAGCACCAGGCCGACCCTGGTCATCCCCACGAGGGCCGCGCCAAGCGCGGCGCCGATTATGCTGCCTATGCCGCCCATCAGGGAACAGCCGCCTATGACCGCGGCAGCTATGGCCTCCAGGGGCAGGTCCAGCCCCACTACCGGCTCGACTATCTTGAACCTAGACACGTACATGATGCCCCCAAGCCCGGCCATCAGGGCCGACAACATGAACGCGACGAGTTTCACCCTCTCTATTTCCACCCCCATGGCCTTGGCGGCGTGCCTGTTGCCCCCAGTGGCGTAGACCCAGTTGCCGAACACGGACCTGTGGAGGAGAAAGTAGAATAGTATTGCCACGGCGAGGAACCATATCCCAGACACGCGGAAGTCGCCCACCCTCTCTGCGAACACCACCGGGAGGACCTCCCCCTTGTAGGACACCGGGAACCCTCCAGTGGCCGCGTAGAGGAGCCCCCTCAGGAACAGGGCCATGCCCAGGGTCACTATGAAGGACGGTATGCCGGTCCTTATGGTGATGAGGCCGTTGGCCAGCCCTATGGCGGCGGCCGCAGATAGGACCAGCGCCGCAGCGGCGTACTCGGGCACGCCCATAGCGACGAGGTACGCGAGCAGGGTGCCCGACACCGCGAAGACGGACCCCACGGACAGGTCGAATTCGCCGGCTATCATGAGGAAGGCCACCCCGATGGTCACTACGCCGACCTCAGCCGTTATGGTTAGTACGCTTGACGCGGTATCGAGAGTCGCGAAGCGTGGGGACAGAGCCGAGAAGGCCCCGGCTATGGCTAGGACGCTTATGAGGACCCCAAATTCCCTGTAGCGGAGGAGGAAAAAAGGGAGCATGGGTTGTTTACGCCCCGCCTGTGGTCTTGATCTGCCTCTCCACGTCGCCTATGGTCTCCCTGGTAACCGGGGTCGGCCCGGTGGGCACGTGCTCAGGCGGCAACACGCCGTACTTGACGTACAGGTACATGTACACGACAGGGAGGAAGCCCTGGGCGTAGGGCTGCTGGCTTATGGCCACGAGCACCGTCCCGTCCTTGATGCCCTGCAGTATCTTGTCGCTTAGGTCAACCGTGGCCACGTAGACCTTGCCCTTGAGCCCCTCCTCGGCTATTAGGTCCATCGCTGGGTGAGCCCCCAGGGGGCCCAGGGTGAATATTATCTCGACGTCTGGGTTCCTCGTGAGGTATGCCCTGAGCACCTCCACGGCCTTGGTGGGGTCGGGAGTTATGTCCAGCTTCTCCGGCGCCGGGAGCCCGATCTCCGTGAAGTAGTCCTGTATGCCCTTGGCCCTCAGCTCCAGCCCCACATGCCCCACCTCGTGTATGCCTATGACGCCGACCCTCGGCATCCTACCAGTGGCCTTCTGGAACTGCTCCACAGCTGCCCGGGCCAGCTCGTACCCCGCCTGGTACTCGTCCTGCCCCACGTACCCTAGGTAGGGAATCCTCTCGCCCCTTGGCCTTGGATCCGGCACGTTGACCGCCAGCACAGGGATGCCCTGGCCTATGGCCCTCCTCAGCGGCTCGTCAAGGGCCTCGTACGACGTTATGGTCACTATCATGCCGTCGGGCCTCGCAGCTATGGCGCTCTCCACAAGGTTAACGAGCTCCTGGATGGAGAACTTCTGGGGGCCTAGGTACACGACCTTCACGCCGAGCAGGTCAGCGGCGTCCTGGGCACCCTTGATGACTGGGGCCCACCAGGGGTCGCCCGGACCTCCATGCGACACGTAGTAGAACACGTACTCGGGCTCCCCCTCGGCAGGGGCTGCAGCAGTAACAGTCTCTGTCACCGTGACGGTTCCGGCGCCCGCGACGGTGGTGGTAACGGTCTCAACGGCCCCTCCCCCGCCACCTATGGCGTACCCGACGCCTATACCTATCAGCAACGCTATTATCGCCACTGCGACGAGGAGCGCCGACTGTTTCATAGCCCCATGTTTATGTATATTTTAAAATATTTTCCTACATATTTTACGTAGTTTTAAGGATGGAAAAGACGCGAAGCGCGAATTGTGGGCCGTGCGTCGACCCACTGGATTAATTTACCTGGCCTTGTTACCACTTGTGTTCAGCGTCGTGAGGAGGGAGCTGGAGCGCGCCGTGGAGGCCAGGCACAGGAGGATGATAGTAATAGTAGGCTTGGACGACAAGGCGTCCAGCGCCAGGACGTGCGAGGTACTTGGCCTCTTCAGGGAGGTGAGGGGGGAGAGGGTCGGCGGGGTGTACGTGTTCCAGCCGGAGTACCCAGACGCTAATAGGCGCCAGAACTACGTGAGGGACTGCGTCAGGTCCCTGGACATGGACATAGAGTACAGGCCGTATAAGGACACCGAGCAGCTGCTCGGCGTGACGCTAGACTTCGCCGTGCTGGACCTGCACAACGACCTGAAGCCCAACGATGTGGGGAGGCTGGGCGGCATAGTGAGGGGGGGCGGCATATACGTGGTCCTGGTGCCCCCCCTGGACGTGTGGAGGGGCAGACTCACGAAGTTCCAGCAGTCGCTGCTCGTCCCTCAGTACAGTCCCAACGACGTGAAACACAGGCTCAAGGAGAGGTTCTGGCGGAAGCTCCTCGAACACGAGGGCATCGTGGTCCTGTCGGAGGGCGGGGAGATCCTCAGGGCGCCGGGGGACGGACAGGCCGCCAAGTACGTCGCCAGGGCGCCTCGCCCCCCCAACGTGACCGTGTTCCCCCAGAAGATATACTCCATGGCGGCCACACAGGACCAGGTCAACGTCCTTAGGCTGATGGAGGAGCTCTACGAGAAGCCGGGCCACCGCAAGAAGGCGCTCGTCATCACGGCGGACAGGGGCAGGGGGAAGTCCGCCGCTGTTGGCCTGGGCCTGGCCGCGCTCGCCCATAGGCTGAGGAAGCTCAAGGCATCGGCCCAGATAGTGGTAACCGCAATGGAGTACAACCACGTGGCCACGCTCCTCGAATTCGTCGTACGCGGCCTCAAGGCCTTGGGGTACAGGGTCGAGGTGCATAGGGAGGGGGGCGCAGTGAGGAGCGTAAAGGCCAAGGGCATATACGTGGACTACATCTCGCCCTACCAGGCCACCAAGAGGGAGAGGGCGGACATCGTGGCTGTGGACGAGGCGTCGAGCATACCGTTGCCCATACTGTACGCCATCCATGAAAGGTTCAACAGGATCGTGTTCTCCACCACTGTACACGGCTATGAGGGGGCCGGAAGGGGCTTCTCTGTGAGGTTCCTGAGGTACCTCAGGGAGTCCCGGGACACCGACGTGGCGGAGTACGAGATGGAGGAGCCCATAAGGTACGCCCCTAACGACCCAGTGGAGCGCTGGCTCTTCGACACGTTTCTCCTCGACGCTGAGCCCGCGAGGATAGGCGAGGAGGACCTGAAGCTGGTCTCCGAGGGGAGGCTCACGTACGTGAGGCCCGGGGAGGACTTCTACGCGGACGACGAGAGGCTGAGGCAGTTCTTCGGCATATACGTGCAGGCCCACTACAGGAACGAGCCGGACGACCTCGGCATGCTCCTAGATGCGCCGCACCACACGGTGAGGGCCCTGGCCCTGGAAAACGGCAAGATAGTGGTGGCGGTGGAGCTTGCCGAGGAGGGGGGCCTCGACGACGCTACGATAGACATGGTGGTGCGCGGCGTGAAGTTGCCCGGCAATATAATACCGGACAGGGTCGTCAAGTACTGGCGGGTCGACTCGTTCGCAAGGCTGAGGGGCTGGAGGATAGTGCGCATAGCGACCCACCCCGAGCTGCAGGACAGGGGGCTCGGCACCACCATACTGGCCCACATAGTGGAGGAGGCCGCCGAGCTCGGCCTCGAGTGGGTCGGGACGGGCTTCGGGGTCAGCCCGAGGCTGGTCAGGTTCTGGGTCCGCAACGGGTTCATGCCGGTACACCTGTCGCCTGAGCGCAACCCAACCAGCGGCGAGTACAGCGCCCTGTTCGTGAAGCCCATAGGCGAGGCCGCGCGCGACGCCGTGGTGTACTCCAACAGGGAGTTCAGGCGGAGGCTCCTCCTCTCGCTCATGGGCCCCTACAACGACGTGGAGCCCGAGACGATATACTACCTGCTATGGGACTTCGGCTACCCCATAAGGGAGGGCGAGACGCCTGACCTCTCCAAGGCCCAGATAGATAGGTTGGTGTCCTACGGCTGGGGGCCCATGACCTATGAGAACGTGACGGACGCCATGTTCGAACTAGCGCGGACATACTTCTTCAGGTCGTCGGACGCGAGGCCCCACTTCCCCACCCTGTACGAGTTAGCGCTCATAAGCAAGGTCCTACAGGCAAAGCCGTGGAAGGCGGCTGCCGCTGACCTGGGCATAAGGCGCAACACGCTTATGGTGCTGATGCGCCACATAGCCAGGGTGTTACTAGTGTACTTCTACGGAAAGTTGGACATACCCCAGTTCATAGTGAGCGTCGTCAAGTCCGCCTGAGGGCTGACGGGGGACGCGGCCGCATTAAGCCAAGCCGACCAGTCCATGTAGTCCATGGGCGACAACCCACGTTGTTCCCCTAATCCGTAGCCGACAGGACTGCGCCTCTACTCGGTGGCCTCACGGCCTTTTCGGACGTGTCCCCATAGAGGCGGCTCTCCGCAGCGTCCCGGAGCCTGTACGACTGGTAGGGGGCTTGCCAAAGGGGCTAAATCGGGGGGCTGCGCCGCGCGCCTCGAGGGCCCGCAAAAAGGATATAAGGGCGCCGCCGCGTATCCGCGTGGAGTTCCTCGCCTACTGGAGGCCGACTGGGGACCCTGCACAGCTCCAGTACCTGAGAATGCCAGTGGAGCTGGACGTACGGAGGTACGTAGCGAGACGTCGCTGGGCCTCTGTAGTTGGGATGGCCGTGGAGCTGGAGGACTACGCGCCGCGCAGCCTCGTGCTGCCTGCCCCGGCCAGGAGGGAGGACGCGGAGCGGTACGTGCAGCTCGCCGACTACCTAGATGTGGACCGCATAGTGGTGGAGCCCCCCGCCCACGTGGACCTGATGGCCGACGTCTACGAGGAGGCCTCCGCGAGCGGCGTGTCGGTGGCGTGGCTCTACGGCCTGGGCCCCCTCAGGGACCCTGCCACGGTGTACCGCCTAGGCCAGGCCCTGCACCCCCGCGCCGCCAGGCTGGTCTACGACCCGGTCAACGCGCCGTCCTTCAAGGCCATAGTGAGGGACCTGGTCTCCCTGGGCTCCTTCGTGACGGGCATATACTTTTCCAATAGGCGGGGGCGCCGCAGCGCGAGGCTCCCACCAATGGACGTGAACGGCGCTATAAACTACCTGGACGTGCTCCAGGTGCTCGTGCTCCTACAGTGGGACGGGGCAGTGGTGATTAGGCACGGCAGGGGGGCCACGGGGGAGTACAACCACCAGTACGGCATAATAGTCAACGTGGTGGAGACGCTCCGGAACACGAGGAGGTTCAGCAGGAGGGTGCGGAGGCTCGTCGAGAGGGCCATGGACGAGGTCATTGGTATCGGTGCCGAGTGACGCGCCTCACCATTCCGTCCACCTCCTCCGAGACCCGCCTGTCGAACTCCTCGTAGTCGTGGTACGCTATCAGCTCGTAGAGCTCCCCCCTCGTCATCATCTCGCCGAGCAGCGGCTCCTGTGTGCCCACCTCCATGAGGGTCCTCAGGGCCCTCCTCATGGCGCCGAGCGCCACTCTGAGTAGGGTGACGGGGTATATGACCAGCCTGTACCCGAGCTCCCCGAGCCTGGCGGCGGGTATGAGGGGGCTGCGGCCGAACTCCGTCATGTTGGCCAGGAGCGGCGCGCGTACCCTCCTGGCGAACTCGGCGAACTCGTCAAGCGACTCGAGGGCCTCCGGGAAGATCACGTCGGCCCCAGCCTCGAGGTACAGCTGCGCCCTCCACACGGCGTCGTCCAGCCCCGTCACCCCACGCGCGTCGGTCCTCGCAACGATCACGAAGTCGGGGTCCCTACGCGCCTCCGCCGCGGCCCTCACCTTCTTCGCCATGTCCTCGGCAGGCACCAACTGTTTACCGGCAAGGTGACCGCACTTCTTGGGGAGCACCTGGTCCTCTATCTGCACGGCGGCAGCGCCAGCCGCCTCAAGCTCCCTCACCGTCCGCACCACGTTCAGCGCCTCGCCGAACCCAGTGTCCACGTCCACTATGAGGGGCGTGGAGACGGCCCTGGCGATGTACGTGACGGCCCTGGCCACCTCGTCCAACGTGACTAGGCCTAGGTCCGGGAGACCCATGCTCGCTGTCAGGGCCGCCCCCGATAGGTAGAGGGCCCTAAACCCCATCCTCTCGGCCAGCATCGCGGTCACGGCGTTGAACACGCCGGGCACCATGACGGCCCCATCGCCGCGGAGCAGGTCCCTCAGGACTTTGGTGGGCCTTTCCCCGCCAGCCCTCAGGAGAGGCGCCCTCACGTCTGTCCGGGGGAACCCAAATATAACGTTGGTGCCTATGCGGCCCTCCCGCGCGGCGTGTATACGCATGCTGGGTCCTCTCCGAGGGGGTCCCCCAGGACGGCGTA